>CAZHDU010000019.1:0-7003 GCA_964531535.1 uncultured Candidatus Saccharibacteria bacterium
AGGGGGAGGTGGACGAATTTCCACCCCGGCTAAAGCCACCCCTCAAGAGGGGAATTTTAAAATTGGCAAAATGAAAAGCCGTAGCAATTCCTGTTGGGTCAAAACTACGGCCCTTTTTGTGCTGGCAAGCCAGCGATGATTCAATGAAGAAAACAAGATTTTGAAAATGTAGGGGGCCCTTGCGAGCCCCCTACACCCTGAAGCCGCAACGAAGCGATCTACTTCTTCTTCGTGGCCGTGTCGTTGCCGTTGTTGTTCTTGTTGATCTTCATCATTCGTTTTTTCCTCAGATTAACTCCGAGTCCAATTACCCGTGTATCCGGCGGATACACTAAGTCAAAGAACTGTGAGTTAAGATAACTATAATTTTTTTGAAATTAAAAGTAAATAGGAAAGGCCCCAAGTCGGCGCCTTAAAAAAATACGCAGGTGGTGGAGTGGGAACCCTCAGAGAAAACAAACCCACTCCACCACCCTTATGAAAGCCGAGCCTCTGTATCAACTTTGGCTCGTGTACTACATTACACATACAATATATAAAAAAAATTCATAAAGCAATACTAAAAAAATTGGCACTAAAAAAGGTCGCAACGGAAGACCCTTTTAGGGTGGTCGGTTGCGACCTGGATTCTCTGATTGCTCAGAGAGATTTCTTTTTTATCCTGAAAGAATACAGGGGTTGGAGACGGATCGTCTAGGTAGGCGCTAGACTTAGTTACGCACCCTCGGGGTTACAAGCACCCTCAGGTTTACAAATCCGCTCCAACCGCTAAACGACCTACCTTCTTCTTCGAGTCCTAGATCTTGCTGTTGTTCTTCTTCACAGGCATATGGTCCTTTCTGGTTAGACCCCCAGTCCAATTACCCGTGTATCCGGCGGATACACTAAGTCAAAGAACTGTAAGTTAAGGTAAATATTAAACCCTCCCAAATAAAAAAGCAAGGAAAACCTTGCCTAAAATTAATAAGAGGGGCTCGTGTGGAGCCCCTCTCGGTGGATACCGACTTGCGTCGGAAGATAACGAATTGAGGTGGAGACTTATCAGTTTCCCAGACTGATCGCTCACTTTGTAAGGGAACTTGCTGATTCTGCGAAACCAGTAGCTCACGCCCTCAGCGCGCGGGAGGTAGAAGAAGAAGTCCAGTGACGGCAGGAGGAGCTTCTAAAATTAGAGTATAACTATTAATGCTATATGTCAAGCCCGCTCTATTTTTGAATTAATGTTAAAATTACCTCATGATAGTTTTAGGCATAGACCCTGGATTTGAAAGACTAGGAATCGCGGTAGTGGAGAAACCCTTCGACCTTGCTCAGGGTAAAGAACGCGTGGTTTTTTCAACTTGTTTTAAAACTTCAGCTAAGTTGGATTTCAGTGAGCGCTTGGTTTTAATCGGTCAAGAAGTCTCGCGAGTAATTAAAAAATACAAACCCGAAGTCTTGGCCATCGAGACACTCTTTTTGACCACCAACCAAAAGACAGTCATGCACGTGGCCGAGGCTCGCGGAGTGGTCATCTATGAAGCTACTAAGGCGAATTTAAAAATCCACGAATTCTCCCCTCCCCAGATCAAAGTCGCCACCACTGGCTATGGAAAAGCTAGCAAGGAGCAAATAATTAAAATGGTAAAAATGTTGGTCGCCATCGATGTCACCAAAAAATCAGACGACGAGATGGATGCTGTCGCTGTCGCCCTCACTGCTCTTGCCCACATCCGACCATAAACCAAACCAAGTTATCCACACAAACTATTGCCAAGATTTTTAGTTTTTGTTACAAAAGAGTGAGCAAATGAATTAGGTTTAAATTATTATTAAGATATTTATAAAAAACTTTTTTATGTATCAAGAAGAAGATGAAAAAGAATTAGCGGAACATGGTTTTCACATCAGCGATGATGATGCTGATGATCTCGATGAACCATTGGATGATATACCAGAAGATGGTTTAGATTTTGGCGGAGACGATGATGATCCCGACAATAGATTCCACTAAAATAAAAATAACCCCGAGAGGGGTTATTTTACTTTCACCTGAATAAATTTCTTTTTACCAATCTTGAGCTTGAGGTCTTCGCTTACTTTTAGATCGACATCTTCGATGTGAGTGTTTTTGACCAGGTCGTGGATAGCTTTTCCAGCGACCAGTCGGCGCCACTCACTCTTGGAAGGCAAGACCTTCCCGGCGACCAGGGCTTCACTCAAGGCCTCCCCTACTTTGACCACAATCTCTTCCATCTCATCTGGAATTTCTTTCTTTTGGAAAGTATTTCGGAAATTTTCTTTAGCTTGTGTAGCTTTCTTTTCACCGTGATAAATTTTTACTATCTCGTAGGCTAAAGTTATTTTAGCATCCATGGGATTACCCGAAGTCAAAACTGAAACTTCAGCAGTTGACACACGTGTACATATTTCAAAAGCTAATGGCATAAGTGAATCCGGCCAACTCATAACCTTGCCAAACATGTTTTCTGGCTCATCTTCCAACGTCACCATATTCCCCTCACTTTTACCCATCTTCTTGCCAGTTGGGTCAACGAGAAGTTTTGTAGTTAGTACATATTTTTCCTTACCACGATTTTTCACCATCGTCCGTCCAACCAACATATTAAAAGTTTGATCATTCCCCCCAATTTCCATATCGACATCCATCGCCACAGAATCATAGCCTTGCATTAATGGATAAAAAAATTCATGCAAGTGAACTGGGTGGCCTTCTTTGATTCTTTTTGCAAACATATCTCTCTCGATCATTTGCTGAACAGTAAACTCAGAAGCAATTTCAATTAATTTTTCAAAAGAAAGTTTACTCAACCATGTACTGTTGAATTTAACCTTTACTTTTTTCATATCTAAAATACTGCCAGCTTGTTTGGTGTAATTTTTTAAATTATTTTTTATTTCTTTAGTGGAAAGCTGTTTTCTGGTGGCTGATTTATCAGTCGGGTCACCAATTCTACCAGTAAAGTCACCAATTAATAATATTATTTCGTGGCCCAAGTCTTGCAGCTCTCGTAGTTTCAAAAGAGTAGATCCGTGGCCAATGTGTAAACTAGGGCCTGTCGGATCAATACCGTTATAAATAGAAAGGGTTTTCCCAGCAAGTAGGGCTTTTCTAAGCTCATCTTTAGATGGATAGGTGTTCTCTACCCCTCGGCTCAAGAGCTCATCAATTTTCTTTTCATCTGTAATTACTTTCATCCCGTTAGAAGTTATCCTAATAATACCTAAATTTATAATCTATTCCCGATAGTTAACTTCTAACGGGATTCATAGTCGAATAATATCATAAATATTGATATACTTAAAGTAATGAAAAAATTTAAAGGAAACAAAACTTTTTGGAAAAATATTGCTCTTTTTGTGCTCGGTCTGGGGGCTATATTCATGGGCATCGTCACCCTCTGGATATCTTCTTTTAAGATTCCTGACTTTCACTCTTTTGAAGACCGAAAAATAGAAAATTCTACAAAAATATACGATAGAACTGGTGAAAATCTCTTGTATGACATCCACCAAGACGTAAAGCGAACCTATATCACCTTCGACAAGATGAGTGCCAATATCAAAAACGCGACTGTGGCCATTGAAGACTCAGATTTTTATAACCACAATGGCATCCGCCTATCTTCTATCGCCCGCGCCGTGCTCTCAAACTTTTTAGGTACTGGAAAAACCCAAGGTGGATCGACTATCACTCAACAATTGGTAAAAAATACACTACTCACCCAAAAGCGAACTTACTCTCGCAAAATCAAAGAGTGGGTCTTGGCTATCAAGATCGACAACTCGATGCCGAAAGAAAAAATATTGGAATACTATCTAAACGAAGCTCCATATGGAGGAACTATTTATGGAATCGAAGAAGCTAGTAAATCTTACTTCAATAAAAGCGCCGCGGATTTAACCTTGGGCCAAGCAGCCTATCTCGCGGCTATCCCCCAGTCTCCGACCACCTTATCCCCTTATGGTAAAAACAAAGCTCAACTCGAAGCTAGAAAGAATTTAGTCTTGTCGCGCATGGAGGAATTAAAATTTATCACCAAAGCTGAACACGATAGCGCTAAAGCTGAGGTGGTCACTTTTGTGCCTCAAACAGCCAACAGTATCCGCGCGCCCCACTTTGTATTTTTTATAAAAGATTATTTAGAAAAAAAATATGGTGCAGATATGGTGGAACAAGGTGGACTAAAAGTGACCACCACTCTCGATCTAAACCTCCAAACCAAGGGTGAAGAATTTGTAAAAGAAGTCGCTATGAAAAACGCCAAGGATTGGAACGGAACCAACGGCGCTCTGGTGGCTATCGATCCAAAAACCGGACAGATTTTAACCATGGTCGGATCGCGAGATTATTTTGATAAAGAAATTGATGGAAATTTCAACGTAGCCACTGCCAACCGACAACCAGGCTCTTCTTTTAAGCCGTTTATTTACGCTACAGCCTTCAATAAGGGGTTTACACCTAGCACTGTGCTCTTTGACCTGCCTACTGAATTTCAAAGCACCTGCAACGCTTATGGCAAGGCCTTGCCTGGACACAACCAAGCCGATTGTTATATGCCAAACAACTATGATGGAAAATTTCGTGGACCGATGACTTTGAGAGACGCACTGGCTCAATCTATCAACGTGATTGCTGTAAAATTATTTTATCTAGCTGGGCTTTCAGATTCACTTAAGACCGCTGAAGACATGGGCATCAGTAGTCTATCCGACATAAGTAGATATGGTCTCACATTGGTTATCGGAGGCGGTGAAGTCAGCTTACTCGATATAACTTCCGCCTATGGAGTTTTTGCTAATGATGGTGTCAGAAATCCATACACTGGAATTTTAAAAGTTGAAGATGGTAGTGGAAGAGTCCTCGAAGAATATTCACAACACCCTCAAGAAGTCTTACCAAAAAATACCGCTTTAATGATTTCAGACATATTAAAAGATGAACCAGCTCGCGTGCCAACTTTTGGTTCACACTCAGTGCTGTATATCCCCGGCAAAGATGTCGCTGTAAAAACTGGTACCACCAACAACAATAAAGATGCGTGGACTGTCGGCTATACCCCATCCATCGTCGTCGGGGCTTGGGCTGGAAACAACGACAACACTCCGATGAAAAAAGGAGGTGCGGCTCTGGCTGGTCCAATCTGGAATAA
Organism: uncultured Candidatus Saccharibacteria bacterium; assembly: GCA_964531535.1. Classification (GTDB taxonomy): domain Bacteria; phylum Patescibacteriota; class Minisyncoccia; order Phycocordibacterales; family UBA9973; genus UBA9973. The sequence continues at coordinate 5,154 of CAZHDU010000019.1, forward strand.
GTTTATAAACGAAGCTCTAAAGATTCTACCAGATGAAAAATTTGAAAAACCAAATCTGGATTTAGATCCGATGGAAGTCAAACCGGTGCTTCGTGGATTCTGGCAAGGTAATGAAAACTTTTTCGTTGATAAAATTTCTGGAAAACTAGCCACTGAACTCACTCCACCAGAAACTCGGGAAGAGAGAGTATTAACCAATGTCCACTCTATCCTCTACTGGGTAGATCGAAGTAATATCTTGGGCAACCCACCAACAAACCCTAGTGATAACGCACAGTTTAGTCACTGGGAAATACCAATTCAAACTTGGTGGGCACAAAATAGTTATAAATATCCAAACGTCACGATATTCAATAAACCTACTATGGTTGATGACGTCCACACTGAAGCCAAAAAACCAAAAGTTTCCATCTTAGAACCAAACTCATTCACTAGCTACGGGGCCAATCAGCTCATCACGCTTAAAATAAACAGCGTCGGAATTTATCCACTCAAGAGAATAGACGTATTTATCAACGATACTTTTATGGACACAATTGAATATCCTTTCGTCTTTTCTTTCTCGCCTAAAGATCTAGATAATCTCCAAACTAAAAACGAAATAAAATTAATTTCTTACGACAGTGTAGAAAATCGTGGAGAAACTTCAGCAATTTTTAATGTAAATTATTAGTGAATTTCTCGCGGTGCTCGTTCGTTAAATATTTCTTCGAGCTTGGCGTCAATTTTTTCTTTCTTGAGAAAGATTTCGCTCTTATAAATCGGTTTTATATTTAAATAAACTGTATTGTTTTTTAGTTTTATATCTTCAGACTTAATCGGCACTCCGATAATATTTGAGATTATTCCTCGGACAGTTTCTTTTTTGGCTTCACCCGAGAGAAGAATATTGCTCCACCTGGCCAATAAGTCTTTAATCTCAATCATTTGCTTACCGATTCATCGGCATGATTAGATATGTAAAAGAAGTGTCTGAAACCGGAGAAACCACAATCGGTAATGCTGGTCCAGAAAATTTTATAAGCACACTATCAGTAGTCACCGACTGAAAACAATCTAAAAAATATTTATAGTTAAATCCGAGGGTCACCTCTTCCCCATTCAAAGCGGCATCTAAGTTGGTCTTGTTTTCACCGACGTCGTGATTCACCGAAGACAACTCAAAAACTTTTTCTTCTGGTTTTACAGTTAAGTTAATTTGGTTAAATTTATCTGAAAAGATATTGGATAGTTTAAGAGCGTTTAATAAATCTTGTTTCAAGACTATTGCTGTGGTTTCAGACTTCTTTGGGATAATTTGTCGGTAATCTGGGAAAACTCCATCAATAACTCGAGAGGTTAGGTAGATATTTTCAGTTGAAAAAGATATTTGGTTTTTATTAAAACAAACTTCTACATTTCCACCCATATCTCCAAATATTCTGAGTATCTCTGAGACATTTTTAAACGGAATTAAAATACCAGTTATTTCTTCTATTTTCTTTACCTTAATTTTTTTCTCAGCTAATCGAAATGAATCAGTAGCCGCAAAAACCAGATTGTCTTCGTTGGTGTAAATAAACACACTAGAAATTTCTGGCTTTATATCTGAAGGAGAAGAACTGTAGTAAACCGACTTTATACCATCCATTATCTTTTTTGATTCTATTTCAAAAGTAGATCCAGCCACCCGAGGGATAGTCGGAAAGTCTTCACTTGGTTGGCATTTTAGTTTGATTTGATTCTTTTTGGTTTTAACTACCAAATTTCCGTTATCTTCTTCCAAAAACACTGTGTCGTTTTGAGACATGTTTGAAAACACCCCACCCAAAGTAGCCCCAGAGATAGCCACCAGTCCCTCATCGGAAACC
>CAZHDU010000019.1:7013-14565 GCA_964531535.1 uncultured Candidatus Saccharibacteria bacterium
TGGCTGGGATTTCCACTTCAATACCCAGGCTCAAGTTGGTAGCGCGAAGTTTTAAAGATTTAGAAGAAGCAATCAGTAAAATAGAATTCAAAACTGGTAGGGTTAGATTCTTTCCAGTGATTCGCTCTACTTGTGAAATTCCACTCTTTAGTTTTTCAACAGAACATTCTAGTTTCATTTGTTTATATCTATTTATTTAAAATCTATTAATACTATTAGTAGTGTGGATAAGTGGATAACTCGGTTTTAACTTTATTTAGTATGGCTTGTTTTGATTTTTTAATTTTAATTTCAGTCTAATAACTTTTAATTTATTTGAACATTATTCTAATTTGCTCTAATTCCTCCATAAGTTGTGGGTCGTTTTTCAGGTCAGATTTTATTTTTAAACAGGAATGTATCACAGTTGTGTGGTCTTTTCCCCCAAGTTTTTGCCCAATTAATGGATAGGATACATTGAAGTCTTCACGAAGTAGATACATCACCACTTGTCTAGCTCGAACTATCTCCTTCTTTCGTGTTTTGTCGTAAATATCTGCTTCATCTATTTGGTAATGTTCACTAACCATCTTGACCACATCTTTTATAGCAATGTTTTTCTTTGGCTTCATGCTATTTTTGAGTAGACTTTTTACTTCGAGCAATGTCAACGGTCTATTTTTGAGATGATATTGGCAAACAATCACGTTTAGACTACCCTCTAGTTCGCGTATATTGCCTTCTACAGCGCTGGCAATGTATTCGACTATCTCTTGGTCTAAAATTACATTCTGCTCGTTTAATTTAACCTTTAAGATAGCTAGACGAGACTCATATTCTGGTTCAGAGACGTCGACAATCATCCCCGCCGCAAAGCGAGACTTTAATCTGTCGGCTAATTCTGGAATATAATTTGGGTGTTTATCAGAAGAAAAGACAATTTGCTTATTGTTTTCGTAAAAGGTGTTGAAAGTGTGGAAAAGCTCTTCTTGAATTTTTTCCATTTTACCGATGAATTGAATATCGTCGATAATTAATAGATCATACTTGCGATATTTTTCTTTAAACGAGTTGGCCTTGTTGCCTTGGAGTGAGTTTACGAAATCAGTCGCAAATTTTTCCAAAGTAATATAATGAACCTTTTTATTTGCGTGTTTTTCTTTGATACTGTTCCCTATTGACTGGATTAGGTGAGTTTTTCCCAAGCCAGTTCCGCCGTAGATGAAAAATGGATTATATTTTGTGCCTGGATTGTCGATTATAGCTTGTGAAGCAGCGTAAGCTAACTCATTGAAAGTACCGACAATGAAAGAGTTGAATTGATAGCGAGGGTTTAGGTTGTCGTCCGGATTTATATATAGGTCTTTTAATGGAAGTTCTTTATTCACAAAGAAACTAGCCTCAGTGGTGGTCGGAGCGTCTGGTTTCTTGTTTTCCACCTTACTAATCAAGTATTCCACAGCTCGCATGCTGTCATAAGCGTCGGCGATAGTCTTGGTGATGAGTTTATGATATTTGTTTTGGAGCCAGTCTCGGACAAATTCGTTCGGTACCCCGATATAGATGATTCCAGCACTTTCTTTGACAATGGATGTGTTTTTAAACCAAGTACTGAAGTTTGCTTTAGACATACCCGCTTCAATCTCAGCTAGGCAATTATCCCAAAGTTGTTTCGTATTCATGGCTAAATAATATACTATTTTGAGTTTTTATGAAAATTTCAAAAACTTATTAACCATGTTGAAAAGCTGGGGATAACTGAATAAGGTTATAGCTGATTAGCTTTTAGGGGTTAGTTGAATATAAAATCACTTGCCTAATAGGAAATAATGTTATAATATAGCCATATGTCATTCACATATAATCCTAAAAAGAGAAAACGAGCCAAGGCCCATGGTTTTTTGGTTCGATCTCGTACAAAAACTGGCAAAGCGGTCCTAAAGCGAAGACGCCAGAAAGGTAGAAAGAAACTATCGGTTTCTACTAAATAACTCAATAGTATGTTGGCTAAAAAAAACAGAGCCGATACTAAAATTGTGGAAAAAGTGTTTAAAGTGGGGAAATTTATAAATTCCTCCATTTTGTCCTTTAAATTTAAGCTAAATGGGGGCTCGGCCCTACCCCGGGTTTCCTTTATAGCCCCTAAAAATATAGCGAAAAAGGCTGTGGATCGTAATGCTTTGCGTAGATTGGGCTATCAGGCTCTACAAAAACAGCTATCAAACCTGCCAGCTGGCCTAGAAGGAGCCTTTGTTTTCAAGCAAAAATCTAGTTCTATTGAGGAAATTGAGCATGAAATTCAAACAATTCTTACTAAAATCCATTAATTTATACCAAAAAAGACCAAATTGGCTGAAAAAGCGCCGATGTGTCTTTTACCCGACTTGTTCAAATTATGCAGTTCAGGCTATTGAAAAATATGGATCTTTCAAAGGTTTAGGCTTGACCACTAAGCGAATTTTGCGCTGCCACCCTTGGCAAAAGAATCACATGGATTCGCTGGTGTAATATTTTCTGAAAAAAGTTGGACTTTCAGTTTTTTTAAGCTAATATAAGAGAATGCTATCAAGTATTTGGAACGCCCTCTTATATCGTCCTCTCATCAACGCTCTCGCTTTCTTGGTTTCCGTCGTTCCCGGCGGAGATGTGGGTTTGGCCGTCATATTGTTAACTATTTTTGTAAAACTTATCCTCTTCCCTCTTTCTCAACACCAGATTCGCAACCAAGCGGCCATGGCCATTCTCGCGCCAGAGATTGATAAAATAAAAAAAAGTGGAGCTAGCCAAGAAGAACAAGCTCGGCTCACTTTCGAACTTTATCGACAACACAAGACAAACCCATTTTCTGGTTGTCTGGCTATTATTCCGACCATCTTTGTCTTAGTGGCTCTATATCATGTCTTTATCAAAGGGATAAATTTCGATCCAACCCTGCTCTACTCTTTTGTCTCTCAACCAGAAAACGCGAGTATGATGTTTTTAGGATTGATTGATATTAGTAAAAAGAGTTTCGTTTTGGCCGTGCTCGCAGCTTTCACTCAATATTTGCAAGTTCAATTTATGCCACAACCAGCGGCTTTGAAATCAGAAGATAAAGATTCCATGCAAGCCAACTTTAGTCGCGGTATGTATACCAATATGAAATATGGTTTTCCGGTTTTAATTTTTGTGATTTTGTATACAGATTTTATGGGTATTTCTCTTTCCGGTGCGGTGGCCTTGTATTTCATCACCAGTAATCTATTTGCCATCGCTCAGCAAATTTATGTAAAGAAGACTGAAAAGAGAGAATTGGCGGCAGAAGCGGCAGGAATAGTTATAAAGTAAAAAGTTTAAAGTTAAAAGCCTATGATTAATAAACAAGATATAGAAAATTTAATAAAAGATTTAATTCATAAAGTGAACGTCAAAGTAAATAAAGTAGATATCACTGAAGATAAAGGTGCCAAGACTTGGTTTTCAGTCGAAGTCAGCGAACCACACTTTTTTATAAACCGTGAAGGTGAAGCTTTGCACGCCCTAAACCACTTGGTTCGACGAATTCTAGAAGCTAAATCCCCTACCACCGAAGAAGGCCTAAATTTTAATGAAAGTATTTTGATTGATATAAATGATTTTCAAAAGAAACGTGTCGAGAGTGTCCGCGCTGTCGCTCACATGATGTCGGAAAGAGCTCGCTATTTTAAATCTAGTGTCGAAGTCGATCCGATGTCTTCTTTCGATCGTCGCATTGTTCACGAGTTTTTGTCAGATGCTACAGACCTTAAAACTGAATCGGTAGGCATGGGCCCTGGCCGACGAGTAGTCATCAAATATATAGGCTCTATCTAACTAAAAGCTACAAGCTAATTAGCTAAGACCTAATAAGCTATTCTAGGTCCAACTTCCACAAGAAAGAATCTTTTTTGTTTACAAAAAGTAAATATTTTCCATCAGAACTGAGTGAGAGTTTTATGCCATCGATCTCTTCCCCACCGCGGACAGTGACTGGGTCTACGAGCATTGTCGTCGCTCCGGTTTTTAAATCAATTTTCCAAATTTGATCAGTGAAAGAAACTTCTCCTTGATACCAAGTGTCTGGATATTGACCTGCAGTTATGTTTGTTGGTACGGCACAATACAAGACATCGCTCGCGCTACCCCAGGTACATTTTTCAGGCATGGTCAACACACCGACAGCTGTCGAAGTTTTTTTAGCTATGTCGTAAACATTTAAGGATAGATTATTGTCTCCATACAGAACCGTTTTACCACTTGGGCTAGTGAGAGTGGTCAAGCCATAAATATCGCCCAGAACGCGGATAAAACTCTTTGTGGTGGTGTTTAATGTGTACATATGGCCAGTCACTACTGCGGAAGGTTTGGTGGTGAGGGTGATCATGGTGCTGGTTGGCCAATATGAGAGCCATTCACTAAAAGCTGAATCAAAGACCTGAGTCTTTTTATTATCAGCCAAGTTTAAAATTGTACCGATGGCACTATCGTTTACATTTAATAGATAGAAAGCCTTCGAGGCATCAGGAGAGAAGCTTAGGTCGGTGATGTCATCTGGTAAAAATACCCCCTTGATTTCATTACTAGCTGTGTCTGCACCCAAGACCTCTTTTGGGATAGTACCCACAAAGGTGTTGATGGTTTTGTTGTCGGTCTTTAGATAACGCATCAAGACAGAATTGTCTTTGTTCCCAAAGTAAGCCTCGTATATTTTAGGAATTGTGGTGGTAGAAAATCTTCGCTCTTCGACTTTATCTAAAAATGTTTGGAAAATATTTCCAGTTGCTCGATCGACATATCTAGTCGCTAAAGCAAATTCAGTAGCTGGTGGAGTCGGCTTGGTTGTTTTGGTTTTTGTAGTAGCTGGGGCGCTGATGTTGGCTGGGGTGGTAGAGCTCGTGGTCTCTGGCACAACCACTGGAATTTCTTTTAGTCTCTCCTTTTTGAATATTTCAAATCCAGCTACTGGGACACTAGAAATTTTGTGAAGTTTTACTGGAGCTTCAGTCTCACCAGTGGTTCCCGGTGTGTCGCCCGATATATCGATAGTGTTGTCGGTGTTGCCAGGGTTGGCTGGTTTACTTGTGCCAAATGGGTTGAATCGAGAGAGAAAATTTGTCCCCTCCCCGCCATTATCTACTGGTGTTTTTTTAAAGAACAAAAATCCCAAAACACCCACCAAGATGATGACTAGAATGATTATTAAAAGTGTAAAGTTTCTTTTTGACATAATTATTTTCTATCGGTTGGATTAAAATGCCAGTGGTAAACATCTTTAACAGGGTCATATTCATATAAGGCATGTCCCGCTGGGGTGTCATACCATTTACCTACCTCAAGTCCACCACTTTTAAAGTTGTCGGTGAAGTATTTGTTGAGTTCATTTGTTGGACGTAAATCCACAGTTCCACTATTCATAAGATGGGTAGTATTTGGGCCATGTAGCCAAGTTTCAGTACCACCCGTTATTGTAAAGTTACAATTGCAACCATCATGTATTGTTGATAATTTATCTATGTTTAATAAATAAGTTGATGTGCAGTTGGGCTCGCTGACCTTTGCACACTGAGCCTTGTTTAAGGTGGCAAATGATGGTAATTGTTTTATACCCATGAATGGTATTATCGTTCCATTTATTCTTCCATCAGAATATCTTCCACCTGGGCCGGGTGTCTGGGGGGTGTTATCTTGGATATCCACTATCACCTCCGTCATACTTTTACTTGGGTCAGATTTTAATAGCTCTGGGTTGATTGTATAGAGTAAAGCATAAGCCCCAAGAGTTATAAAAAGTCCCAATAAGGCATTTGTTATCTGGCTTTTACCCTGTTCCTTGTTAGAAATAAGCTCACTTCCCATATATTGAATTCCACCCATGACTATCATTATCACAGTCAGCACCCCGGCTACTCCGATTGTGAGCTTTATTAGCATGTTTAAATATGTAGTAAAAGAGCTGTCATTTACTGTAAAAACTGGTTCGATCGTTCCATTTGGGTTTGGTAGTGGAGCTAAGAACTCATACTTGAGTGGATCTGCTTCTGCTTGTATTTCGAATACTGGGCTTAAAAAACTTACTAAGGCTACTATTATTAAAATAAAATATTTGAATTTATTCATCTGTTTAAAAATTTATATTAATGGCACTGCTCGCGGTTTGGAAAATTTTATCCAAGTTTTCAATTTCTAATTTTACCGATGATGTTCCGGAAACACCACTTTGTGCTTGTACTGGTAAAATATTCGGTTGTATTAAATTTGCCGTAATAGTTTGATTATTTATAGACCAGTTCCAGACCAATCTAGGTATCATTAGATCTTTTGGCGATATAAAATATGGTGCAGCAAAAAGTACTGCCCTATCTTTTATGGTATATGCTTGACCTAAACTTTTTTCAAACTTGGCCCCGATATTTTCATCGTTTAAATAAAATACAAGTTTTGGTTTGTAAGCGTTAATAGTTACATTTCCAGAAACTGAATATTTTTGGTCGGTGGTGCTTGCGCTTACTTCTATCAAACTATATAGATCTAAATAGTCACTAATGTATTCAAAATAGTTTCTTCCATAACCTGAAGCATCTAGGTCGTTGGTGTAATCTTGTCTCCAAGAGTAAGTCATATTTTTAGGATTTATATACCCACTCGATGTTTTTATTTCTGGCATTACCACTACCCTAATCTTGCTATCAGCTACTGGCAGGGCTTTTCCTTTATAAAAAGGAGGCACATAGGAATCCTTGGCTTCCCACAACATTTTGGTGACGGTTGGTTTTATAACTAGACTATTTTTGATTACCCCAGCACCTGAAGTTACGTTTATGGTTACACTTGTCTCTGATCCAGCCTGTGGAGCAATTAAAGAATATGTTTTTTTTCCTATACCACTAGAGACATTTTTTCCACTTACTACCCAATCTATTTTAGAAGCATTAACATTTACAGCATAACTATCGATGCTTATATTTACTGTGTCTCCGGGGGAAGGGTTTTCTGGAGAGATGTTTATGGATATATCACTTGGGTTTAATACGGATTGGTCTTCTTGCGCCAAAGACTTATTTGGTTTAAAAGATACAGAAACTATAAATAACAAAAAAACCAAAATGGTCGTTAGGTATTTTTTTGGAAACTCTATATTCATATTTATATTATACCAATTTATATCCACTTTACTAACTTTTTAGCTGTAATCAAGACTTATTACTTATTCCAGCCGCGGTCTCTTGTTCCTCCTTGGCTTTTCGGTTGGAAAGCACTTGAGAAGGGTCTGAAGTGATGATTTGGTCTTCAGTATATGAAGCGATGACCTTGATAGCTACATGTTTTGTTCCCGCAAAGAATATCCCCTCTCCGACATTGGATTCTAGAAGCAGATATTTTTCTTCGTCGGTTAGATTGAAGGTTCTTTGTAAGGCATCTATGGTAGTCGGCGATTGTTTTAAGAGGATTTGGATTGAAGAGTTTGTGATAATTGGCACTCCATATGGTGAGTTCATAAAGTCACCAGCGTCTTGGGTGATGGTCGATAGGCCTAGATAGTATTTTCGGCCTCTTTTAGCTATGGAATACAAGAAAG
>CAZHDU010000020.1:0-13796 GCA_964531535.1 uncultured Candidatus Saccharibacteria bacterium
GTTCTATTGGGTCGCGAGTGGAATTTATGCCCGTGTCCGAGACATTGATGTATCAAGTGGAAATATCTGCCGGAAAAATTTCTGGGATTACCAAAATCGACCCAGTCTCTTCTCAAGTTTTATCTCAAGAGCAAAATATTTTTGTGTTTCCAGCCAAGCACTTTATCACTGAAGATGAAAAAAAGAAAAAAGCTTTGGTGGCGATTAAAAAAGAGTTAACGGCTCAGCTGAAAAAATTTGAAAAGGAAGGCAAGCTCCTCGAAGCCGAGCGCATCAAACGTCGCACCAATTATGATTTGGCGATGATAAAAGAAGTCGGCTATTGTAGTGGTATCGAAAACTACTCAAGACATTTGTCTGGTAAAGCTGAAGGCGAGCCACCAGAGACATTGCTTTCATATTTCCCGTCCCACGAACATTCTCTTGCTCAGTCGCTCGGTTCCTCGCTTCGCTCAGCCACTCCTTCTCAAAAGAATGTTCGTGTTCCGGATTTTTTGACTATTATCGACGAGTCCCATGTGACCTTGCCCCAACTCCAAGGAATGTATGCCGGCGATGCTTCGCGTAAAAAAACGCTTGTCGAATATGGATTTCGTCTACCTTCCGCCAAAGACAACCGTCCGCTTCGTTATGAAGAATTTAGCGAAAGAATTGGGCAGGTGGTCTATGTCAGCGCCACTCCGAGTGAATTAGAAAGAGAGAGTAGTGGCCAGATCGTCGAGCAAATAATCCGACCGACAGGTCTCGTCGATCCAGAGACTATCATCAGACCCGTGAGTGCAGGTTCTCCTCTTGAGGAGTACCCTTTAGGGGGAGGTGGACGAATTTCCACCCCGGCTAAAGCCACCCCTCAAGAGGGGAATAAATACCCAGGCCAGATTCAAGACTTTATAGTCGAGACTGAAAAAACTATACAAAAAGGTTTCCGAGTTTTGGCTACCACGCTGACTAAAAAAATGGCTGAAGATTTGACTACCTATCTTAAGGACAAAAAAATAAAAGCAGAATATTTACACTCAGATATAAAAACTTTAGACAGAATTCAAATCATCACTCAGTTTCGAAAAGGGGACTTTGATGTTTTGGTCGGGGTCAACTTGCTTCGTGAAGGTTTGGATTTGCCCGAAGTTGCCTTGATTGGAATTTTAGATGCTGATAAGGAAGGCTTTTTGCGTTCAGAGACTTCTCTCATTCAGACTATCGGCCGAGCGGCTCGCAACAGCGAAGGCCGAGTGATTTTGTATGCTGATGTGTTGACTGGATCAATGGAGCGAGCTCTAGGCGAGACCAAGCGTCGTCGAGATATTCAAATTGCTTACAATAAAAAACACGGTATCACTCCAAAGACAATCATGAAGAAAATTAAAGACATCACCGAGGAATTGGAGAGCGAACACGGCAAGGTGGTCAATGCCGAGCTAGCGCTCGATGTCGAGCTTTTCAAAAAAGCCTTTGCTAAAGATAAGAGCAACAAGGGTAAGACCGAGACAGAAACTTTGCGCAACCTAGCCAAGTCTGACGATGAGAGAAACAAAGAGGTGTATGAAAAGATAATTAAACTCAAAGAGAAAGAGATGAACAAAGCCGTTCAAGAATTAGATTTTGAAACCGCAGCGATATTGAGAGACGAAATTGGGGTGCTGAGATTGCGTTTGGAAAAGACCTCATAGTGTGATAAATTGGAGGTATACACCCCCTAGGAGCCAGGTCGGGTGCTTTCTTCATATTTAATAAAATCACATGAAAAACCAACAAAATATAGACAAAATAACAGTAAAAGGGGCGCGGACTCACAATCTAAAGAATATAGACGTAGAGATGCCTCGGAATAAAATGGTGGTCATCACTGGGGTTTCTGGCTCTGGGAAGTCTTCACTTGCCTTCGACACAATCTTTGCCGAAGGGCAGAGGCGCTATGTGGAGTCTTTGTCTTCATATGCCCGTCAGTTCCTTAACCAAATGCCAAAGCCAGATGTGGATGAAATCACTGGTCTTTCTCCAGCTATCTCTATCGACCAAAAATCTCGATCCAACAATCCACGTTCGACCGTGGCTACTATCACCGAGATTTACGATTACCTTCGTGTCATGTATGCTCGCATCGGTCACCCGCATTGCCCAGAGTGTGGAGAAGAAATTAAAAAACTTTCCAATGAAGAGATAAATAATTTTATTCTCGAGAAGGTGAATGCTATCAGTAAGACTTCTAAAAATAAACGGAAAGTCATGGGGGTGGAATGGAACGAGACCAAGATTGAGATTTTGTCTCCAGTTGTGCGTGGGCGAAAAGGGGAATACTATCAGCTTTTATACGATTTACTCGGTAAGGGTTTTTCGGAAATTCGGCTAGATGGTTCTATCAAGAAACTTCGCGAAAAAATTGTTCTTTCAAAAAATAAGGCTCACAATATCGATGTCATCGTCGATAGTTTTGCGGTGCAGGAATTTGTCGATAGTAAAGAGGCCAGCCAGATGAGGTTGGCGGAAGCTGTCGAGCGAGCCTTGATTGAATCGGATGGTTTGGTGACTGTGCGGATAGACCAGGAAGAATTTATCGTCTCCGCAAAATTCGCTTGTAAAAACGACGGCTTTTCTTTCCCAGAAATTGAGCCAAGACTTTTTTCTTTCAACTCTCCATATGGAGCCTGCCAGACTTGTAATGGTTTGGGTTCAAAATATTTTGGTGGCGATGAACCTTGTGACACTTGCCATGGCGCGCGATTGCGCCCAGAAGCTTTAAATGTATTTATCTCTACGGGGCACGTCAGAAAAAATATTCTAGACTTAGCGTCTTTGTCGATTGCCGATGCTCATGATTTTTTCAAAAATTTAAAACTTTCCAATCAAGAAAAGGAAATTTCGGTGCCAGTGGTGCGCGAGATTGAAGCTCGCCTGCAATTTATGCTCGACGTTGGACTCGATTATTTACAGCTTTCTCGGAAGGCCAACACTCTCTCGGGTGGGGAAGCGCAACGTATTCGCTTGGCTTCACAGCTCGGCTCGAGACTCGTCGGGGCGCTATATGTCCTCGATGAACCGACTATCGGACTACACCAGCGAGACAACGACAGGCTAATAAAAACCTTGTTAAATCTACGTGATTTAGGAAATACGATCTTGGTCGTCGAACACGACGAAGACACTATTTACGCTTCAGATTATATAGTAGATATCGGTCCCAAGGCTGGTGTTCACGGAGGAACAGTCATCGCTTCTGGTTATATAGAAGATTTTTTGACTGCGAAAAAGAACACAACCAATTCTCGAACCTTGGGATATTTGCGGGAAGAATTAAAAATTGAAGTTCCAGAAAAACGTCGCGAAGGGAAGGGCGCGCTTCGAGTCGTCGGTGGTAAAGTTTTTAATATCAAAAACATGAACGTAGAAATTCCTCTCGGAGTGATGACTTCCATCACTGGAGTCTCTGGTTCTGGCAAAAGTTCTTTCATGTATGAGATTTTGTATAAAAATCTACAAGCTAGATACGAACACAAATATAGAACCGCACAAGTTTTTAATTGTGCGTCTTTTGCGGGTACAGAATATTTATCTCGAGTGGTGTTGATAGATCAATCACCAATCGGGCGAACCCCTAGGTCCAACGTGGCGACTTATACTGGTTGTTTCACTCATATTCGGGATATTTTTGCCACGACCGAAGAAGCTCGATTGCGTGGTTGGAAATCCAATCGTTTTTCTTTCAACGTCAAAGGTGGCCGTTGTGAGGCTTGCGAAGGTAACGGCGAGATTGCGGTGGAGATGCACTTTTTGCCGACTGTATATGTGACTTGTGATGTCTGTGGCGGAAAGCGTTTTGATAAAGAAACTCTCACAGTAAAATACAAAAAGAAAAATATTCACGAGGTTTTGCATATGACAGTGGAAGAAGGATTAATTTTCTTTAAAGACATTCCGGCAATTTCGGATCGATTGCAAACTCTTTCCGATGTGGGGCTTGGGTATTTGGAGCTTGGACAATCCGCGACTACTCTCTCGGGTGGGGAAGCACAACGGGTGAAAATTTCGAGTGAGCTTTTCCGTCCACACTATGAAAAGACTATATACCTTCTCGATGAGCCGACAGTTGGCTTGCATTATGACGACGTGGCAAAATTGCTCGAAGTTTTAAATAAATTGGTTGTGAAGGGGCACACTGTGGTCTTGATTGAACACAACCTCGATGTCATCAAGAGTTCGGATTATATTGTAGATATTGGCCCAGAAGGCGGGATAAATGGTGGGCAACTCGTGGCCAAAGGAACTCCGGAAGACGTAGCCAATAATCCAAAGAGTTATACTGGGAAGTACTTAAAGAAGGTTTTGCGTAAATAGTATGAATCAAAAAAATTTAGCAAAATTTAAATTACCAGACAAGCCCGGTGTATATTTTTTTCTGAAAGGGACGGAGATTCTCTATATCGGCAAAGCGACTTCGCTCAAAGATCGAGTCAAAAGTTATTTTGGTAAAGACTTGATCGAGACTCGCGGGCCGATTATTTTAGACATGGTTTTTAAAGCGACCAGTTTGAAATGGCAGGCGGTGGACAGCGTGCTCGAAGCGTTGATTCTAGAAGCTGAGCTAATCAAGAAACATCAACCGAAATATAATACTAAGGAAAAGGATAATAAAAGCTTTAATTATGTTTTGATTACCGGGGATCCCTTGCCCAAGGTTTTGGTGGTGAGAGGCAGAAACCTATCAGAGTACACAGGTTTTTCTTTTGGGCCATATACTAGTGGATCACAGCTAAAGACTGCTCTTGGTATTATTCGCAAAATATTTCCTTTTGTAGATGATTCTTCGAGTAAAAAAGCTAATGCTGAATTTTATAAACAAGTTCACCTTACCCCCAAAAATACCGAAGAATATATTCGCAATATAAAAAATCTAAAATTATTTTTGCGTGGTAAAAAGAAAGATGTGTTAAGAAATCTTAAAAAAGAGATGTTGGCTTTGGCGAAAGAAAAAAGGTTTGAAGAGGCGGGGGAGATCAAAAGACAAATTTTTGCTTTACAGCATATAAATGATGTGGCCTTGCTCCGAGAGGAAAAGCCTGTTCAGAAAAATTTGTCCGGATTACTCCATCCTGTGGATGGAACCTTCCCCGTTTCAAATTTTTCCGACCAGGCTTTTAGAATCGAAGCTTATGATATAGCTCACATGAGCGGGAAAAATATGGTGGGGGTGATGACCGTGGTGGTGAATGGTGAAGCTGAAAAGAGTGAATATAAGAAATTTAAGATCAGAACTCAGGCCGATGCCAACGATACCGGCGCGCTTCGGGAAGTATTGGAGCGCCGATTGGCCCACCCAGAATGGGCAAATCCCAACCTGATCGTAGTAGACGGGGGAACAGCACAGCTGAATACTGCGAAGAAAATTCTCAAAAATCTAAAATTAGAAATTCCTTTAGTTTCTGTGGTAAAGGACGATCGGCACAGAGCCAAAGGTATTATGGGTGATAAAGTTTTTGCGCTAAAATATGAGAGGGAAATACTATTGGCCAACAGCGAAGCGCATAGGTTTGCCATTGCTTATCATAAACAAATGAGAAATAAGAACTTCTTACAATAATACACATTTACGCTATCGCGCATATATGCAAAACAAAAAACAAAATATATTAATATTGAATGATATCCGAAGTGTCGAGAACGTCGGGGCGATGTTTCGTACCGCCGATGCCGCGGGTATCGACAAGATTTACCTGATAGGCACCACCCCGACACCGATAGACCGTTTTGGTCGGAAGCGCAAAGATCTGGCTAAATCGGCCCTCGGGGCAGAGGAGTATGTGGCTTGGGAGTATAAAAAGCTTGTTTGCCCAGTAATTGCTAAACTAAAGCGAGATGGTTTTAAAATTATCGCCATTGAACAAGATGAAAAATCTGTAGATTATCGTAAGCTAAAAGCTAATCGCTACAAGCTAAAAGCTTTTTTGGTCGGCACCGAAGTCACTGGCATACCAAAAGATGTTCTCGAAAAATGCGACGTGATAGCCGAGATTCCAATGTGTGGTAAAAAAGAATCCTTGAATGTTTCAGTGGCACTTGGGGTGGCTTTGTTTAGAATTCTTGATTTTTAAGGTACATATAAAATTCTGCTGAATTTTTATTCCTGCTCGGCCCGTCGGCCTGCGCAAGCCCTTAAAAATTAATAATTCTTCACACCTATTTTTGACACCTAGTACAGAAGATCGTTGTCCTGCCGCCGATGGTGGTTTTGGTTAATATTTTCTTGCAGGTTACGCAAGGCAGGCCATCTTTGCCGTATACTTTGTGCTCTCGAGCGTAATTGCCTTGGCTATCGTCGAGCAGGCGATAGGTGGCTACAGATGAACCACCAACTTCGACTGCTTTTTTTAATATTCTAATTATAGCTTTGTGTAGTTTTTGGATTTCGTTTTGGTTGAGGGTATGTGGTTGTCGGTCTGGGCGGATGCCAGATTCAAAGAGGCTCTCGTCTGCGTAAATATTACCGAGGCCGGTGACAATCTTTTGATCCATGAGTACAGCTTTTATCTTGCCATTTTTTCTATCTACGCTATCGCTGAGATGTTTTACTGTGAACTCTTTTGATAACGGTTCTACTCCATAGTCGCCAAAGTGGTTTTCTTTTTCTAGACTCTTTGGGTTTGGGTAATATAATAGATAGCCAAACATTCTGGTATCGTTGTAGTAGAGGGTGCCTTTTTCTAATTCAAAGATGATATGAGAGTGCTTATTTGGAAGTTTGGTTTCAGAGAGTTCGATGGGGTGGCCGCCTGTAACAGCTTTTAGATTATGGCTTTTAGGTGAATATACAAACTGCCCAGACATTTTTAGATGACCAACCATGGTCTTACCGTGGCTTAGTTTAAAAATTAGATTTTTAGCTCGACGTTCTACGGCTAAAAATTTTTCACCAGTTAGCCCGGCGATGAATTCTTTTTGTTTTTTAGGGGAAGCAATGCGCTTGGTTCCTCGTCCAGAAACCAATTTTGGCTTAGTCACTTTTACACTGAGTATTTTTTGGCCGACGATAGCTCGCTCCAGTCCAATTCTCAAATTTTCTACTTCTGGTAGCTCGGGCATGCTGATTTGAAATTATTTATTGCCTAAAATTTTTAAAGCTTCTTTGATTTTAGCGTTGGTGCTCAAACTAGCTGACACTTCTTTGAGAGCGTCGCGAGCTTCGTTTTGTGAATAGCCTAGAGATTTGAGTGCTTCGAGGGCGTCCATCTCTTCTCGGAGGGAAGTGCCTTCGGTTTCCTTGCCAAGTTTATCGCGGAGTTCGATGACAATTTTTTCCGCAGTTTTTCGGCCGATGCCGGAGATTTTGGTCAGGTAGGCAGTGTCGCTGGTATGGATGGCGGTCTTTAATGTGTCGATGGAAGCCACTCCCAAGATAGACAGTGCTCCCTTTGGGCCGATACCAGAGACACTAATCAGCATCTCAAAGAAATCTTGTTCAGATCGTTCAAGGAATCCATACAAGTCAAAAATATCTTCTCGGATGTGGGTGTAAACCCAAAACAAAACTTCTTCACCTTTTTTGTTCTGCAAAGTTTCGATTTTTGCTCGGGTATCTGGAGAGATGCTGATCTTATAGCCGACTCCACCAGTCTCGACGATCACATATTTGTCTGTACTCAGGGTGATTTTACCCCTTATGCTACCAATCATAGGTTAATCATAGCACAATCGCGCCTGGCTCCACTATTTGACTAAAAAGGTCTCATGGGTTGCATTTTGTGCGTATTTTTGCTATCTTTAAACCATGCCAATAACAAAATCAGCCAAAAAGGCCATTCGAGGTTCACTTCGCAAGAAGGCTTTTAATGACCAAAGAAAGCGTGTAATGAAGGAGATAATCAAGAAAGTTGAGAAGGTTTCCAAGACTGATAAGTCTGAAGCTGCTAAACTTATGCCTTCTGCTTTCCAAACTATCGATAAAGCAGCTAAAAGAGGAGTCATCAAGAAGAACAATGCTGCTCGTAAGAAAGCTCGTCTCGCAAGATTAGTTAAGTAAATTAATAAATAAAATTATCTTCCGGAAGGTCAGATAATTTTTTGCTGAAATTTCTTTTCACTTTCTACTTTATAACTTTAAACTTATATCCATGTCACATCTACTAGAATTTTATGGAACTGAATGCCCACACTGCATAGTAATGCATGATCGGGTAGACCAGCTCGAAAAAGAAGAGGGGATCAAGATAGATACTTTCGAAGTTTGGCACAATAAAGAAAACGAAGCCAAGTTGCTAGAATTAGATAAAGATATGTGTGGAGGAGTGCCATTTTTCTATAACGAACAGACTAAGAAATTCATCTGTGGAGATGCAAGTTACGAAATCTTAAAAGCTTGGGCGAAAGGGGAACCATTTACTCAAGAAGAATAAAAAACACAAAACAAAAACCACCCCAATTTAAATATTGCGGTGGTTTTTGTTTTCTTAAATCATTAATATAGATAATCTAAACAAAACCAAATAGACAAAGAGGACTAATCCTAACCAGAATAGGACTTGTTTCAGGATAGTAATTCTTAGTAGTTTGTTCAAAATGAAACCAGCAATTAAACAGACAAGGCCAGCAAAAACAAGTGAAGTACCTATTCGATACGGACCCACTATGTTTATAATGATTATTATTAGCCAAAATATTAGAGCAAGTTTCCCTTGTTTGTCTAACCCAGGGGAGTACTCTTGCGGAGTAGGAGTACTAGAATCAGGGAGTATTATTAACTTGGTCTTTAAAAAAACATAAATAAAGTATGTACTTATCAAAAATATAAAAGGATCAATTAACATTAGCTCAGCCCCAAAAGTATTTCCGGGACCAACATAAGATAAGTAAACCGTGTTAAATATGTAGACACAACCCATGGCTAGAAAAATTGAAACAAGACCAGCTAAAAATTTCTTAAAAGAATTTGTCATAATCAAAGTATAACACACAAAACAAAAACCACCCGTGAGGGTGGTTTTTGTTTTTGGTTTAAATATTACGCACGTTGTACGTTTGTAGCATTCAATCCCTTTGGTGATTCTTCTGTCTCGAAAGAAAGAGTATCACCTTCTTTAAGCTCATCAAAAGATACGCCTACTAGTGAGTTACTGTGGAAGAATAAATCCTTCGCAAGTCCCTCAGCTGTAATGAAGCCGAAACCTTTATCAGTGAGTCTTTTTATTGTACCAGTCATTGATTTTATATTTTATGTCCCGATCTTTTATAATCGGGATCCCGACACTAGGTCGGGGCTGTTAATTACAAATGTGTTCTAAGAAATCGACTTTAACTTTACTCTTTGTGCACCTCTTTGTACTCTAAGTATAGCATACTTGCTACCAATTTGTCAACCCCTTGTGTTGGGTGTGTTAAATTATGCTTGCGTTATCTTTTACCAGGGTATAATATTGTTTTATAGGTTGGGTCATATTATCTATATAATTATTAAAGAGTTTAAAAACATGCAAATAGCACAAAGTAAAACCAGAGAGCAGTTCCCATTGAGCACGAAAAAAGTATTAAAAAAAACACTTACAAGTGGTTTGATATGGGTTTGTTTTTTGGTAATTTTTTGGTTTACTTTTTTTATGGCTATTTTAGGTTCCGAAAACAATGATAGTTCTATGTTAATTGGTGTCATAAGCATTGTGGCCGTCATGTTTCTAGTTATTTTGTTGGCGTATTTTTACCAACGTTGGTATTACGCGGTTTATTTCTATGATTTAACAGACAATTTTATAATAATTAAAAAAGGACCCATTACACCTTCAGAAATTACAGTTCCTTTTGAGAGAATTCAAGATGTGTACGTAGATCAAGACTTGTTGGATAGAATTTTTGGTTTATATGATGTACATATATCCAGTGCTACTTTTTCTTCGGGGATAGCTGCCCACATAGACGGAGTAGAAAAAATGTCTGCGGATGGGTTAAAGGCGTTGATATTAGAAAAGGTTCACGAAAAAATTAGTATTAAAAGATAATAAATATTATGGAAACAAATCAATCGGTTGTTAATAATGCTCCATCATCTGGGAATTCTATAACAGAAAAAATGTACAGCATAACAACTTTGTGGGTTTTTAAGGCTCCCATTATTGCTATTGTTTTCTCTATTGTGGCGTTGTTTTTTGATTATTGGTTTCCTTATTTAGTAATTTTGATACCTTTTTGGTTGATTGCCAACCCTCTAATTAAAGCTAATTTTCATTATTCAATAGAAGAAAAAGTTTTGAAAGTTAGACAAGGTGTAATTTCTAAAAAAGATTTTATGCTTCCCTATGGTGTTATCCAGAATGTTGTAGTTAAACAGGATATTTTTGATAGAATTTTTGGTCTATCTACTCTCTCTATACAGAATGCGGTCGCTGGTAATGATCCTAGGGCTTTAGCTCAGGCAAAACAGGGAGGAGGGCAAGCTGATTTTCTAGGTGTTTCGCAAAACGGAGTTAATTTTGTCGGTCTGAAAAAAGCAGATTCAGAAATATTGAAGAATATTATTCTAAGAAAAATGGAGGAAAATAAAATTAATGACAGGGCTTCTGGTTTATAATAAATTATTAAATTTAATAAAATGAATACAGAATTAAATAACTATATTTTGTTTAGTAGAGAGAATAAGGTCTCAGATGAGGATATAAAAAATAACTTACTATCTAAGGGCTGGACCATTAAAGATATAGAAGAATCCTTTTTTGTTTTAAGTGGTGGGGATAGGAGTCAATTGGGGTATGTCGTGCAAGAACAACGTGATTTGAAGAGAAAAAATCTATTTTCGATATTATCGTTTGGTTTGTTTTTATTCACCATAGTCTCCTACATATTGACTGTGCATGTAATACCAGTTTCGGAAGTGTTTGTGGGCGGTAGTGTCATCTTGGATTTTTTATGGGCTTTTATGGGTATAATACTGGGAATTATAGGTTTGAAATCTCAAAGAAGGGTTTTAGCTTCTTTTGGAATTTTTCTGAATATTCTCACATTGCTTTTGTTGTTCCTGATTTTGTTTTTGGCTCTTAATTAAGCGTGTAATTTTTTCGGTTTAAAATAAAAAACATAGACCATCGCGTCTATGTTTTTTATTTTAGTCGTATTGGTAATATTAGTGATGGACGACTGTATGGGTATTGTTGTTTGAAGATGAGTTGAATATGTATTTAATCAAGACGATCAAGATGAGTATCAAGATAAGCAAGATCAACCATTCAAACAAACTACCTGGGAAGAAACCAGCACCGAGAGCGTTGGCTCCGAGGACAGTTCCGTTGTTTTCAGTATTGATGATTGTATTGTTGTCACCACCATCCCAAGTTTGTGCGTAGACGTTGGCATTTACAGATTGGGTGTAGCCAGATGGGTCGGTGTAAGTCAAAGTAGCAGGGAAGTTTAGACTTGTTCCAGGCGCTACATTGTCTTTGACACGGACTCGGATAGACACAGTACCTTGGCCATTGGCTTTTAGGGTGCCTAGGTTAAAGATTAGAGTCTGTCCAGAACGTATTGGGTTCACTGGGTTTGAAGACAAGTAATCAACTTCGTAAGGCAGGTCGACACGTAGGGTGAGGTTTGTGATCGAAGCGTTACCGATGTTTTGGTAAGTGACAGTGTAATTTATCTCATCACCAGGGTGAGGTCGAGTGTTGTCTAGAGTAGGCACGATTGGTTGATTTCGATCTACTGAAGAAGTGATCAAGACATATGAAGTCGGAGCAGGGCGGTATGTAGGTGTTCCGATTACTCGGCCGTTGACACCGACAGTGACTGAGTCAGTAGCTGATCCGTAGCTATTTGTACAAGTGATGGTGTAAGTCTTGGCACTGGTCAATGATCCAGAATAGAAAACTCCAGGGCCGATTGATTTGTTTCCAGACCATCCGACTGAACCACCAGCAGCATAACAAGAAGAAGCATTTGTGGTGTACCACCTTATGACCGTAGTGCCATTGTAAGCGACTGTAGTTAAGTCTGAAGTGATGTTTACAGTAGGGCGGTTTCCATATATAGGTGGCTCTACGACGTAGTCGCCATCAGTAGTGAAAGACAAGATGTTTCCATAGACTGTGTCTTCAGCATTTTCAGCGACAGCTCGGAAGTAATAGACAGTGTTTCGGCGAAGACCAGTGATGTCTTCGTCATATGAAGTTGATCCTGAACCATAACTTCGTTCACGAGTAGATTCATTTAGACTTCGAGTAGTTCCATATTCAAACCAAGCTCGAGTAGATAGACCATTTCCATCAACGCGTCCATTTAGAGTAGCATGTGTGTAATCGACACCAGTCGCACTTCGAGTGGTCACATCTGGACCACTGTTGTTATTGTTGTCGTCTACTCGGACAGTTACAGAATCACTTCTTGAACCATAATTGTTGTAACAAGTGATTGTGTAGGTGACGTCGCTAGTTAGAGAGCCAGTATAGAAATTACCGTTTAAGATTCTACTTCCAGACCAATTGTTTCTTCCGTTTGAAGCTGTACAGTAATCAGCGTTGCTTGAAGTCCAGCGGACAGTAGTGCTCTCGTCGTAGTCGATATTAGTATCGTCTGCTTCGATAGATACAGTCGGAGGGGTTCCACTTATTGGTCCACCAACATAGATGGTGGTAGAGTCACTATCTGATCCAAAACTATTTGAACAAGTTATGTTGTAAGTAGTGCCAGCTGGCAAAAGACCAGTAGGGAATGAACCTGAAGTACTCTTGCTTCCAGTCCAGCCGTTTCGGCCACCAGTAGCTGTACAAGAAGTCGCATAGTTTGATGTCCATCGGACAGTAGTGCTTTCGTTGTAGTTTAAATTATTATCATCAGCGTAGATGCTTACAGTAGGTAGGTTTTCAACTGGTCCACTTCCACAATCAGGAGTGACTACGTTTGATGGAAATTCTGGTGCGTATTTTACTCGGTATGAAGCGTTGGGTGAAAAGCCGTAGTCAGTATAAGTACGTGACGACATATCGGTAGAGTTTGAATTGAATAACCAATTCCAAGAACCGTTGACCATTTTTTGAACTGAGTTTGAATTGGCGTTTACTCCACTAGTCCAGTTTAGGCGGACAGAAGTAGGAGTCAAACATTGGTAAGTTAGGTTACCAGGTTGGATGTTTCCACCTGAAGTAGTGCCACCACCATTGGTGACGTTTACAGTCGTAGATGCAGAGTCGCGTCCACCGGTGCTGTTTGAACAGTTGATTTTGTAAGTAGTAGTTTGAGATGGATGTACTGGGGTAGAGCTGTTTGGGTATAGTCCTTGGTTAGACCATTCTACTCCATCGCCCATAGACGCATAACAATCAGTCGCTCCGCTTGAACTCCAAGATAGGGTAGAGCTCTTGCCAGCTACGATACTAGATGGGCTTGCAGAAATAGATACAGTGACTGGAGTTATTGTTGGTCCAGGGTTTGAACATTGGCTAGTTTGAAAATTTTCGATGTTGCCGTAAATTCTGCCAGCTGTACTTTCGGCGACAGCTCGGGTGTAGTAATTAGTATTTGGAGTCAAACCGGTGATGGTATAACTGTATTGAGTTTCGGAATAGTAGGTATTGCGTGGAGTATTGTTACCTAGAGATGAAGTTGGGCCCCATTCAAACCAAGCATCCATAGCGGTGCCGTCTGGGACTAGTGTTCCTCTTAGGATAGCTCGGTCACAACTAGGTACTACGTTTGCAGATGCCACTGTGGCACCGGCAAAAAGCCCCAAAGATAGGGCCGAAATGGTCAAAACACCTAGTAAATATTGCTTTATTAATTTATTCATATTTTTCATAAATTTATTCATAAACTCGTTATTTTTAATATGTTTT
>CAZHDU010000021.1:0-12178 GCA_964531535.1 uncultured Candidatus Saccharibacteria bacterium
AGATCCCTCTTAAGGATAAGGTCGAAGGTTCGATCCCTTCAGGGCGCACAAAGTTAAAAAATTTAAACTGCTTTAAATTTTTTAACTTTGTGCGAACCGCAGGCCTAATTTTTTCAGCAGAAAAAATAGCCGAGGTAAGGTCATAGAATTTTGTGAGCGACGGCGAACAAAATATCTGGGACCACAAAACATAGTTGGGCAAGTGGCGGAATTGGTATACGCGTTAGTCTTAGGAACTAATGCCGCAAGGCTTGAGGGT
Organism: uncultured Candidatus Saccharibacteria bacterium; assembly: GCA_964531535.1. Lineage (GTDB taxonomy): Bacteria > Patescibacteriota > Minisyncoccia > Phycocordibacterales > UBA9973 > UBA9973. The sequence goes on from CAZHDU010000021.1 coordinate 260, forward strand.
TCGAGTCCCTCCTTGCCCACAAAATTAAAAGTTATCTCATTACTGAGGTAACTTTTTGGTTTTGTGGAAAGGGACGAGAAAGCCACAGACATGACGATGGCGAGGCGGGGTCGCGAAAAAATTCAGTAGAATTTTATTTGTGACCGAGTCCCTCCTTGCCCACAGTATTAAAAAAGCCTATATTTCATAGGCTTTTTTAACTTGACATTTATGCCTAAATATGCTATACTTGTATTAGAAAGTGAATCATCGGATTCACTAAAAAAGTCCCAGGAGGGACCATGAACTTTGTGAATTTCACCCGCGTCATCGTCATTGTCATCGTCGCCGCCCTCACCGGCGCCTGCGCTACCGGAGCGTCGAAAACTCTGGCGATCAACTCCGCTCCGAACGTTGGGTTGATCTCAGCAACTCACAAATGCGCAGAGATGCCAAACGAGCAGCAGCGCAATGCCTGTCTCGCCGGCCTCAAGATCACCGCCGAAGTGGCCATCGAAAATGGTCGCTCGGCTGCCAAGGCTGAGCAAATGCAGATTCCGCTCTGCCAGTACCCCTCGGATTCTTTCTGGGGCAGGGTGTGTAGATAACACCCAAAAGGGCTCATGGGCCCTACATCGAAAGCGTCGTTGCGCATGAAAAAGTGCCACGACGCTTTTTCATTTCTAATACTTGACATTTATACTAGGATGTGATATACTATACCCATGATGAAGAATATGAATAAAAACTTAATAAATTTGAGCTTGGGAATATTGGCTATTTTTGCTGTGGGTATTTTCTTGTCCCCTGCTAAAGCCAATGCTTATGTCTATTACCAATTACCAGGTTACGAAGATTCTTATAATCCGCCTGTTGCTCGTCAACCAGTGGTGTATCAAGAACCAGTAGTTTATCAACCAGCACCAGTCTACCGTCCCGCGCCAGTTTACCAGGCTGCACCTGTATACCAAACTACTCCAGTTTACCAAAACACCACATATACGAACTCAACTCAAAACGACAACACAACCAACAGCAATTCTGACACCACTAGTACAACTACTTCAAAAGTCACTTCTAGTGATTACAAAAAAATAACTGCAAACGCCCTATTCGGTACTCACAGCTTTTTGCCGTCCGGTCTAGTCCAATGGATTCTCTTGGCCATCTTTATTCTAGTGATAGTTATATTGCTTCGCCGAGCTCTCGGTGCCGAAGATCGCTATCACGCTGAACCCCTCAAACACGCTTAAAAGTTTTCCTCCATAACCACAAAAAGTCAGCCCCTATGGGTTGACTTTTTGCTTTTTGTGTGATACAATATACATAGAGTTTGCACGTCCTTTGAAACTCAAAGACTTCATTTAACCCAACCCTGCGCAACCACGCGCACAAACAAAATGCGCTAAATGCGCGAGGAGAAAGTTATGTCGAACAATGCGACCCATGACGGAGATGCCCAGGACAAGTTCAACATTTTCTTGGGAGGTCTTGAGCCAGAGCGGAAGAAGATTTCTGAGTGGCTCCGTAGAGTGGGTCCGAAGATCAACTCTAAGTCACTTAAGAGGCTCCTTGGTGCCTTCAAGGCATTCCTGGACTCCAAGACCAACAACCTGCCCCCAGTATTGGGAGTGATGTTGAAACAAGTTACCGAAATCATTGACGACGCGTTTCTTGACGGTCCAGGAGGCCACGAGACAGAACACCACAAAGAAGAGGAAGCTGCAGTAATCGTTGACGACTGGACAAAGAAGGTCTTCGGCGACGCTGTCGAGCAGATCCGTAATTCCGATGATGCTGAAGAAGTGGCAAAGAAGTTCAAGTCCAGAGTGAACGCCATAATGGGTGTCATGGATGAGATCGAACGTCTAAAGACTCAACGCAAGACGACCGCCTCTACCGACCATCAGCCCGACGAAGACTCTTTCTCTGAGACTCTCGGCCACGTTTGGTCTGGAATCATAGAGTTCTTCAAGAGCGTGAGGGTGCCGTTTCTAATCTACGCTGGCATCGTCCTGTTCACGATCCTTATCGCTTTCGCAAGCGTAATCTGGGTCTTGGACGGCGTCGCATCTGGATCGCAATCGATGATCTTCCAGGGGGGTATCGCACTGATGTTGGATACCATCTTGGTTGCAGTAGTTCTTCTCCCGGCCATGCTGGGGGTCAACATTTTCCGGGCAATTGCCCGAATATTCAGAGGAAACTAACGTGAGTGCACACCCAACACCCGCCGCACCAGCGACACCAGCTACCACCCCAAACGAAACCGGATGCTTGAGAACTTTGGGGCTTCTGCTGTTCTGGATCGCCGTAATGATCCTTGGGTTTATGGTCATCACACCAAACCCAACGGGAATACGAGTGATGGTGTTTGCCATCACTGTGCTCTACCTCGACTACATTCTCTTCGGGGGAGGAACCTTCTGGAGACAGCTGGTGGTGCGCGGGACAGCCTTCGTGTTAGTACTATCGATGCTGTCCTTCCTTCTCCCTGAAACTTATGTCCAGTCTATCCCCTCGCGGGATCAGGTTGGACAGAAGTTGGTCAAGAGAGGCCTGATCGGAGGAGCCTGGGACGGGGTGAAAACCCTCGCCTTTGGCGAATCCGTGTCAGCACCAATAGCAGCAGAGGAAGCACGAGGAGAAGAGGAGCTCGTTCTCCGATCCGAGTGCTACACTCCGTGTTCCGCCCGGGTTGAATTCCCTTATCGTATCAAGTACGAGGGAAGCATCCTGAACGTGAAGCACCCGGGCATCCCCCAGGTGATCACGTACACCAAAATAGAAAAGGGGGACAAGAGTCCCCCCCCTGGTCTTCTGAAAGGTGAGACGTTTTTCACCTCAGGAGACCCCAACGACCCGAATTTCCGGGTCCAAGTATTCGAGAGGAGATAGGCCACACATCGCCCCTGGCCAGGGCACATAAAAAGCCGGCGCCCTATGGGTGGCCGGCTCTTTATTTTGTCTTTTTTTATTCTCTAAATGGAGGTAAATTTACTGTACCACTTTCTGGATCAACATAATTGATATTAAAAGTCTTCAACACCATATTTAGCAAAGTCCAGACTCCCATCATGATAGTGATACCTATAATCCCCCACAACATATGACTCTTGCCGGTTGTCTTTTGTTCTTCGTCATCAGGATTGAATATAAACTGAGCAACCCCGTAGATAAAATAAAGGACAGCCAAAGCAAAAAGAAAACCTATGAGTGGATTTACGATAACTCTATCAACTTTTCCAATGAAAGCATCCATTTAAATATTTCTAAAAACTAAAGTCGAATTGTAGGCAATGTAATTTCACTAGAATTTCCTGTATCGACGAATGTCTTTACCAAGATATTTACCAATCCCCATACAGCCACGATGACCGCAAGACCGATGATACCAGCAATCATACTGTCTCGTCCTTTTGTCTTTGCTTCTTCATCGTCAGCGATGACATACATGATGACTCCATACACGAAGTAGACGATACCAAGAGCGACCAAAATAGGCACAATTGAAGTCAAAATACTTCCGATCTTACACAAGAAACTAGGGATATCAGTCACACGACCAGATGCTCCGCAAGCAGTAGCTCCTACACCAGTTGTAGTAGCAGCCAAAGCTACGACTGGAGCAAAACCCATAACCAAACCCGACAATGTAATTAATTTCTTTTTCATAACCAATTTATTTTATAAAACTTAATAATCCGACCTAATAATAAATAATAATTTAATTTCTAACCCTTAAATTATACTACAAACCAATTTTAAACAAAAGCTAACGTGGTGGCTTTACTTGAGGTATCACACTACCATCAATCTTGAAAGTCTCAGTCAATACCCCAACCAAACCCCACACCGAGACCATCACCGCCAAAGCGATAATTCCCCACAACATAAACTGCCTACCTTGCTCCCTCTTGGCTTCTTCGTCTACATCTATTATAAAGAACTTGATTGTACCCCAAACAAACATAACGACAGCCAGAGCAAACAAGAAAGGAATTATCGAACTGCCTATGATGCATGTAAAATAATTTAACCAATCTGGAAAAGTATCACCCACACTACAAGCACCATCAACACCCGGTGCTAAATTAGAAATGTTAGTCGGCGCGTTTTGCCCCAACAAACCCGTTGAACCACTCAAACCAAAAGTCTGATTTACCAAACCCACCAATCCCCACACAGACACAATCACAGCCAATCCTATGACTCCAAAAACAACAGTGTCTCTACCTTTTTGTTTAGCTTCTTCACTATCGGCAATAAAATAATTTATAACTCCCCAAATAAAATACAGAACACCGAAAGAAATTAAGACAGGCAATAGCTGACCAAATAAATTGGTTATTTTAGTTAAAATATTTTGGATCGATAGGTTCATAGATTAAAATTTATTTAGGTAACAAATTTTTAAAAGATTGTTGTGGTGGAACTGTTGGATCTATGGCAAACGTATCTACAACCAACTTCACCAATCCCCACACAGACACAATCACAGCGAGACCAATTATCCCTGCAATTATACTATCTCGTCCCTTGGTTTTAGCCTCTTCACTATCAGCAATCATATACATAACCACACCATACACAAAATATACAATTCCAAGGGCAACTAATATTGGTATAATGGCTGCTAGTAATTCAGATATTCGGCACAAAATATCTAAAAGACCTCCCACAGCAAGACAAATGCTTGATCCAGCCGCATGACTTACAACAGGCAAAGCCAAGACTCCAACCAAAACCATAATTCTTGAAAAATATTTTTTCATGTTATTTTAAATTAATTTGCTAATAGTTTAACTGTGTCCAATAACGCTTGGGAAATCGCCCAGGCCCCAAGCAAAATTGCTCCACCTATCAATGAATAAAGTAAGGCGTCTTTGGCAGCAGTAATTTCTTCAGATTTACCTTGAGCCTTTACAAAGAGAAAACCAGAATAAATGATTGCCAAAGCCACCAACGGAATGCCGAGCTTGATAGCTCCATCCAAAAGTTTGCCTATAAACTGTTGAATTGTTTTGATATTACCAACGGGATTTTCTAGTTTAGTTGCAAGTGATCCGGGAGTACCAGTACCGTCTCCCGCAAAGGACAACACCGGGGCAAGGAGAATAAAAAGTATAGCTAGCGTGGTGATTATTTTTTTTCTTAAAAATTTCATAGTAATAATTATAACTTAATTTATAATCCAATCCAACCCCCTTGATAGCCCAATATCTCGAATATTGAATGCACGATCACCCAACACATCAAAGCAATCAATAATCCCTTGACCGTATCCAGAAATATTCCCTTGGCTGTAGATCTGGCTTCAGAAGCTGATTCCCCGGCAGTGACCATCAAGAATCCAGCATAAGCAAACATAATAGCTGAGATAGGCAAGGCTAGATAAAATATCGCAAAACTAATCAAATTATTTATCAAAGTCATGAGAGCATTAAAATCACATGGTTTGGCTATTACACCTTTATCATCAGCTGTGTTGCTACAAGGAATCAGCCCCGTATCTGGGTTATACGTAAAAGCCATGGCCAAAACTGGAGTGACTAACACTGAAATTATAAAAATAGAGATTAAAAATTTTTTCATTTGGTTAATAATAAATCGAGTCGAGTGTCGGCGTCTTTAATCGACTCATTAGTTGATAAACTATTTGAAAGCACTCCATCAATCATACTCCTAAAGATAGAGTCTGTGTCGCGACTCGAAGGGTCCATCCAGGTTCGAGAAAACAAAGCAGATTTATAAAATGTCGGTGAGTAGGCATCGTCTGGTTGAGCACCGAGGGCATCTCTCTTGGCTGGGGCGACGCCGAGCACTTTCGCTAAATTTTGAGAGAAATCAGTCAAAGCCATCTGGCTCGCGGCCAAGAAAGCGGTATTGGAATTTTTAGAAAAAGCAGAGATGGCTACCCCGGTGACCTTGGCCCCAGTTAGTTTAGAGTTCGAGCTTCGAATCTGAGGGATAGGGGCTACGCCAAAATTCTGGTTTGGATTTTGATTGACTAGAGAATTTAATTCATCGGCATAACCAAAATAGAAGGCCAAATCTTCACTCGAAAATGCACTATTCGACATCGGGAAAGATTTATTCCAAGAATAGACATTTTTAAGTGGGTTGGCAAAATCAGAATAGAATTGCAGAACTGATGACAGGTCAACTCCCTGCCCAACCAGGCCCAAAGTGGATTGCAAATTGCCATTTTTCTCGGTCAAAATCGGATTGCCGGTTTGCATAAATAATGTCGTCAAAATATCTTTGGCATGAGCTACGTTTGAATAGTGGCCCAAAGCTGCGCCACTCTTGATAATCTTGTTGGAATCATCCCGCTTGGTCAAAGTCGACACATCGGTCAAAAACTCATCCCAGAAAGATGGTGGGTTGGTGATGCCGTTGGCATCGAGCATGCTTCGGTTGTAATACATGACTAGCGGATCTATCAAAATCGGAAAAGCTAGTATCCCCTTGCTGGTCAAAAATACTTCCCCAGCTCCGGCAAAAGTAGACTTGAAAGTAGCTAGTGGGTAGCTCTGATATGGGACGACGATAATTTTATTCGAATATTTAAAAGCCAAGTCTTCGGTCAGGAAAAACATGTCTGGACCCTTGCCCGACGCGATAGCTTCGAGTAGATCTTGGTCAAAGGTCTCTGGAGATTTTTCTTCATAAGCGACGACAAATGTCGGATTGGCATCATTGAAATTTTGTAAAACCGGATTCATAGCAGAACTACTGATAGTGCCCCACAAGACGACTGTGCCCAGACTACCGGCGCCGTTGTTGTTACCAATCGGTATGGCCCCAGAAAAAACCAAGACCCCGACGATAGCCAATAGCGCAAAAACAATCACTACCACAATTTGAAAATTATCTTTCATTTTACTTTATAAACTTTTTACTTTATAACTTATTCATAATCATACCATAATGATGCGCGCCTGCATCCACATCTCGTTCGAAGACAAAGCCCTTCTTTTCAAAAAGCTCCCGAGCTTTATTTTTTGGAACTGGGACGAGTAGGCCCAGGCCCGAGGCATCGGCCCAATCGATCAACAAGACTCGCCCACCCGGTCGCAAAATTCGCTTGGTCTCTTCAATAAATAAATCTTTGTCTTCAACTTGAAATAAAATATTTGAAGCGATAGCCACGTCGACAATACCGTCTTTTATTTTTGTCCCGCCAATTTTCTCGACGTTGCCCCAAAAACACTCGACATTGGAAAGATGCGCTTCTTTGACCTTATGATTAATGGTAGCCACGAAATCTTTTTGGACTTCGACAGCATAGACCTTACCAGACGGGACCAATTTCCCCGCATAGATAGTATAGTGTCCAGTACCAGCACCCAAATCAGCTACGATGTCACTCTCTCGTAAACCAAGTGCTTTTAAATTTTTTACCGGATCGGAAAACATGCGTATATTATAATACAAAATCAATTTTTCCACACTATCTCAATGTCAAGGACCGTCCTTGACATGGTATAATTAATGAATGAAGAATAGAGACTATAAAAAGTTCGCGCCAGGTATGATCTTCCATATCTATAATCGTGGTAATAACAGAGAAAAAATATTTTTTGATGAACAAGACTATAAAGCATTCTTATTTAGAATGGGATTAGCACTAGGATGTAATCTAGAAATACTACAGAAGGAAAACCTACTTTCAATCCCCCACTCAAGAATCAGAATAAACTCTGATAAAAATCTTTTTAAACTACACGCCTTTTGTTTGATGCAAAATCATTTTCATCTACTCATAGAGCAGACTGATGAAACCACGATATCAAAAATAATTTCTCAGGTGTGCACTAGCTATGCCATGTATATAAATAAAAAATACAAAAGAGTTGGACATTTGTTTCAAGACAAATTTAAATCTGTTTTAATAGAAGACAATCCTCAATTAATGTGGACATCAGCGTATATACACATGAATCCAGTAAAAGATGAATTGGTTAAAAAACCAGAAGAATATATTTGGAGTAGTTATAATGATTATGCTTTTAATAGAAATTTACAGATAGTAAATAAAGAACTTTTACTTGAAACTTTTGGAGGTGTTGAAAACTTCAAAAAAGAGACTTTAAACTTTAGTGTCAAGGACGGTCCTTGACATCATAGAGCAAAATTCCTATGTCAAATGGAATCTTTGACATTAAATTTTTATAATTTTGGATCGAGAGACATCTATCTTACCTTTATGTAAAATGTGTGGAACATTTTGAAATAAAAAAGGATTTTTCCCTTTATTCACCATTTCTCTATAATGCCTCTTCGTTTCTTCTGGGAGATCCGAATATTTTATAATATCTTCTGGATTATATTTAATATAATCCTCTGGCTCAGGTTTAGTAACGCCTGGTTTTGGTAGATAGATGACAGTGTTATCTTTACTTAATGCAATTGGGTCAATCTCATAAAACCCCATTTCAGGTGAATCACTCCTGCCCGCTTCAATAAGAGCTTTCTTAATGTGTTCCGGATGTACTGGTGACAAATTTATAACATCCCTCCATGTAGAATTTAGTGATGGAATAAAATCATCTAACCAAGTTTCTCTTCCTGAGTATTTTCCTACTGCTTTATCATAAATCCCTTGATCTAAATGTTGAAGCGAACTGGCTGGAACGAGTACATCGCCCTTCATATTATCTGGCACTCTATGATATAGTTTTTCTTTCATGGATTAGATACAAGCGAGTGAGGCAATCCCATCTCCAGCTCGGAGGCGCATGACAGTCACCCCTTGAGTCTGACGTCCGAGATTTGGAATATCTTTCAAGGCTGTTCGGATGACTTGGCCCTTTTTCGACATGGCGATGAGTTCTTCTTCCTCGCCAGCGATGACTTTGGCCACAATCAATTTACCAGTCTTGGTGGTGACTTTTGCAGTCTTAACCCCAGATCCACCACGCTTTTGGACTTTGTATTCTTTCAAGTCTGTCTTCTTACCGAAACCGTTTGCACTCATGGTCAAGAAAGCGCCCTTTTCAGCTGTCTTTTTGATGACGTCAACTCCGATGACTTCATCGCTCTTGCCGAGTTTGATACCAGTGACTCCACCAGCAGTTCGGCCCATCTCGCGGACATCACTTTCTTTGAAACGGATAGACTGACCTTCAGCGGTCGCAATCAAAACTTCATCTCCTTTTTCAGTAGTCAACACGGAAATCAATTGATCATCTTTGTCGAGACGGATGGCGATGATACCACTTCGGCGGACATCTTTGAAACTCTCGAGTGACATTTTCTTAGCGGTACCGTGACGAGTCACCAACATGAGAGACAATGGTATTGATTTATTTTCTTTCTTCACTGTTAAAATCGAAGATACTCGTTCATCCGCAGACAAGGCCAAGAAATTCATGATGGATTTACCCTTGGTCGCGCGTTTACCTTCAGGAATATCATACATCTTCATCTGGTAAGCTTTACCGAGGTTGGTAAAGAACAAGAGATCATCGTGAGTCGAACCGGAGACGAGCATAGTCACGAAATCTTCTTCTTTGGTCTCCAAATCAATCACGCCGACGCCACCTCGCTTTTGGGCGCGATATTCTGAAGGATCAGTGCATTTGACATAGCCTCCAGCGGTAAGCACCAGCATGGTCTCTTTTTCTGGGACCAAATCTTCATCGGAAATCTCTTTGACTCCGCCTTTGACGATCTTGGTGCGTCGTTCATCAGTATATTTTTCTCGAATTTCTTTCAGCTCCGAAGCGATAGTTTGCAAAATTTTCTTTGGACTAGCTAGCAAGGCTTTGAGTTCAGCGATGAGTTTTTGTTTTTCAGCCAACTCGTCGAGCACAGCTTGGCGTTCGAGACCAGCCAACTTGGACAACTTCATTTCCAAAATTGCTATCGCTTGCAAATCTGAAAATTTAAATTCTTTAATCAAATTCGTCTTGGCAAGTTGGGAATTTTTTGAACCACGGATGATGGTGATGACCCGATCGATTTTATCGAGAGCTTTTTTCAAACCGAGCAAGATGTGTTCTCGCTCTTCAGCCTTACGCAAATCATATTCAGATCTGCGCTTGACCACATCTCGACGATGGGCGACGAACTCGGTCAAGATAGATTTGAGAGACAGAGTCTGAGGCACGCCATCCACCAAGGCCACCAAGTTGTAGTTGAAATTGGATTCGAGTTGAGTATTTTTATAAATATAATTTAAAACTTTTTCTGGATGAGCGCTAGACTTTAAATCGATGACAATGCGGATATCTTTGGTCGATTCATCACGCAAGCCCTTGATACCTTCGAGTTTTTTCTCTTGGACGAGCTCTGCGATAGCCATGATCAAATTGGATTTATTGACGCGGAATGGAATCGAAGTGATGATGATTTGCGGATTGCCGTGTTTGTCTTCGGTGATCTCGGCCTCTCCACGACAAACCACCCCACCACGGCCACTAGAATAGGCGTGGAGCATATCTTTGTAGCCATAGGCTACACCACCCGTCGGAAAGTCTGGACCCTTCACAAATTGCATTAAATCTTCAGTAGTAGCATCTTCATTTTCAATCAAGTATCCAGTCGCATCCAAAACTTCGGCCAAGTTGTGAGAAGGAATATTTGTGGCCATACCGACAGCAATACCGAGAGTTCCGTTTAATAGCAGGGCTGGCACTGATGATGGAAAAACTACTGGCTCCTTGCGAGTCTGGTCGTAGTTTGGTCGAAAATCGACTGTCTCTTTTTCTAGGTCGCGCATCAATTCGCCAGAGATTTTTGACATCTTAGCTTCGGTATAACGCATCGCTGCAGCATTGTCGCCATCGATAGAACCAAAGTTACCTTGGCCTAGAATAAATGGGTAACGATAAGAAAACTCTTGAGCCATACCCACCATGGAATCATATACAGCGGTGTCGCCGTGAGGGTGATATTTACCGAGCACATCTCCGACTACGGTCGCCGATTTTCGAAAACGAGAACTGGCTGTCAGTCCCATCTCATTCATGGCAAACAAAATTCTACGGTGGACTGGTTTTAATCCATCGCGCACATCTGGCAAGGCACGAGAAGTAATGACCGACATGGCATAGGCCAAGTACGATTCTTTCATTTCCGCCACCACATCAACCGGCAGAATTTCGTCTCTGGTCTTTACTACTTCATCTTCTTTGTTTGATCCTCCTGTTTTTTTTACCATTTTGGTAGTGCTAAGTTACTTTTTAATACGGAAAGCGGTTCAATGTTTTTGGCGATATCAGTTTTGACTTCTTGACTACCGATCGTCCCTCCGAGACTGTGGACCCAGAGTGACAACAACAAGGCCATGGCCAAGAGCATCGAGACATTTAAAATGTGTCTCTTGTTTCTATCGGATTGACTGCGAATTTTGTGAATAATTTTTTGCATTTTACTTTATAACTTTATACTTTTAACTTGGTTGCAAGACAATCACTTCCCCTTCTTTGCTTTCCAAATCTTTAGCCTTCAAAGTCAGCTTGTCCACAACTTCGGCTTTCTCTTCCCCACTTTCTTTCAAGAAGGCCTTGAGCGAAGCAGCGTCATAATCCATCGGGATGATGAGTTTTGGTTCGAGTGAAGCGGCCAGCTTGGCTGCCGATTTGGCATCGAGCAGACCCTGACCGCCGACTGGGATAAACAAAATATCTGGAGAGTTTATCTCTTCGCGTGAATCTTTGGAAATCTCGGCATCTGACAAAGCCCCCAAGAAAGCGATGCTGATATTGTCGACGGACAGCAAGTAAATAGTATTAATATAGTTTTTTCCGCCGATGACAGCACTACTCAACACGCCTTTCACAAAAGTCTCTTTGACCTCGTAGTCTCCCGGACCAGTGATGGCAAAAGGTGCACGTTCACCATGAGTGAGTTGCTCGAGCCCATTATAATCTGGATGGTTGGTACTGACCAGTGCGATATCGGCGCCAAACTTGCCAGTGATACCAGTTT
>CAZHDU010000022.1:0-4874 GCA_964531535.1 uncultured Candidatus Saccharibacteria bacterium
CTCGACCGGCACCGAACTCGAATACTCAGACAACGACACCCTCAAAAACGCACTGAAGAATCGACAGTAAGATTAACTACTGATTTAAATCTCAGCTTTATTGTGTAAGAATCTCCATCTGAACATTTTATGACCAGAGCGGAAACTACCTCTACCACCTTCAAACCTAGAAATCATTTCCAAGAAAGGAGAACGTTCATAATACAAAACTGATCTTTTAATGAAATCTTTATCTTTTAGACCTTTGTAGTGTTTATATACTTCAAATACGAACTCGCGCCCATAATCCCACAACTCACCAAAATCTCGTGCTGGATCTCCGATTTTTCTATCAGAAAAGTCAATTATACCTGTAAGATGTTTAGTATTTTTGTCCAACAAAAGATGTCTAGAGTACAAATCATTGTGAGTAAAAACTTCTTTAGGAAATTTGAAATATTTTTTTAAATCTTTTAAGTATTCCTGAACCCAAACATTTTCCTTTTTAGAAAGCCTCGGAGTAACGTACTTATTTATCTTGTATTTTAAATTTGAATATTTTGTCCTAACCTCAGGTTCTTTAATACCGTAAGTAGAAGCTATTCTAAGTGGTGTTTTATGTAAAATAGATAAAAATTCAGCTAGTCGTTTAGCTATTGAGATTTTGTTCTCCTCAGATAATTCTCGAAATACCTTCTTTTTTAACTGAAAGCCTGGAATCAATACGTATCCAGCAAAACTCTTATCTTTTGCCACATAAATATATTCTGGAACTGATACATTTAACTTATCTTTTAAATATTCAAGTAACAAAATTTCATTTTGTAATCTTTTTAAATATTTTGCAGTCCTGGGGAAACGAAATACATACTTATCATCTAATATGATTACATAGTGATCCTGACCATCAATATTGTGTTCAGCCTTGGTCCAGACTAAATCAGGAAATTCTTTGCGTATTTTTTGTAACAGTTCTCTTTTGTTCATAAATTCAATAAATTGTATCACAAATAAAAAACCCCACTTAGTGGGATTTTTTATTTAATAGAAGTAATTTTTACCTTAAAGAAAGGTTGTCGGTGTCCGTTGCGGCGTAGGTATCTAGACTTTTGTTTGTATTTGACGACGAGGATTTTTCGAGCTCGGCCGATTTCGACAATTTCTGCAGCAACCTTTGCTCCATCGATATAAGGAGTGCCGATTGTTGTATCTTTATCATTGGCTACGAGCAAAACTTGGTCAAAAGACAACTTGTCGCCAACCTTGAATTCACCCTTTATTTTCTCGATAGAAAGCACGGTCCCTTCTGAGACTTTGTATTGCTTTCCGCCTGTTTGTATGACTGCAAATTCCATAGCCCATATAATATATTAAATGTCTAAAAAAAGCAAGCTAGGCTTGTATTTTGGGGCTACTTTGTCAAAATCCCAACAAAAATGCTATAATCCAGGCATGCAAACTAAAGCATTTGAACGTTATTTTTTCTTTGGATTATTAGTCATAACTTTTATTTTTAGCTTCTTTATTTTAAGGCCTTTTTGGACAGTCTTGGTCCTCGGCATCTCGTTTTCAGTGATCCTCTACCCCATCCATCAATGGCTAGTCGATCGCAAGATTGCGGGCTGGGTGTCCTCGCTTTTCACGGTGTTACTTTTTAGTCTATTTTTATTTGGACCGATTTTGGGTATTGGCGCGCTAATATTTGATCAGAGTCGTGACGTCTATCAATCAGTGGTGGCCAACAATAACTCTCTGCCAATCTTGGACGCCCTAAACGACAGCATAAATGAACTCCTCCCAGCTGGAGTAAATTTTGATATTCACGAAAAAACCGCTAGTTTTGTCTCTTATGTCTCTGGCAACATCGCCACCATATTCAGCACCACTGTCTCGGCTTTCTTTTCGCTGATATTGATGTTGTTAATCATCTTTTATTTCCTAAAAGACGGTTCTGAATGGAAAAAAGCTCTAGTCTTGTTGAGTCCATTAAATGATACCGATGATAACAAAATCATAAACCGATTAGTCGTGGCCATCAAAAGTGTCATCCTTGGAAACTTGCTCATCGCCTGTGTTCAAGGAATACTCATGGGCTTTGGGCTTTGGATTTTCGGCGTGCCAAACGCAGCCGTCTGGGGCCTAGTCGCAGCAATCACTTCACTCATCCCTACTATTGGTACAGCTTTGGTCTCAGTTCCTTCTATCATCTTCTTGTTGGCGACCGGAGCGACGACTCACGCCTTGGGATTGTTGATCTGGGCAGGCCTCGCAGTCGGCATGGTAGACAACTTCCTTTCTCCGTTTATTATCGGTGGCAAGACCAATGTCTCTCCACTTCTCATATTGTTCTCTGTGCTCGGTGGTGTCTCTCTACTCGGACCAGTCGGCATATTGGTCGGTCCGCTCACCATCAGCCTCTTGTACACTTTGATTGTAATTTACCGGAACGACCTAACCAAACAAAATGCCCAAAATACACCTCTATAACACTCTCTCCCGAGAAAAAGAAGAATTTGTACCCATCGATAGCAAAGAAGTCCGGATGTATTCCTGTGGCCCGACTGTCTACAATTTTCCCCACATCGGAAATTATCGCGCATATGTTTTTGCTGATATTTTAAAAAGAGTTTTGACTCACAACGGCCTCCATGTCCGCCACATCATGAACCTGACCGATGTCGACGACAAAACCATTCATAATTCGCAAAAAGAAAAGAAGACTCTCAAAGAATTTACTGAATTCTATACCGAAGAATTTTTCAAGGATATAAAATCTTTAAACATTCTCCCGCCTACAAAATTTACTAAGGCCACCGATTATGTCGCCGAGATGGTAGAGATAATCAAAAAACTTTTGGATAAAGGTCTAGCCTACAAGAGCGAAGATGGCTCGATATATTTTGATATTAAAAAATTTCCCGATTACGGCAAACTCTCTGGCATAATTCTCGAAAAACAAAAAGAAAACGCTTCTGGGAGAATAATCTCAGACGAATACGACAAAGAAAACGCTCAAGACTTTGCTTTGTGGAAAGCTTGGGACGAAAAAGATGGTGAAGTTTTTTGGGATACTGAATTCGGCCGTGGACGCCCAGGTTGGCACATCGAGTGTTCAGCCATGAGCATGAGCAATCTCGGCGAGCAACTAGACATCCACACTGGTGGAGTCGACAACATGTTCCCCCATCACGAAAATGAAATCGCTCAATCCGAAGGTGCGACAGGTAAACAATTTGTAAAATATTGGATGCACAATGAATGGGTTCTCGTCGACAACAAAAAGATGGCCAAGTCTTTCAATAATTTTTACACCTTAAAAGATGTCACCGACCGTGGCATCAACCCGATCGCCTATCGTTTTTGGCTTTTGATGGCCAATTACCGCACACGGGTCAACTTCGTTTGGCAAGCTTTGGAAGGGGCCGAGACTGCCCTAAAACGCCTCTATGGGCTCTATTTGGCTCTAGGTGAAGAGATTGGTTCGGTAAGCAAAATCTACCAGGATAAGTTCACAGAATACGTAAATGACGACCTAGACACTCCCCGCGCGGTGACCCTGATCTGGGATGTTTTAAAGGATGAATCCATGAGTAATGCCGATAAAAAAGCAACTATTTTAGATTTTGATAAAGTCTTAGGTTTAGGTTTTGATAACGTCAAAGAAGACGAGATTCCAGCCGAAGTAATGAGCCTAGCCGAAGAACGCCAGACTGCGCGCGACCAAAAAGATTTCACCAAGTCAGACGAACTCAGAGCCAAGATTAATGCGCTGGGTTATGAAGTCAAAGACTCGAGCGATGGACAGAAATTATTAAAAATGTAATATAAATTGCGTCGGTCCCTAATGGACTTGGCCCGACGTGATTTCGCAAAATCAATGATAAAAACAATAATCAATTCAAATAAAAAAGATGCAGATGTAGTTTTTCTTTCAGCTCCTTATGAGCAGACTGCTTCCAGCCACAAAGGCACCAGCGCTGGCCCAGCGGCCGTCATCGAACAGCTCAATCACCAGATAGAATTTTTCAGTCGCAAATTTAAAAAGAATGCCTGCGACTTTGTAAAATCAGCGCATGTCGACATGGGAAACTTGGATCAATTTTCTCCAGAGGAAACCATGCAAAAGATTCACGCCACTGCTGAAAACTTGCTCAAGGAAAACAAATTTATCTTCTTGCTCGGTGGTGAACACGCTGTCTCTATCGGCGTCTTTAAAGCTCTAGCTAAAAAATACAATCCAAAAGATGTAACCATCCTCCATATCGATGCTCATTGCGATCTCCGCACGGATGATGCCGATTATAGTGAAGACCCATCCAAATATGCTCATTCCACCGTCATGCGCCATGCCAGCGAGCTCGGCTTCCCGCTCGTTCAAGTCGGCATCCGGACATATTCCGAAGACGAACATGCATATTTTAGTAACAAGAAAAATAATGTCACCGTATTTGAATGGAACACTGGAAAGACTCCAAAAATTACCGACATCTTAAAGAAAATAAAAACCAAAAATATTTACATCTCCATCGATGTCGATGGTTTTGACCCGGCCTTTATGCCTGGCACAGGCACCGCTGTCCAAGGGGGCTTAGATTGGTGGTATGGAGTATCGCTTATAGAGCAAGCTATAGCCAAAAAAGAATTAGTCGCTGCCGATATAGTCGAAGTCTCTCCACTACCAGACTCTGTCCTCACCGAATACGGCGCAGCAGAACTAGCCTACACTATGCTCGCCCAAAAGTTCGCAAAAAGATTGAAGTAATTTGCTTGCGGTAAATGCAGAATAATACAACAGCGTTGAGAACGCTGATAGAAATACTAAAAGAATAAATGGAGAATATCCATGTTTTTATAACAAGTAACCCAATTATATTACTGACAATTCCAGTAATATA
>CAZHDU010000022.1:4884-6100 GCA_964531535.1 uncultured Candidatus Saccharibacteria bacterium
AACCAGTTTCTGTCTCTGGAAAACTCCACGTTTTCTTTATTGTTGGAATATAAGCTAAACTATCACTAATAATTGCAAATAATATTGATATCTCTAGGTTGCGAGTCATTACATAAATTACCAAAGAAGATAGAGAAATTATTCCACAAGTTATATCAAAAGTATTTAACTTCCAGTATCCATTTCTTTTTAAAATAGAGACAATAAAAACTAAAAAGGAAATAAACCCTGTCATAAATACAGACAACGTCGAAAATCTAGCTCCAGCCTGAAGCTGGAAAAATACACCGATAAAAGGAGCCAAAAACCACACAAAATGAGAAACTAGGTTCGGTTTTACATAACCCTTAACCACGCTAGAAATATAAGAGATCTGCCCCATTATTTGCAGAAACAATCCTAGAAAAACAAAATTTTCATTTATCATTCTATATTCCTTCCTTCTTTAATTCTTCAATAATCTCGCGAGATTTTTTGGAGATTTTGGTTGGCATTTTTATGTTGAGACGAATCAAGAGATCTCCGCGCTTGTTCTTGCCGACAGGAACGCCCTTACCACGCACACGCAAAATTTCATTGATGCCGACACCTTCGGGAATAGTGACTTCGATTTTTCCATCCAGAGTTTCAATCGGATAAATTGTACCGAGCAATGCGTCAGAAAGTTTTAGATTTAAATTCATCACCAAGTCGTGGCCGTCGCGCTTGAAGACTGGGTGTGGGGCGACGTTTATTTTAATATACAAATCACCAGCGGTTCCTTTGAGAATCGCTTCGCCCATGCCGGTCATCCGAATCATCTCACCATCGCGAATCCCCGCGGGGATGACGATTGAGATTTCTTCTTCTTGTCGCAAGACTCCCTTGCCCTTACATTTATCACAGTGTTCTTTTGGAACTTCCCCAGCACCATGACATTCTTCACAAATTTTTGTACTTGAAATAGTTCCCAAGAAAGAACGCTTGGCTTCGTGGATCTTGCCTTGGCCGTTACATTTTTTACAGGTCACCATGCCCGAATCAGCCTTGGCTCCAGAGCCGTGACAAGTCGCGCAAGCCGAAGTCTTGGTGATTAAAATTTTTCTATCAACACCAAAGATAGAATCAGAAAAAGAGACCGCAATCTCAGTAGAGATATCTCGGCCTCGGCGAGCTTGAGCTCGGCCCCCGCCCCCACCAAAGAAATCACTAAAGATGTCGTTCAAATTTCCAAAAT
>CAZHDU010000022.1:6110-11907 GCA_964531535.1 uncultured Candidatus Saccharibacteria bacterium
GCCCGCCTTGCTGGAAACCAGAAAAATCGAAGCCATCAAAGCCTCCGCCATAGCCACCTTGGTAGCCACCACCCATGTTTGCATATTGGGCCCCGAATTGGTCGTATTTTGAGCGTTTCGCGTCATCAGAGAGAGTCTGGTAGGCTTCGTTGACCTCCTTAAATTTAGCCTCATCCCCCTCCTTTTTATCAGGGTGATATTTGTGGGCCAATTTATAAAAAGCCTTTTTAATCTCCTCCTTCGAGGCTGTCTTATTTACTCCTAAAATTTCATAATAGTCTTTAGCCATATGTTGATATATTAGCAAAAATCGACTTAGAAATCAAAAAGTATTTTCCTAATAAGCTATTAGATAATTAGCTAGCTAGCTGTTTAGATCATCGGTTCAGCTTCCTGTGAAGGTGCTTTGTCTTCGTCTTTTTTCTTGCCTTCAATCATAGATTTTTCTTCAGCACTTCGGATGATGGTAGCTTCTTCTTCGGCAATCAATTTTGCCGCATCGTCTTTCGAGATAGAGAATTTTTGATGGGAAGAATCGATAATTTCTTGGCGATAAGATGGATGAGTCGGTGGCAGTACTTTCAAGGTCTCAGCAGAAAATGGATCATAAGATTCACCATCGATAGTCATCTTCACATAGATTTCTCCGACAGCCAGGTTGATCATGTCTTTGACGTCGAAAAGTGGTGAGAATTCTGGTTTCATTTTCACAGCGTCGTCACCGCCGATTCGGAAAGTGATGATACTTCCACAGTTACCGAGGACGGCTTGGTGAACCTTTGGAATAATCTGGCCGACATATTGGTGGGCCATGGTCAGGTTTAATCCATATTTGCGGGCCTCCGACAAAATATTTTCAAAAGTTTGAGTGACCACGTTTTGGAACTCATCGACATAGATATAGAAATCTTTACGAGCCGATTCGGGCATACCAGCGCGCTCCATGCCGGCTTGTTTGATCTTGGTCAAAAAGATAGAACCCAAAAACGAAGAGTTTTCTTCACCGAGGCGACCCTTGGACAAGTTGATCAGAATAATTTTCTGCTCGTTCATCAATTTACTGATATCAATTTTGTTTTCCTTCTGTCCGAAAATATTTCGAAGCAATGGGTCAGACAAAAATTGGCCGAGCTTGTTGACAAGCGGGATGATAGCGTCGGTATCGAATTTTTCCGACCAGTCGGCGAATTCGATAGCGAAGAATCTCTTGACCATGTCGTCCTTGATATATTCCACCACTTTCTGTCTATAATTTCTGTCGGTTAGCATCGAGATCATCCCGCGCATGGTGGCGTGTGGATAGTCGAGCAGAGCTAGACAAGTGAATCGGAAGACGTGTTCCAAACGAGGAGTCCAGTTGGCACCGAATTGTTTTTGGAAGACTTCGATTAGCCCTTGGGTCAATTGAAATTTAAAAGTCGGGTCGACGTTGGCCAATGGATTAAAAGAAGCTGGGAAATCCACATCAGCTGGGTCAATGATGCAGACATCTTCGATGCGCTCTTTTGGAATATAGTCGAGCATGGCGTCGATGACGTCGCCGTGGGGGTCGATCAGGCAGAGACCGTGGCCATAAGTGATATCTTGGCGAAGCATCAGCTCGAGGAGCTTGGTCTTGCCCACTCCAGATTTTCCAATGATGTACAGGTGGCGACGTCGGTCGACTCGTTTAATACCAAATATAAATTTCTTCTCTTCGAGAGAAGCCACATAATTTGTCCGCCCAATAAAAGAAACCTCTTCGGGTTTTACTTTTCCGAATACCGGTAGTTCTGGTGGCGGCGGCCCGTATTTAATTATCTGAACTCGATTTGGCTTTGGCATTTGATTTTGCAAATCACGTCGCGTAAGTCCTTTTGGCGCGACGCTATAAGTATTTTAACATTTTTACTCCCCTTTTTCTACTTTTTAACACAAACTCAATATTTTAAAGACTTTTTGCTTGACATATCTTTCAAATTTGTTATACTTTATCCATAAGGCCTTCGGGCTCCGAGAAAACCTCCGCAAGGAGGTTTTCGATTTTATAAGCTATTCTTATAAGCGTTCACCAACTCCACAAACTGTTTTTTATCTAAACGACTTATTTTTCTGGAAAGCCTCCTAGTGCTAATTGTCTTTACTTGTGACAAGCTAGCATAAGATTTTATACCATTAAAATTTAACTCAAAATAATATCTACCGCTTTTTTCTTTTGACGTAAGAGGTACAACTTTAATTGTATCTTTGTTAAAAACCTTTATAACCAATACTGGCCTTTCAAAAAATTCATTTTTTCCACAAAGTTCTGTTCCTACATTCAATCCAATCGAACACCACCAAATATCACGCACATTTGCAAATATCTTGGTCTCATTAATTTCGAGTTGTTTTTTGAGTTTATTCCAATTATCGAAATCTTTTTTCATATACTTAATACATTTTAACATTTACGGACTTTCTCCTCTACTTTCAACTTTACACTTTTAACTTTATAACTACCTAGTACACTTCCTGTTGGTAACATTTTTCGCAATAGACTATTCGGGCGGTGTCGACTGACAAGTTGGTCAAATTTTCCTCGCCACATTTTGAACAATTCCTTTTAAAGAATTTAAACGAGCCCCGGCGAACCACTCGATTTTTGTGTCGACAGAAGAAACACTTGCGTGGTACTGGCAAATTTAATTTTTTATAAAACAAAAACTCTTGATCAATTATTTTATAGTTTCGCTCACACTCTATACATTTCAAAATTTCTTTAGTTATCGATTCTGAAATTTGGCTTATATTATCTGGAATTTCTTCAGGCTGTAAAGTTTCTTTTCCCTTAGTCATCTGAATATCATCTTCCCAGCGAAAACCCGAAGCTGTTGCTTCTTCTTTAGTCAGTGGCAGGTTGTCTTGAGCTACAGTCTCGTTATAACCAAAAGGAGCAATCTCGGTCGGCATCATCAATCCATGAATTCCCTTTTCAGTAAGTTCAGAAACTATATGATTTTTTAAATCCTCATATTCTTCTTTTGAATACTCTTTGTTAAAAATTGCATACTTACCATTTTTGAGAGCATCACAACCGATACAATCGTGGCAATTTCGAATATCGAAGGAATACATGATATCGCTTGAATTTTCTGCCCAATATGAACCGATGACATTACTTGAATACCCCGTGGCCACAACTTCTAAAAGATGCTCACCGCCAGTTCCATAACCAATGGTTCCGATAGAATCTCGGACATTTTTTGATGAAAATAAATAGCGACAATTTTCAGCTTTTGAAGCCTCAAAAGAATATTTAGTATTTTTACATTCAGAGATATAATCTCCTGTAGAATTTACATTTTTAAAATTATTATTGATTCTCCTTGGAGTTTTTTTAGTAAGCTCTAAAAATTTGAGCTTGGCTTCTTCCATCTTTTGATAACTACCCTTAATTTCATTTATTTTTTCTAAATAATCTTCATGAGAAAGTTGTTCGTTCAAAAAACAATTACTTTTATTTTTCAAATTTACACAACCAAAACAATTAGTCAGGCCACTACAATTTAATAAAAACATTGAGTCCACACAAGCGTTTACATTTTGTCCGTAAATCACCCCAGAAGAATCTTGCACATTTATGCCTTCATAACATCGTTCGATATTTATACCAAAATAAATATCGGAAGAATCTACTCCCTTTCTGACGCCTCTAGAATACAACAATTCTTCCGCCGGGCTCGTATTAAAAATTAAATAACAATTCTTGCAACCACTGGCCATGTTCACATATTCACTATTTAAATTTGGACCATCGGCGCTAGACACACCCAGGTTAATCTTGGGAACCTGTTTCAAAAACATATCCATTTGTTCAAAAAATGGCTTGGACTTATCGTAGTCCATAGCGTAATCTTTTGGATCCCACTTTTCAGAATAAAAACAATCATAGCAAAAAACCTTGTAAGGAGATTTCGGATTGTACATGGACAGAATGCTTTTATCACACATGGCACATTTTCTGCCAGAATAAAGTGTCATCTCATTTCGCCACATTGCTCGCATTTTAAAACGACAATCTGGGCAAACGTTTGGCACAGGCACTTTCATTTTTTCGTAAAAACCTAGATCATCGGAATCTAAATCAAAATCTTTCTGACACTTTTTGCAATTTTTTGTTTCCATATTTTTATTCCAATAATTTATTCAACACATCCTCTGGGACTTCTTTTACATTGCCTGTCGTCAGTGGTGGTGTGGTTCCAGTCTTTTCTGGAGCTTTGGTTGGTGGTGGGGTCACTACAGGCTCTGGTTTCGCCACTTCTTCTTGTTTTTCCACTTTTTTACTTATCAAATCTTTCAATTTATTCATCTCCTCCGGAGTGGCACTGCGGTCGCCACTCTTGCCGTTGTTCACGACCACAGCCTCCTTGGTTTTGTTTTTCAATTCATCGAGCGAGATTGGTTTTGGAGCTGGAGCGACTGGAGCCACTGGTTTTGGCGCTTCGGCTTTTGCTGGTTCGGCCATACCCAAAGTTTTACTCAAAATATCTTTCAAGGCTTTGTTTTCAGTATTTGGTTTGACGGGTGGCCGAGGAGTGACCACTGGTTTTGGTCGAGGAGCTTCGCTCTGTGGCGCTGGTTTTACATTTTTAATTTCTCCGGCATTGTCTCGCGATGGAAACTCGATACCTAAATCCGACAACGGTTTGAAGAATTTTGAATCATCATATTTAATTTGATTTTCGGAACTTTTTTCTACTTTCACTTCGCCAGATTTTATTTTCGCAATACATTCTTTACAATAAGCTGGTCGGCCTTTTTCTGGTTTAAATGGCACTGTCTTTTCTAGTCCGCAAAGCGAACAAATAATCGGGAATTTTTCAAGAGGTCCACCACTGCCTCCACTCGAGCCTCCGAAAGACATTCCACTCCAGTCGTTGATTTCTTTTTCGACGACAGCTCTCGGTTTGCAATATAGTTCTCGTGAAGAATTAATCACCTGCTCTTCGGTTTCCTTGTTTCCAGATGGAACCATCTGTGGCAGAGTCTTGGCCGAAAACGGACGCGAAGTGACTCCGTCAATCATCAGCTTCAAATATATTTTGTAGTTTGGCAGGTTGACGATATCTTGTGGAGTAAATTCTGGTTCGAATTCACTTTCCAAAAATTCCGCATCGTCGGAGCCGACTCGAAAAATAATCATCGTCCCCACGTTACCAAAGATAGCGTCGCGCACAGCCGAACTCTTGTCGGAAATCAACTGAGCGGTATATTGGTGGGCCACCGTCAAATTCAATCGGTATTTTCGAGCTTCAGACAAGATACTGGCAAAAGCGTCAGTCACGAAGTTTTGGAATTCGTCGACATATAGATAAAAGTCTCGGCGAGTCTCTTCCGGAATACGGACGCGCTCCATGGCCGCCAATTGAATCTTGGTGATGATCATACCTCCGAGCAAAGCCGAGTTGTCTTCACCGATACGCCCCTTGGAGACGTTGACCAAGAAAATCTTACCCTCGTTCATCATGTCGAAAATATTGATGGTACTCTTTTGCTGACCGACGACATTGCGGATGATCGAAGTCGACAAAAATTGCCCGACTTTGTTTTGAATCGGCGCGATGGCTTCGTTTCGGAATTTTTCTTGCCAAGCTTCATATTCGTGAACCCAAAAAGCCTTAATGACTGGGTCTTTCAAGTTGTTGATGATTTTCTGGCGGTAGTCCTTGTCGACGAGCATGCGCGGGATGCCGAGCAATGTCGTCCCCGGTGTGTCGAGCAGAGCCAAGATGCAGTTGTTCAAAATATATTCCATACGAGCACTCCAAGCGTT
>CAZHDU010000023.1:0-267 GCA_964531535.1 uncultured Candidatus Saccharibacteria bacterium
CCATGGCTAACATGGAAAGACTCCATCAATCTCCGCGCACTCAACAACAACACTGGCACTATCCACTGTTCAAACCTTTGCACCGAAATCACTTTGCCTACCGACAAAGACAACGTCGCTGTATGCAACCTAGTTTCTATAAACCTCGCTCGTCACATCGTAAATGGCCAAATAGATTGGCACCGTCTAGAAGAATCTGTTCGTCTAGCTACTCGCCAACTCGACAACCTAGTAGACGTCAACGAGCTACCTATCGCTGAAGCAAAA
>CAZHDU010000023.1:277-1502 GCA_964531535.1 uncultured Candidatus Saccharibacteria bacterium
AACCGTGCAGTCGGCTTGGGTCTAATGGGCTTTGCCGATTCTATCGAACAATTGGGCTATTCATATGAAGATACCGAAGCAGCAGACTTCATGGATCAAGTCTTTGAATTCATCTCCTTCATGGCTATCGACGAATCGACCGAACTCGCCAAAGAGCGTGGTATATATAAAAACTTCAAGGGCTCTGGCTGGTCTCGAGGTGAAGTCCCTATGGATACCATCAAGAAACTCGAAGCTGATCGCGGACGAGAGCTTACCGTCAAAAAAGGTTCTGTGCGCATCTTGCCTCCACTGGATTGGGATTCTCTACGAGGCAAGGTCAAGCAAGGCATACGCAATGCCACCCTCTTGGCCATCGCTCCGAATGCCAACATCGGACTAGTCGCTGGAACTTCCCCTGGAATTGACCCACGTTTTACTCAGATGTTTTCTCGAAACAAAATTTCCGGTAAATATCTAGAAGTAAACCCAAACATGATTATCTCTTTGAAAAAAGAAAATCTTTGGGAAAAAACTCGAGAGAAAATCCTCGAAAATCACGGCGACATCGAAGGCATCCCAGAAATTCCAGATCACGTCAAGAACATTTACAAGACTTCATTTGCTGTCTCTCCTCACGCCTTTGTGGAGATTGCCGCTCGAGCTCAAAAGTGGGTCGACCAAGCAATATCAAGAAATATTTATCTAGAAATCCGAGACATCAACGAAATCATGAACGTCTACACCTCGGCTTGGGACAAGGGATTAAAGACTACTTACTACCTACACATGAAGCCTCGCCACACTGCTGAACAATCTACCATCTCGGTCAACAAGGCTGAAGCTCTAGGTAAGAGAGGATTCGCTGCACTACGAGACAAACCAAAAGAAGAGGCGCCAGTCGAAAGTGTAGCCACCGTCACCGCCAGAGAATTTGTAGCTACAGCTTCCCCACTCATCATGCCAAAGATGGAAACTGCTCCAAAATTAAACATCCATGTTTCCGAAGACCCTCAAGATCAATTTTTGTGTGAAGGTTGTCAGTAAAATTATTAATTAAGTAAAATAAAAATATATGATTTTAGGAAAAGCATCACCTACAGACATGAACTTGCATCCCATGCACTACAAATGGGCTTATGATCTGTACAACCAAGCCGTTCGAAATAGTTGGTTCCCTCACGAAATTCCACTTGGTGAAGATTTGACCGATTGGAAAAACATGACCGAAGACGAGCGCCACGCT
>CAZHDU010000023.1:1567-11576 GCA_964531535.1 uncultured Candidatus Saccharibacteria bacterium
ACTCGCCCTCGGTGTCTACCCATATCTAAAATCTCCAGAGTGTCACTTATATTTGGCTAAACAAATGTTTGAAGAAGCCAACCACTGTGTCTCTTTTGAATACGTGCTCGAGACTTTCCCTCTAGATCGCGAAAAAGTATATGGCGCTCACCTAGAAACTCCTTCCATGAAAAACAAGGAAGACTTTGTGAACAAGTACTTGATCCGCATGACCGAAGACACTCTCGATATCGAAACACCTGAAGGCAAGAAGGACTTTTTGCGAAACTTGGTGGCGACAAACATCGTCATGGAAGGTACTTGGTTTTATTCTGGCTTCATGGTGGCTCTATCTTTTAGACAGAGAAATCAACTTCGCAACTTGGGCTCGATGATCAACTGGGTTTTGCGAGATGAGAGTCTGCACCTAAAATTCGGAATCCAGCTCCTGCACACTGTGCTCGAAGAAAATCCAGAATTGCTCACCGCTGAATTTGCCGATGAAATTCGCCAAATCATCATCGATGGAGTCAATCTCGAAGTAGCCTACAACCAAGACATGTTCCCAAATGGCATCCTAGGGCTCAATGCTGATTACGTCAACCAATATGTGCAATACGTGGCTGATCGCCGTCTAGAAGAGCTAGGTCTCGAGACTCATTTCAATGTCACCAACCCAGCCAAGTGGATGTCAACTGCGACAGATGTCTTTGAACTCGTAAACTTCTTTGAACAACAAAACACTTCATACGAAGTCGACGCTCACGGTCACAAAAACGAAGAAAAGAAAGACGAGGAAAAAGAACAAGGCTAGAACTCCTTAATCTTACCTGCTTGTATTTCGATATCGTCAGCCAGACGAAGGTTTTTTATCTGAATCTTAGATAAGACATCGTAGTGTTTTACTTTATCCAACTCTTCATCTATCCCCCACAGGTCTCCTGCTAAAACCTCCCAACCATCTTCAAAATTATTCATATCCATTGGCTCCGAATACCGGCGCATGGTCTTTTTTCCAGTGTCTAAAAAATATTCATGAAAATATGACATGGCTAGTTCACGAATGTCTCGATAAACCGGCTCTCTATACCGCAGTACAGCGTGATTAGTCTTTGATATGGCGCCCCAAAAACCATCCTGCTTGAAAGGTGCGACCACGTGATCAAAGTCTTCCTTGGTGGCTTGTAGATGCAAAACTAAGGGTTTAAAACCATGCCTGGACAAGATATAAGCCCCAAGGAGAGCCCCTTCGAAACAATGCGCTCGATTATCCCTCAGGGTAAAAAGCGGGCTTTTTAGAGTCTCCCCGTTCGGTTCAAAATTGAAAGGAATCTGGTTTAAGAAATCCTGAATTTTGGCTGGAGTATTTAATTTTTTAATCAAAGCGAGCTCCTGTTTGGTAAAATCCATAATCCCGAAAATCTAGAGACCTAGGCCACTTAAAGTGCCTACGTAATTTGTCATAAAGGCCGGCAAGGCAAAAACAAGGCCGATCATCGGCACGACAATAGCCAAGATAGTCACCCAAGTGATTATCAAAAAATATTTTCTAGTCTTTTCGACAGATTGATAAACAGCATCGATCTTACTCTCCAACATTTCTAACTTTTTATTTAGTTCTTGATCCATATTTATATTATAACCTGAAAAACAAAAAATCCCCAGAGGGGATTTTTTGTGGCTAGATTATTTCTTCTTAGCGTCCTTGTTCTTCTTTGGCTTCTTCACGTCTTTTCTATATGCGTTGTTTCCCTTTCCCATAAAATTTTAGTTAGCTAATAATATTACTTCAAAGTTATACTATTTATAACGACCGGTTCGATCGGTCGGTCGCCTGGTGCGGTCTTCACATTTTCAATCGCGGTGACTACATCCATACCAGTGGTGACCTTACCAAAGACAGTGTGTTTGCCATCTAGGAAATTATTAGCAGCGGTATTGATAAAGAATTGGCTACCATTGGTGTTTGGACCAGCATTGGCCATCGAGATGGTGCCGATATCATTTCGGTTTCCAGCGCCGAGCTCGTCATTAAACTTATAACCCGGGCCACCAGTACCCCAGAAATCTGCCTTGGAATCGTCTTTAGTTAGTGGGTCGCCACCTTGAATCATAAAACCTTTGATGACTCGGTGAAACTTCACTCCGTCATAAAAACCCGATCCTGCCAACTTGGTGAAATTCTCCACAGTGTTTGGCACCAGGTCATTTAAAAATTCGATAGTAATGTCTCCTTTGTTTGTGTGCAATGTCGCTGTCATAATTTTATCTTTTTGATTATCTGGGGCTACCGATGTCTCAGCTTTGGCTGGAACTTCGGCTTTAGCCTCAAGGCTATTAATATGATTTTCAGTTTTTAGATTCGAATTATTCTTCACCAAAAACCAACCTACTAAAACAAACAAAACAACTACAATAATTGGAATTACTTTTTTCATGTCGATAATTATAGCACACTCAAATTAATTTTAAATAAATTAATCCAACTTTTCTTTGCCATAAAAATGAGCCACAGCCATCAAAGTAAGTAGGGCAAAAAAAGCAGTGAGCGCAAGCATTGGAATAGATATATACCCACCAAACTCAGAAACTAAACGCTGATAACAGGATACCCCCGAAGCATCACAAGGCAAACTACTCGTTTCGCCAAAATAATAGAAAAAGTTTTGATACGCGGAAATCAAAAATCCAACAAAAAGTATCGACGTCGCATAACGTACAATTCTCCTATCTTTGTCCCAGAGGGCGGTACCAAAAAGAAAGAAGGTTGGAAACATAAAGACTCTCTGCCACCAACACAAATAACACGGTAGGAAATTTATAATCTCAGAATAAACCAATGGGAAAACGGACGCTACAATCGAAATCAAGAAACTAAAAACTAAAACATGTTTATTAACATAATCTAGAAAAATATTTTTCTTTGGTCCAAAAAAGAGAAGACCCAGCGTAATCACAGATACAATCTGTAAACCAATAGCTCCCGCGCCGAGAAAAACATTTAAATAATGCACATTGACTGGATTCATATTTTTATATTCTATTTAACTTGAGTAGTTGATCCAGCATCGACTGTTGCAGGAACCTCTGCTGAAACTCCAGCAGGTAGTGGACAAGAAGTCTTCTCGGCTAGTTTTGCCATTGAAATCTCACCATTCAAACGTGAACCATCGGCAAATTCCCAAGTCGGATAGCCACTAATTTTTTTATCGATACAAGCCTGAGTCTGAGCAGTAGCGTCGGCAGTCGAACATTCTACATATGGCAAAACCTTGGCTGACTTTCCAAACATTTTCTTTTGATTTTGGCAGTGTGGACACCAAAATGCTCCGTAAAAAACCGCACCCTTGTCGGCTAAACAAGTAGCAAAAGCATCATAATCGGTAGCCACATCATAAGATACATTTGTATATGCTTGCGAAACTGGTTCAGAAGTGGTCAGAGAAAAATCATCATTCACCGAAGCAATCGAGATGATCTTATCATCAAGTAAAATCTTGTCACCAGCTTTAAAAGTATTTAAGAATTTAGTATCTACCCCTTTGATAACACTTCCACCAGCCTCGACAGACACACTACCAGGATTAGAAACACCCTTGGAATTAATAATAGCTACCCCGACTAGGGCTAAAACGAGCACGCCTAAAACTGTAAAAAATATCTTTTGTTGTTGTTCCATAATATTTTGATTATACCAGCCTAGGAAGAAAAATAACAGCCCCGATGATGACTGCAATAGTCACCGAGAGGAGCACAGCCCCGGCCGCCACATCCTTGGTATCCCTGGCGTAGGGGTGGTATTCTGGCGAAGTGAGGTCCATATCTATCTCAATGGAGCTATTTAAAGCCTCGGCCACAAATACCAAACCAATGGCAAAAACCAAGAACATCCACTCTATGTTTGAGATAGCGAAGGTGAAACCTAAATAAACCACAAGCAGACTAATGACCAAACCAAATTGAGCATTGTGACTAGTCTTAAATAAAATTCCAATTCCCCGCCAAGCATGGTTGGTGCTTTTTAACCGAGCAATGAGTGAAAATTTCTTTTTTTCTTGCATTTGAATTTTCTTTCAACTTTACAATTTTTAAGTTTCCACTATTCAACAGTGAGTGTTCCGAACATACCCATCGATCGGTGAGAACCCACTGAACAATAATATTCAAAAGTTCCGGCTTTGTCGGCGGTAAATTCTAGAACCTCGGTATTTGGAGATTGAGCTTGTTTTGTAGCTACACCATATTCATCGATGACTAAATCATGAAAACCAGCAGTGTTTTGGAAAGTAATTTTTACATGATCCCCTTTCTTGACTGATAATTTATTTGGAGTGAATGAAAAGTTTTGGCCAGAGATGGTGAATTCTTTTACAGATGCACTAGTAGAGCTATTTGTAACTGATTTATCTTTGTCCTGCACTGGAGGCATAGATGGCGGGATGTCGACATGGCTCTCTTGGGCCTCGTTTCGAACCTCAGCTGGAGCTTCAGATTTTTTATTCCTAAAACCGACAAAAACGATAACTGCGACTAAAACCAATAACACAACCCAAGATGTTTTTTGCATATTTTTATTTAATTAATCCTAATAAGTAATTACAGTATACCAAATTTTACTGAAACTGAATATAACTAGGTATAGGGCTCAACTTAAGTAATTCGGCTGGTTCAAGTAGGCTTGTACCAGGGTCGAGGACATCATTTTTATAAAACAACTTAAAACCAGTAAATTGAACTGGTTCAGAATACACAAATTGTTTGTAGGTGTTTATTTTTTTAGGCTTGCCTCCCCAACCATCCATATCCACAATCACCTGGACTTCAGGCAATGGCTTTATATCAGTCGCATTGGTCAACATCTTTTGAGTATAACGATGCACCATCAAAATTTTTGGTGGTAAATTATTTTCCTTAACCAACTTGGCCAAATATTCCGCAGCAAAATTCACATCGGTCGCGTCCATGGTGCCGACAATTTTCCCTGGGCGAATTCCAGTCTTCATCGAAAATTCTGGATCGAGGCCGAGGTGAACGTTTGGCAATTTTAAATATTTTTCCAAATGTGGAATCTCGTCTTGAACCGTCGAAAAACCAACTTGAATATCCAAAAATACTATCGCCCCTTGGCCGTCAGCGCGAGCTGGAATCTTTTCAGCCATGGCCAAAACTTTTTCGATTTCTTTGTCAGGCATACGAGAACGATATTTTCCATCTGTCCCAGGACTACCTTGAGCTACCACCGCGATATAATGCAGAGATGGAATCACCGGAGTCGAAGCATCGGCCACTTCCCATTTCTTGACCTCGGCCGA
This sequence comes from uncultured Candidatus Saccharibacteria bacterium, assembly GCA_964531535.1. Classification (GTDB taxonomy): domain Bacteria; phylum Patescibacteriota; class Minisyncoccia; order Phycocordibacterales; family UBA9973; genus UBA9973. The sequence goes on from CAZHDU010000023.1 coordinate 6,859, forward strand.
TAGACGAGCGAGCATCTCATCCTCGGGATATTCGCCAAGCACTCCCATTTTCTTGGAATATAAATTGCCGTAATAAGCTATGATGCGATTAAAAGGCAGGAGCGCCCCGCCATTTGGACGAACAGCTTCAGCTGGCCAAATATTTACCACTGGTTTCGGTTCGACGACGACTGTCGATTGGACGCCGGTCTTTGGGTCTTTGACTATTTTTGTAGTCGGTGGTTTGGGAGGAGGATTATTGGCTAGCTCAAGCATCTTTTGATCATAGAGGGCGACATCGAGTGGCAAAATGGTCTTGGTAACTTTCTTTACTGGTGAGGCTTCTTTGTCGAGTTTGGATTCTTCACTGCGGACATAAGAAACTCCCCCTCGGAAAAAATCTGGGAACAAGAAAAACAAGACAAACAAAGCGAGTAATAAAACCAAAAACACTAAAACATGTTTACTTTGAAATGTAGATTTTAGTCTATGTATGGTGTTTTTTTTCATCAAGACCGGACCGGATTAGTGCCGAGAAGAAATATTATTGTAATAGGTATCTGAGTGTTGAAACTAAGCGGATTTTTTTGAATTCAGGAGAAGATGGGTCTTTGTCAGTAATATCAAACACTCCCTGGTTGCCACGAGACACTCCACCGAGGGATGAACCAGTATTTTGGGCAAATTGGAAAGCTGTGTCGTGAGCATTCTTTAGAGCTTCCGCTAGCATCTCTGGCTTTATGCTATTCAAATCAGAAAATTCGAAAGAGATAGAATTGTAGTTTAAGATGACTCCACTCTTTACCAAATTCAAAGTGTCATTTGAAGCCGCTTTCGCTAGGTCGACTTTTTTCGTGTAGACCGAGACTTGGTTGCTAGAATTATATCTAAACAATGCGTCTTTGTATGTGTCTTGGTAAATATTCACTGGAGCTATATTTATTTCTGAAGCTTCAAAACCCTTGGTGATCAAAAAAGCTTTAATCGCTTTGTTGTTCTTGTCTGTATCTGAGTATAGAGATTCCACACTGTTGGATTTTATTTCAAAACCCATAGACCAAATTGCTGTGTCTGCTTTTACTGTTTTTTCTGAGAGGCCTTTCACTTCTACATATGAACCCAACTTAGAAAAATTCCGAGCTGATAAGAAAAACACAAAAGCAAACACGATTAATGCCCCACTGACCACCAAAACCCAATTGTTTTTTATTCTTTCCATATTGTAATTATACTACATTAAAATTAATAAACCCACCCAAGCAAAATTTATCTAACCGCGGTGATTATAAAATAAGCAATCAAACTCGTGAGAGCACTGACAGACATACCCCAACCCATGTCTACCACAGTGACCAGTGTCGGCCAGCCGGCGATGGTGGCTTGGTTGGTCAAATCATATGCGCCATAAGCCGCGAGACCGAGCAAGGCTCCGCGCCATAGAGCTTCAAACCAAGATCCCGAATTTACCGCCGGCATCACTGCGAGGATGAGCACAGCCAAGGCATAAATCGGATAAAAGAAGGCTACTGGAACAAGGTTGGCAGGCTTGGTAAACAAAAACCCAAGCTCCCGGGCATAAAAACCCTTGGCCACTCCTAAAATCCAAATACCATCTAAAATCGAAAGCGGAATAATTGTAGCTAAATAATTTATGATCATATATTAATTATATCACAAGACTAGCATTCGACATTATTTTAAATTTTAGTCTTCAATTCACTTATTTCTTTTTCCAACTTAACAACCAATTCTTCGAGTTTTTCAGTCTTATGCATAAGCTTATCTTCCATTTGTTTGGTATAAGTAGAAAAAGTCTTGGCTACCCCAATCATCTCGGTGATGTCTTCGATAGCTAGCAATATAATCGGTGGGCATGGTTCAAATTTTTCATTTGGAACACAATGAATCTCGCGGGCATTCAAAATCATCACCTTGGATCCGATAATTGGAAATTCGTGAGCCACTTCAAACCCTCGGAAAAAAGTATTCTTTGGCAAAATATCTTCCAGGAGTTTCCGCAAATCTGGAATATCCCACTGACCATTACCAAGTGCGTAGATGGTTTTATTTTCAGTATCTTTGGGGTCTACTTGAAAAATTTTATAAAAAGGATCATTGGCGGCAATTACTCGAAAATGTTCATCGAGAATCAGGATTGGTTCACGCAATATATCGACCACTGTCTTGATATAAGTCCAACCATCTTCTCCTAGGCGTTCGATAAAAGCTGGGCCGACTAATTTTTTTTGTGTTTCCATGTAAGTAAAGACGTAGCACAATCAAAATCATGACAACTTCCAAACCTTGCTATATTGACTGATGTAGTGGTATAATAAATGTAAGGTAATCCCTCCGTTCGGCAACACAATATATGTGCCCCAGGAAGTAAAGTAGCGACCAAAATCATCGACGTTTTTACGCTATGCAAACTACTCAAAAAAATAAAATAATTCAAGGAATTATGACCGAAGCCCATCATGACTTTAGTAAGGGGCTAAATTCTCGCGCACTTTTTAAGGTGAACAATCAAGCCTTGAGCGAAGACTTGGTCCAACAAACTTTCTTGAAAACTTGGGCTTATCTCGTCAAAGGAGGTAAAGTGGAAACCATGAAAGCTTTCCTCTACCACATATTAAACAATCTGATTACCGACGAATATCGCAAACACAAAACCATCTCTCTGGAATCTCTGGAAGAAAAAGGTTTTGATCCGAGTGATAAAAGGAAGGAAAATGTCGAAGACGTGCTCGATGGCAGACGAGCCTTTCTCTTGATCGACCTATTGCCCACTCTCTATGTCAAAATAATGAAAATGAAATACAGGCAGGATTTTTCTATCACAGAAATCGCTTCAATTACCAAACAATCTGCCAACACAGTCACTGTCCAACTCCACCGAGGTTTGGAGAAATTAAGAGTTTTATTTAAAAAATAGAATCGACACCTACCCAAACAATTCAATACTTAGAGCAAAAACCAAATTCCGCCAAAGAATATGACCAGCAACAAGAACAAAAGTTTAAATATTTTTTCTGAAAGTATCTTTTTATTTTGCTTAATGTTTATACCAGTATACAAAACCATCAAGATACAAAACATTGAAAAGAAAGTTACCGACAAAGTGTAACTAAATTTTAAAGCCAAGAGTCCGATGGCGTTGATGACGAACAGATTTCCGACTGTGTTAGTAAACCATCCGAGCACATCCCAATCGTATGTCTCTTCCCAGTACCCGATCTTGGAATAGGCCAAGCTCGACACATACAACATCGGGATGGCTAAAAATAATTGAAAGATAATGGCGTGAGAAAATTTATTTGGATCGAGGGTGATGATGAGAGTGAGCACAAAGAAGAGCGAGCCCATCATAAAGCTATTGATGGTGACTTTATTGGCCGACTTTTGTGGATTGGTTCGAAAGATATAGTCTTTTTTCATGCCCGTATTATACAAGAATATTCTATAAGCGCCAATCCCCGGCTTTTGATCTTGACGAGTATGCTAGAATAAAAATATGAAACTTCACAAAGACGTACAAATTGGACATGTTCACTTAACAGTCAGCGACCTCGACCGGTCGCTCGCTTTTTATCGTGATTTAATTGGTTTTGAAGTCACCGCTCGCTATGGAGACTCGGCTGTGTTTTTGTCGGCTGGCGGATATCATCACCACCTAGGATTAAACACTTGGGCTGGTAAGGGCGCGACTCCACCACCCAAGGGCCACACCGGGCTCTATCACCACGCCATTTTATTTCCGACCAGAAAAGAACTCGCCCTAGTTTTGCGACGACTTATGGAAGCCAACTACCCAATCACCGGCACTGCTGACCACGGAGTATCCGAAGCGATCTATCTCGATGATCCAGATGGCATCGGCGTCGAGTTGTATGTCGACCGACCGAGGCATACTTGGAAAGTCGCCAACGATGGCATGGTGGAGATGGTCACTGAATCTCTCGATTTAGAAAACCTGCTAGCTGAATTAGAAAAATAAATTACTGAAAATGAACCTCGATGGCCACAGAAATCTCGATGCCGTCATATAAATTTTCTTCGTAACGAATTTGTTTCTTGAGTGGCAAAATATAAGTAGACGAATGCCTATCTGGAAAGATTGAAGTCCGCCATTTACTTCGACCGATTTTCGCATCGACATAGACCGCGCCCCAGCCACGACGTGGCACGGCTTTTTGCATAGTTTTTATTTTCGCTGAAATATCTTCGGGCACCCGGGCAAATCGCCAAGCTCCACTGTTGTCTTTATCATATCCACCACCAGTCCAGACGATGACCCGCGATTTGAATTTAAATTTTTTGGTCAACTTTTTCAGCATAAAATATTTGCCCTAGATTGTAATTACGTAATTAATTACGTAATCAATTACATACCCAGATTCTATCACAATTTTTCATTTGATTAAAAAGTGAGTTTTACTTTAACATTAAAATTTGATATCGTCTTTCTAGAAAGGAACATTCAATGCCTGGTGACAAGAAGCCCGAATACGTATTCAACGAAGATGGGGGTGACCCATTCCGAACACCCGCCACCCCCGAAGAACTCAGAAAAGCGATCGAGGATACGTTTTCAGACCTCGGCGCCTCGAGATATAGCTCTTGGGACAGCGGAGTCCCGGTCGACCCCACCCTGTACCCCATCATGGACCCATCTAAAGAAAGAAAGTGACTATCAAGTAAAGCCCCGTGCCGAAGAAGCCCCGGGGCTTCTTCGGCAC
>CAZHDU010000024.1:0-4432 GCA_964531535.1 uncultured Candidatus Saccharibacteria bacterium
CTTCTGCTTTGGCTCAAGCTAAGATATAAACCACATGAGACAGGTGCAAAAAATAATGGGCATGGATGTGTTGATTGAGATAGTGGATGCGGATGTCCATCCAGATGTGTTTGATCAGGTTTTTGATTATCTCCGATTTGTGGATGCCAAGTTTAGCACCTACAAAGAAGATAGTGAAATCAGTAAAATTAATCGTGGGGAAATTCCGGAAGATATGTGGAGTGGAGAGATGCAAGAGGTTTTTGCTTTGTCGGCCAAGACTAGAATTGAGACAAATAATTTTTTTAACATCAAAACTCCTGATGGTAAGTATGATCCGTCTGGTTTGGTCAAAGGCTGGGCTATCCATGAGGCTGCCGACATGTTGCGCCGTCGTGGGGTGAAAAATTTTATGGTCGATATCGGTAGTGATATCGAGGTATCTGGTCGAAATAATGATAGAGAGCCTTGGTCGATTGGAATTCGGAACCCATTTCAAGTAGATCAAGTCGTAAAAATTCTGAAGTTGTCAGACGTGGGCATAGCCACTTCGGGAAAATATGCCAAGGGCGAGCATATCTACAACCCAAATAATTTTTCAGATGGTCTGAGTGAAATAGCTAGCGTGACAGTAGTTGCAAAAGATGTGTATGAGGCCGATCGTTTTGCTACTGCAGTTTTTGCCATGGGTCGAGAGGGAATTAATTTTTTAGAAGCACGTGATGGCCTGGAAGGGTATATAATAGATAAAGATGGTGTGGCCACCATGACAAGTCTGTTTGAGCAATATATAAAATAGTATGATAAAAATAATTGATAATTTTTTAAATAAAATAACCATGTACAAGATAGTCTTGTACTCACTCGTGGTTTTGTTCGTGTATTCGATAATTTTAAGTGCTTTTGGCTTGTTGCCATTTTCGCCATACGGAGTGGCTTTTTCCGGATTTTTTGTTTTAACAGTCAGTTTGGTGTTTAATAGACTGTTTGCTTACATTTATGATGCACCGACAAATTCAGAATCGGTTTATATTACTGCTCTAATTTTATTTTTACTTATTTCACCGATTACTGCCGACACTAGTACGGAATTTTTCATCCTAGCTTTCATGGCCTCGCTTTTTTCGATGGCTAGCAAGTATATCTTGGCGATTAAGAAGAAACACATCTTTAATCCTGTGGCTATCGCTGTGGTGTTGACGGCGTTAGTGCTCAATCAGTCGGCGAGTTGGTGGGTGGCGACTTTGTGGATGATGCCGGTGGTAATTATTTCTGGATTGTTGATTACACGCAAGACGCAACGTTTTGATTTAGTGCTTAGTTTTATGGCCGTGGTGCTTTCGGTGATTGTATTTCGTGATTTGACCAGTAGCAGTTCGGTCACCTTGGCTAGCTCTTTGTATAGAGCTTTTGTGTCTAGTTCGATGTTATTCTTTGCCTTTTTCATGTTGACTGAGCCACTGACCATGCCACCGACCAGGATGCTCCGGATAACTTATGGAGCTATAGTTGGTTTTCTTTTTTCTCCGATGGTGCACATTGGACCTCTATATTCCACTCCAGAGATTGCTTTAGTTATTGGGAATATGTTTTCGTATATTGTCAGTCCAAAAACCAAACTTATGCTAGCTATCGATAGTGTCTCAGAAGTAGCTCGAGATACATATAATTTTTATTTCAAAAAAGATAAGAAGCTCAATTTCTTACCTGGACAATATATGGAATTTACTTTGGCTGATGATATGGCTGATAGTCGGGGGAATCGTCGTTATTTTACCTTGGCTTCTTCGCCGACCGAAGAAGATGTCATCTTGGGTATAAAATATTATCCAAACGCTAGTAGCTTTAAATTAAAATTGGCGGCGACCGACGATTATGATCACGTGGTGGCCTCTCAACTCTCTGGTGAGTTTGTTATGCCGAAAGATCCAAAGAAAAAGTTGGTGTTTATCGCTGGTGGAATCGGAGTGACCCCATTTCGTAGCATGATCAAATATCTGATCGACACTCAGGAGAAAAGAGACATCGTTATGTTTTATTCCAACAAAACCAAAGACGACATTGCCTATCGCGATGTATTTGATCAAGCTAAAAGAGAGCTCGGCATCCGGACTATTTATACTTTGACTGAAGCAGGGCAGTTTGCCACTAGGGCGGACATGGTCAATCGACCATTGGACGCCAAGTTGATTTCACAGAATGTGCCAGACTTAAAAGATAGGATTTATTATATTTCTGGGCCAAATTCTATGGTTAATGCTTTTCGAGGTATATTGATTGGCCTAGGTGTGCCAAGAAGCCAAATCAAGGTGGACTTCTTTCCAGGTTTTGCTATATAGTGTGTATTAGTGTATAATGAATATATTATGATTCTTCTTAAAAAAAGTATAACTATATTTCTGTTTGTTTTTTTAGCCTTGGGTAATTTTTCCCAAGTCTTGGCTTTTTCTGATGGCACCGAAGATACAGATTTTTACACAAATTTGGGGACGGGTTCAGATAATGATGTTTTTAGAGTAATTGCTCAACCGGACGGCAAGATATTATTATCAGGAGATTTTAATAGTTTTAATGGTGAGACGATTAATCGATTGATGCGTTTAAATTCGGACGGCACTCCAGATACAACCTTTAATACAAATTTAGGAACTGGTTTTGATGATTACATCTATGAAGTTGCATTACAAGACAATGGTAAAATTTTAGTTGGAGGTTCATTTCTCAATTTTAATGGCAACGAAAGAAATTTACTGGTTAGATTAAATTCAGACGGTACCGAAGACGCAGATTTTTATACAAATCTAGGAACTGGTTTTGATGGTAATCTTTATGATATCGTGGTCCAGCCAGACGGGAAGATTTTAGTTAGTGGAGATTTTTTAAATTTTAATGGAGATACTCACAATACCATAGTTCGTTTAAACTCTGACGGCACTGAAGATACGGATTTCTATACAAACTTAGGCGCTGGGTTTGACGACACAATGACCTATGATTCTGTTGCTGTGCAAGACGACGGCAAAATTTTAGTTGGAGGTTACTTTTCCAATTTTAATGGTCATGAAAGAAATAAACTGATTCGTTTAAACTCTGACGGCACAGAGGACACAGATTTTTACACGAACCTTGGTACGGGATTTGTCGGAAATTATATAGCCAGTGTCGCCATACAAAACGATGGGGATATTTTAATTGGTGGAGATTTTACTCAACTTAACGGAAATAATAGAAATCGTTTAGTGCGTTTAAACTCTGATGGCACCGAAGATACAGATTTTTACACGAACCTTGGCACTAGTTTTGCTAATGGAAATACTTATACGGTGTTACAATCCGATGGAGATATTCTTGTTTACGGATCATTTACTAGTTTTAATGGCAATGTTCGCAATCGACTTGTCCGTCTAAATTCTGACGGCTCAGAAGATACAGATTTTTATACTAAAATTGGTTTAGGTTTTGATAGTTTAACTCACTTAAGTTTGCAGTCTGATGGTGATATTCTAATTTGTGGACTTCTTACTTTTAATGGAAATGATCGCAATAAATTGATTCGCTTAACTGCTCCAACAGCTCCGGACCCAGAACCTGCACCTAGAAGTCATTCCTCTAGTGGGTCTAGGCCAGCTTATCGGCCTCTATTTGTTGCTAAGCAAGTGGCCGTAGTTCCTGCTGTTAATACAGTTCGGGTGGTGAACACAGAACAGACATCCAGGTGTGAGATTAAAAAAACCTTAAAACTAGGCAATGCCGGAGAAGAAGTAAAATGTCTACAAAAAATACTTGGTGGCGTAGACAATGATGGATTCTTTGGTCCCAAAACAAAAAATGCTGTGATATTTTTTCAGAAAAACAATCCGCCACTTGTGCCTGATGGCATTGTTGGACCATTGACCCGAAACAAGTTACAATAGTCTCGTGCTCCATAAATTATGAAAACCCTATATCCATATCTAAAAAAATATTGGAAGCTGTGTGTGTTGACTCTGATCCTGGCGACAGTGAACCAGGTTTTTTCATTGCTCGATCCATATATCTTTCGCCATGTTATCGACAATTATGCCACCAAGCCAGACTTGTATACCAAGGCGGAATTCATATCCGGGGTCGGCTTGTTGCTTTTGGGGATAGTCGGTGTTGCTTTTGTTTCCCGCGTGGCTAAGAATTTTCAAGATTTTTATTTAAATGGAGTTAGTCAAAGAGTCGGTGCTGATTTATATGGGGCGGGGGTAGCTCACACCCTTTCTTTGCCATATAGTGTTTTTGAAGATGAAAGAAGTGGAGAGACCTTAGGCAAATTACAAAAAGCCAGACAAGATACCGAGAAATTAATTGCCGCGGTGGTGAATATTCTGTTCGTATCCTTGGTTGGTTTTATCTTTGTGGCTATTTATGCGACGAGTGTGTATTGGGTGATCGCACTCATATTTTTTGCGGTCCCTGTGTTCATAGG
>CAZHDU010000024.1:4442-10486 GCA_964531535.1 uncultured Candidatus Saccharibacteria bacterium
AAAAAATAAAAGATATTCAAAAAATTATCGTACAGGAAACCACATCCTTGGCTGGGTCTACGACTGAGTCCTTGCGCAATATAGAATTAGTAAAATCTTTGGGTTTGGAAAAACAAGAAATCACTCGATTAAACACCACCACTAGCAAAATATTAGAGCTTGAATTAAAGAAACTAAAATATATAAGGTCTCTTTCTTTTGTTCAAGGTACCGTGATAAATTTTCTTCGCACTGGGATTATATTTTTTATGCTGTACCTGATTTTTTCTAAAGTTATAACTTTTGGAGAATTTTTTTCACTTTTATTTTATTCTTTCTATATTTTTAATCCTTTGCAAGAATTGGGCAACGTAATCGGTACGTACCGAGAGGCCGAGGCTTCTTTGCATAATTTTAGTACACTTATGAATACTCCAAAAGAAAAGGAGGCGAAAGATCCGCAAGATATTGGTCAGGTGGAATCTTTAAATTTTCAAGACGTGTCTTTTCAATATGGTAGTAGTAGTGATGCCGCTCTATCAAATATTTCTTACAAAGTTCTTCGCGGGCAGACCATCGCTTTTGTCGGTCCATCGGGGTCTGGTAAGACTTCGCTGGTGAAGCTTTTGGTTGGCTTGTATACACCGACTTCTGGGGAAGTTAGTTTCAATGATGTACCGTTTGCCAAAATAAATAAAGGAGAGTTGCGCTCGCAAATTGGTTTTGTCACCCAAGATACTCAGCTTTTCGCTGGATCTATTCGTGAGAATTTACTTTTCGTCCGTCCCGATGCTACCGATGATGAATGTCTAGATGCTTTAAATAAAGCTCAGTGTCAGAATCTTTTGTCGCGTGGAGGCAAAGGGCTGGATACTTTGATAGGTGAAGGCGGAGTAAAAATTTCTGGTGGAGAAAAGCAACGTCTCTCTATCGCTCGAGCTTTGTTGCGCCGACCAGCGGTGTTGATTTTCGATGAAGCTACTTCAGCGCTCGATTCGCTGACTGAAGAAGATATCAATAACACTATCAAAGAAGTTTCTAAATCCAATGTACACATCACTATTTTGATTGCTCATCGTCTGTCGACTATCATGCATGCTGACACTATTCATGTATTGGAAAAAGGCAAGATAATCGAATCAGGCAGACACTCTGAATTGCTCGAAAAAAATGGATTGTATTCGGCTATGTGGCGCCAGCAGATCGGGGAAAGAGTCTAAATCTTAGAGGTCTTTATAAAATTCCGGTTCTCTTGCGTGAGACTGTAATCCTTGCTGTGTTATTATTGACTTTTTATAAACATATGTTATTATCTTAAACAGAAAGGACGAACCTTGAGAACATGAGAACAGAGTACTGGGAGGCACTTCTGCAGAAAACCCGCAGAGTGCTTGCGAGTCACAAGAAGTTGGTCGTGGTGGGATGGCGTGACTCAAACCACGATCGGCGCACCCGTAAATTGATCAAGAGAGGAATGGTGGTTTTCTGCCATAAAGCCCCTGATCAGTTTGGAAGCAGTGTCGGACTGGTTGTCTGCAACCCGTTCATTAGTCATTCGGAATTTGAACGAATCAAAGTTCAAGTTGAGACTCACCCAGTGGTGATCACCAATGGCGAAATCAAAAGGTTGCTGTCAGACTGTACTGACTTGCTTCAACAGCTAGTCGCAAAAACACTGGTTGTCGCCGACGCAAAGAACTGCGTGGATAGTGAAGCACCATCCACGCCAAAACTTCCAGTCTTGGAAGAGACGTTCACCACCCTGTTGAATCAGGGACCACAAGAGGAGAAGAAAACGATGGAACCAGAGTCGATGCAAAGGTTTGCTCAGCTGTTCAAGGCTGAGGCCGAAAGGACCAGGGATGGCCTAGTCGGCAAAAACACACTCGGAAGAATCCGGGAAGAGGCAGGTATTGCTGCCAGTAACACTGTCTTAGTAGAGAAAGGCTGGCTGGTGCCGCACACTTCAGAGGGGGCGACGAACGTAGGCAAGTACAGCGCCACGCCGAAGCTCACAGACCTGATGGTCGGAGGGATTTCGGTCCTTCCACCGTCGGCCGACCCCGTGGTGCGAGCGCGTTCGCTCGTGGCCGAGAGGGCGCAAGTGGTGTCGGACATCACTCTTCAGAAGGTCCGGCTTCTCGAGCTCGAGGAGAAGCTTAAGAAGATTGAAGAGACCCAAGCGGTCCTAGCACGGCTGGAGGATCTCATGAAGTAACGTCGGTCCGCGCGTCAGCCGGACAATCTAGGGCCAGCCGGCAATCGTCGGTTGGCCCTTTCGTATTTTTAAATTGCAAATATTGAAAGTTTATAATACTATTCAAAGGCAGCAAGCCGTCGTAGCTTAGTGGTAAAGCACGTCATTGGTAATGACGAGACCATGGGTCCGATCCCCATCGACGGCTCTAGATTGCCGATATAGTTCAGTGGCAGAACACCACTTTCGTAAAGTGGGAACGTGGGTCCGATTCCCACTCTCGGCTCTACGATAAAAAGTTTGCTTGCGTGTTAGAATATAAGCATGTCTCTTTTTGAACCCATCCGTAATTTCTATGGTCGTTTTGAGCGGCCGATTTCTTCTTTGTCGCTAGTTGCTGGGTTCGTCTTTGATGCACTCACTCTAAAGAGGGTAGACACACTCTTTGAAAATGTTTGGATTTTAGCGCACTTGCTTGTCGTCGCCATTTTTATTATTTTAATTCACAAGACCGAGGGTGCCGCCGGCGACGAACAGAATCCAAGCAAAAAACATTTTTGGTATGTAAACATTTTACAATTTTTCTTCGGAGGTATTCTCTCCACTTATCTGGTATTTTATTTTCGCAGTTCAGATATTTTTACCACTTGGCCATTTATAGTTCTTCTAGTCCTCGCTTTTTGGGCCAATGAATCTCTAAAGAAGCATTATGTCCGTTTTAGTTTTCAAATTAGTTTATTTTTTCTGTCCATCTATTCGTTCATGATTTTTTTGGTGCCGATTGTCTTGCACGAAATTAGCGCCCGGATATTTTTACTCTCGGGATTTTTGTCGATTGGCATTATTTCACTTTTTACTTTAGTAGTATTTCGGTTTATCAAAAACAAAAAAGAAAAGTTCGAAAGTAAAAAGATGGTTATTTCTTTAATTTTAGCTATTTTTGTTATAGTAAACGGGCTTTATTTCACAAATTTAATTCCACCGATTCCGCTTTCACTCAAAGATGCTGAAGTCTTGCACTCAATATCAAGAAATACAGATGGCAATTACGACGTAACGTTCGAAGACCATGGGTGGAAGGGGTATTTTACGTTGTACCCAGATTTTCATAAAGTTTCCGGCCAGCCGGCCTACGCTTTTAGCGCGATATTTTCTCCGAAAGGCTTAAATATAAAAATTATTCATGAATGGCAACATTATGATCAAACAAAAAAACAATGGATCACCGAAAGCGAGATACCGCTGTCTGTCATCGGTGGGCGCGATAATGGTTTTCGCACTTACTCCTCACGTTTGAATTTAGCGGAAGGGAAATGGCGAGTAAAAATCAAAACAGAACAAGGTCAAAACATTGGGTATCTGAGGTTTAATATTGTGCGTGTGGACACTGAGCCCCAAACTGTTTCTTCTTATAAGTAGTGTTTTATTTGCTTAGAGCGCTCTGTTTGCAAGCCTCTAGAGTTTCTCTCATCTTTTGCATCATCTTATCTCTTTTGGTTCTATTTGTTTGCTGTGGGTCCAGGTCTTTTGTTGTTTTTATATTTTTTAGGAAATTAAATACTTCGTTATATGCTTTTTGAGCTTCCTTATTGTTTAAAATATTTGCATAATCTCGAAATATTTCACACTGTAAAAGCAGCTCTTCGATTACTTGGTGTTGGATAAAATGGGTATGCATAACCGAATTTTTACCATCCAACCATAGTCCTTCCAATTCTTTGACAGTATCTATGTCAGCGCCTATTACCAATCTTACAAATCTGGCATTTTCAGGTTCTGGTTTTTTATCAGTAGTAAAGTATTTTACTCTGACTGGTCTTTTGTCTCTTATTCCTGAAAAAATTTCTAAAAATTTCTTTTCTAAAGAATACATACCTGTGGTCACATCAATACCTAACGCAACATATGGTGCTTCACTGTTTTCTCCTAGGTCTAGTACACTATCTACATGATTGACATAGTCATCGTATTCGCTAGTTTTATATGAGACCACATCGTCTCCAAGCCAATTACTAACCTCTACATGTTGATTGAATATTGCTTCAAATATTATGGCCAATCTATCATGACCTGTTTCTTGCACTCCTTTATTTGAGATTTCTTTTTTTATTTTTTCTACCCTGGCTTCATCCGCTTTGATCTCTTCTTCTGGGAACTTGCCAGAGAAATCACCAGGCTTCAACCTAGATTTTTCAATAATCCGTAGGGCTTTTTCTAGTGATGGGTTTTTACTGATTTGGCTAGTTCTGTTCCCAGTATCTATTTGACGTATCATTTTATCTTCTATTCGCATAATGTGAATTATATCATATTTAAGATTTAAGGTCGGTTTTGTTTTTTGTTATTTTCTTTATGTAACTCCGAAAACAGCGCGACAGTCTTAGCAAAATCTTTTTCAGCTACTATAAAAATTAATTCAGTTGGGGTCGAGACTAACTCCTCGATATTGATTTTAGCGCGGGCGGTGACTGAAAGTAGGGAAAAGAATATGTTTGGCATCCCGAAAACTTCTGGGCCATAAGATATGCCGACAGCAGCAAAGTTGTGGTTGACCCATTTTGGTTTGTTGGAAAAGTGTTTTAATATTTTGTTTTCCAAGTTGGCCGAACATATGATGTCGACTTCGTGGGTACCACGGGTCATAGTAAAAAAATCTTCAGCCGAGACGGAAATTTTCTTGTGAAGTGTTTCCAATTCTTTGATGAATTGTTCACTGTTTTCGTAAGCAATTTCTGAGAGGGGAAGTTTGGTGGTGATGCCGGTGATGGGCACTTCGCGGATGAGCGGGCGTTCTTTTTTTAATTCTTTGCCGATGCGAGATAGGGAGACGACTAGGCTAGCGATAGTGACTTGTTTTTTGGTCAGCGCTTCGACGGTGGGCCGGATGCGGTGGGCGTAGCTACTCATGTTCATATAGCCATGGGTCAGGGCAAAATAGGCTTCGAGTTCTTTCATGACTATGTCGCGGACGATTGGTTGGATTTTTATCATATGTTTGGGATTCTAACAAATTTAACAAAAAGTTACAAATGCAATATCAATGCTAAAAAATTTAACTTTAGTCTTTTAGCTAGTTAATATTTATGTATGCAAACAAACAATAAAAATTTCAAAAACAATTTATTGGGAGCTATTGGCCACACTCCACTAGTGAGGGCCCCTTTTGATACTGAGGCTGAAATTTTTGCTAAGTTGGAATATCTAAATCCGGGTGGCAGTATCAAAGACCGCTCGGCTCTATTTATGATCGAGGAAGCCGAGCGGTCGGGCTTGTTGAAGCCAGGTGGGGTGATTATCGAATCTTCTTCAGGGAATCAAGGTGTGGCCTGCGCGATGATTGGCGCGGTCAAGGGGTATAAAGTAATCATCACCGCTTCGCCAGCTATGAGTCTGGAAAAGGTAAACACTATCAAGGCCTATGGAGCCGAAGTGATTCATTGTCCGGCGGTGCCGATTCACGACCCTGAAAGTCGCCACAGTCGGGCTGTGCAAATTTTAAATGATACTCCGAATTCTTTTATGCCGAATCAATATTTTAACTTGTCGAACCCCAAGGCTCATTATTCAGTCACTGGTCCAGAAATATGGGAGCAAACGGATGGCCGGATTACTCACTTTGTGGCTGCTGGCGGAACAGGGGGCACAGTGAGCGGTGTCGGGAAATTCTTGAAAGAAAAAAATCCGAAAATAAAAATAATTGCTGTCGATGTCGATACTTCTTTTCATTCGACCGCTGGCAATCCGAAACCATACAAGATGGAAGGCATCGGCATAGATTTCAAAACTCCTTGCCTTGATGAATCGGTGATAGATGAATTTATAAAAGTCTCCGATGAAGAAGGGCTGGGCATGCTTCAGGTCATGGCTC
>CAZHDU010000024.1:10530-11024 GCA_964531535.1 uncultured Candidatus Saccharibacteria bacterium
GCGTTGAAAAAATATTTACCAAAATTAAAAAAGGGGGATGTTGTAGTGATAGTATTTACTGATTCCGGACGAGCCTATCTATCTAAAAATTATTTCTAATAGATTTAACAAATAGTTAAAAAAAGTTACATAACCAAAAAAAATTCACTTTAGGCTTTTGGGTTGGTATTTTAAATATGGAGGAGAACAAATGGAGAATCTTGAATTGAGTTGGCGTGAGCTCTCTTCGGTTGAAATTTTGGAATCGATCACCGATCCCGGATTCCGGCCTGACTGCGAAGTCAGCGCCACTGAGAGACTCATGTTCATTCTTCGCCCGGATTTCTTTTCTGGGCACGGTGTGGGTGACGATCACCCTCGACAATAATAGCCGGTTCACCTACAGGTGAGCCGGCTTTAAATTTGATATACTATTCATATGGCCGAAGATTTAAATGAGATAGAAAACGAAATAGCCAAACTTGAGGCGGAGATGCAGGGGCCGGATTTTTGGA
>CAZHDU010000025.1:0-10668 GCA_964531535.1 uncultured Candidatus Saccharibacteria bacterium
TTCAAGATTAGGAATCGTTAAGAACCGTGAGAGATGATCACGTTGATAGGCTTTAAGTGTAAGGCGAGTAATCGCTTCAGCTGAGAAGTACTAATGTTTCGATTCCTGTTAAGAAATTTGGGAACCACACCACGTAAAGTCGCAAAACGACCACGTGGCCCAAAAAAATTCATAAACTTTGTTGAGGACGCCGGTTTGGTTGCATTGTGCCCCCTTCTAGAAGGGTCGGTGCTTCCATATACGTTTAACACATTCAAACGGAAACCACACCTTGATGGGTACCGGTCGTTCCTCTTCGTTCTTTGTGTTTCGTCAGGGAGACTCTGCGAAAGAGACATGACCTTCTCAAGTTGTGTTAGCTGGGTTCGATTCCCACCTCCCTGATCACCCCTATCGATTTGGCGAATAAGTCTTTGACAAATTCGCCTCCTCAACAAAGTTTATGAATTAAAAAAGTTTAGTTTTGTGTTCTGGTGCTTTGACGGCGGAGTCACACCTCTTCCCATTCCGAACAGAGAAGTTAAGCCCGCTAGTGCTGATGATAGTCTTAACGGCAAAAGTAGGTAGGCGCCAGAACATAGTACTAAACTAAAAAAACCACTAAGAAATTAGTGGTTTTTTGCTTACTTGACTTTTATATAATTTATGTGGTATAATATAAAAGGATTCTAAAGGAGATTCTTATGACCACGATTTCGAGTCGTTCCCTTACCGCTTTGGCATTTGCCTTCGGGGTTTGGGCTTTTTTTCAACCCGAGTGGTTTCATCGCTCGGCGAACATTGTCGGAGACATCATTTCCGCAGTGACCTTCGGCGGGTTGTGTGCACTGTGTGTGGCGTGTGGCTCCCAGATCTTCCACGATTTTCGTGCCTGGTTCAAAACTCAAAAGCTGAGTTAGTCCAAGTGCGCAGAGTGCCCGGTTGCTGTTCGTCTTTGACGGACGGCGCTGGACCTCTTTTTTTTTAGCCGTACCTGTATACAGAGTCTAAAGCACTGTCTGGAAGGTCAACACTGAGTATTTGATTCTAAAAAAACCACTAAGAAATTAGTGGTTTTTTGTGTTAGAATTTACGAATGAATATATGGATAATTATTTGGCTTGTCTTTTGGTTTAGTGTAATGGGAATACCATTATATCTTTTCAAAAAGCACAAAATCACTCTATACGAAAATTCTTGGCAACACACACTTTTTTATATTTCGGCATTAGTAATATTGCTTATTGTTTATAGGTATTCTTTCTTTGTATATTTTGAAAATTTACCAAATAGTTTTCTACTAAGTATCTTATCTCTATTTTTATTTTGGATTCTTGCGCCGCTCGCATATTCAAATGATTGTTACACCAAAGAAGAAAGATTCAGGTACCAAATTCCAAAGTTTTTTGAAATTATTTTTCAACAACTTTGTTTTCTGGGTGGGTTATTAACTTTCGGATTTCCTCCATTAGTTTTTGGTTTAGCGTTTTTTATTTTTCACATACCAGGTATATTTTTTCTTCCTAAAAGATTCGCATTGTTACCAATGTTCGGTTCTTTGGCTGGAGGATTAATCTTTGCATATCTTCAGTCAATGGGCGTATCTGGGTTTGTATCTTCTCTAGCTTTACATTTATTATTTTGGATTGTTTTGTCCTATGTTCTCTCAAAAAATTATTTCCCAGTAGATGCTCTTAAAAGATAGTTTTTAATTCTAAGCATTTTTAGTGTATACTGTAAATATTATGGCAAATATATATGAAAATAGATTGTTGATGGTTCAGGCTAGGCAAGCTTTGCGGGGTCGGTGGGGAGTAGCGGTGGGTGGAACTTTTTTGTATCTTCTGGTGACCACACTCGCTGGTTCTCCAAAACATATTGGGAGCGTGATCGGGTTGCTCATAGATGGACCGATGCTTTTAGGTGTCACTATTTTTTCTTTAGCACTCGCTCGTAAGCAAGAAGCTAGTGTGTCACAAATATTTCTAGGTTTCAATGATTTTCTGCGCGCACTCGAGACTTACATAACCATGCTGGTGATGATTCTCTTGTGGGCATTGCTTTTGATTATCCCAGGTGTCATCGCTGCGTTTGAATATTCTCAAGTTTTTTACATTTTAGCTGAAGATAAAAATATCAAGCCAATGGATGCTTTGAGAAAGAGTAAAGAGATGATGGAAGGTCACAAGATGGAACTATTCCGTCTCGGACTTCAGTTTTTTGGTTGGTTCTTGTTGAGTCTTTTAACAATTGGTATTGGTTTGCTATGGTCAATGCCATATTTCCAAACTACCTTGGCTTTGTTTTACGATAAGATTTCCAAGAAAGAAGCTACTGCTTAATAGCCTCAAATATCTATAATTAGCACCAAAAAAGCCTTTAAATAAGGCTTTTTTGGTGCTAGATTGACTTTTTAATCAAAATGGTATATAATATATAGAGTGAGTTCCTGGGCGCCCAATCTCGGTGCGCCCCCCACAAGACACCCTTTGCGGTGTAGATACCAGGAGGTATCATGGAGAATCCGAACGGTGGCATCGAGATGCACCACCGCATGCCTCAGCAGGGCGTCAAAGCCCGCTGGATTAGCGGTCGGGACATCCCAAGGGTCATCACTGTCGTGGTGACCACCCGTGACGTCATCGATGCGGGTATCATCACCCTGCTCGGCAGTGCAGGGTATATCCTGCTCATGGCAAGCCTATACGTGGTGACTTTCAGCCACGTCAACTTCGGAGTAAGAATCACCGGAGTGGGAGGCATGTTGGTCATGTTCCTTTCGTACCATGCCGCCCTGAAGTTCTGGCGGCAGTTCAAGCCGGAGGTGCTTCCACAAGAAGCACCTCCAGGCAATCAGGTACTCCACTAAGAAGTGGAAGACCAGGCGGGTCACATCGACCCGCATCAAGGCACACCCCTGGGTGTGCCTTTCGCAATTATGGTATACTTTATTTATGAATTGGGCACTGCGAAGGCAAATTTTAGATATTTTAATTTTAGCTGCTGTGGTTTTAGGACTTGGTTTTTTAATTGCTTATCCATATCTCTCTAAAGAACCGACTTGCACCGACGGCAAACAAAACGGCGTGGAGACTGGGGTGGACTGTGGGGGAATGTGTGCTCGCGCTTGCATCGAAGAGACTGATCCGTTGTCAGTCATGTGGTCGCGAGCTTTTCAAGTCGTACCCGGGCGCTTCAATGCGGTCGCTTATGTCGAGAACCACAACAGAACCAAGGCCGTTAATAAAATAAGTTACAGATTTCGTTTTGCGGATGAAAATAATATTTACATAGGCAAGCGCGACGGTTCCACCTTTATTCCTCCATCGGGGAATTTTGCCATCTTCGAACCAGCCATCGACCTCGGCCACTCAGTGCCGGTATACACGACTTTTGAATTTACCGAGGCGCCAAGCTGGTTTCAAGTTGATCAATCTAAGATTGATCAATTAAAAATATTTGTTTCAGATATAAAGTTGGAAGGAGCGGATAAGAGTCCAAAACTTTCGGCTACGATAAAAAATGCATCACTCTTTTCGATTCCGCAAGTGAGCGTGGTGGCGATTTTGTATGATAAAAATGGTAACGCGGTCTCCATCAGTCAGACCTTTATGGATAAATTGTTTGGGGAAGAGAATCGAGTGGCCACGTTTACTTGGCCAGAACCATTTACCGGCGAAGTGGTCGCTAAAGAGATAATCCCAATGTTTAATGTATTTACGGCTTCGATAAAATAATGGTAGAAAAGACTTTGCAAAAATTGGATTGGTTGTTGGTCTTGTTTATCCTGCCGATTTTGGCGGCCGGCTTGGTGACTATGAAATCTTTTGTGGTTACCGACACCGGAGACTTTGCCAGTAAACAAATCATCTGGGTGGCTATATGTTTCTCGGTGTTTTTTATTTTTTCTTTCATTGATTTTGGATTTTTAAAGCGAACCAATGTTTTAGTCTTTGTATTTTTATTTCTATCCTTTATTTTATTTCTGCTGTTTATTTTGGGAAGCATTTCACACGGAGCCCGAAGCTGGTTTGATTTTGGATTCTTTTCTTTTCAACCGGCCGACATGATGAAGCTGGTTTTGGTGTTGATGCTAGCTAAATATTTTTCTCGGCGCCATGTTGAGATTCGAGACACCAAACATATCTTTATCTCATTTTTATATGTGCTTTTACCCCTGGTCTTGGTCTTGCTCCAGCCAGACTTTGGTTCGGCTATTATCTTGATTGCCATTTGGCTCGGCATGGTTTTAGTCTCGGGAATTTCTAAGACCCATCTCTTTTTGGTGTTTTCGGCTGGGGCGATAATGTTTGTCTTGTTGTGGATGTTCGTATTTGCGCCATACCAGAAAGCTCGCATCACCAACTTTCTAAACCCCTTGGCCGATATTCACGGCACTGGCTACAACGCTTTCCAGTCGACCATCGCTGTCGGTAGTGGGCAAATCTTTGGTAAGGGTCTCGGGTTTGGGACGCAATCTCGCTTGAAATTTTTACCAGAACCACAGGCCGATTTTATTTTTGCCGCGTTTTCAGAAGAGTGGGGCTTGATTGGCTCGGGGTTGATTTTGATTTTATATACCTTGGTGATTTGGCGGATTTTATACATAGCTTCGCTAGGTTCATCGAATTTTGAAATTCTGTTTGGGATGGGGATTGCTATTTTCTTTATGAGTCATATACTCGTAAACATAGGAATGAATTTGGGGTTGATGCCGGTCACCGGGATTCCGTTGCCATTTATGAGTTATGGCGGGTCGCATTTATTGGTGGAATTTATGGGCTTGGGGATGTTGATGAGCATGCGCCGGTATGCTCGCTCGGCTCATCGAGATGATATCAAGAATGAATTTCTTGGAATATAAAGATAGCTTATAGCTTTTAGCTAACTAGCTAATTAGGAAAATACAAATACATGCAAATCATAGATGGGAAACAATTAAGTAAAGAAGTTTTAGAAAACATAAAAAATGAAGTGGCTGGTTTGCCTTTTGTTCCAGTCTTTTGCGATGTCTTGGTGGGGGATGATCCGGCTTCGGTTCAATATGTAGAAATCAAAAAAAAGCGGGCTCTCTCGGTCGGGATGAATTTTCACAGTGCCAATTTTAGAGAAGATATCACCACCGAAGAATTGGTGGCGGAAATTGGTAAATTAAATAAAGTTGAAAATATGTGTGGAATCATAGTCCAACTGCCACTACCTGCACATATTGATCGGCAAAAAGTGCTAGATGCTATTGATTCAAAGCTCGATGTAGATTGTTTGGGAACGGTAGCTAGTGAGAAGTTTTATAAAAAAGAAAATCCTCTAGGTTTCCCGACAGCTTTGGCTTGCCTAGCTCTTCTCGATTCTTTGGACTTTGATATTGGGACGAGGAAAATATTAGTCCTAGGTCAGGGGATGCTGGTTGGTAAACCAATCACGACACTACTTAAGTTTCGTGGACTAGCAGTAGATACAATAACTCGCGCGACTGAAAACAAAGAAGAGTTGCTTAAAAATGCGGACATTATAATCTCTGGTTTGGGTCAGGGAAAATATTTGACTGGAGACATGGTCAAAGAAGGGGTGGTGATTATCGACGCTGGCACATCGGAAGAAAACGGAGCTATCGTCGGCGATGTCGATATGGAATCAGTCGCCACTAAGGCGAGCTTCTTGACACCGACGCCTGGTGGCGTCGGCCCAGTCACTGTGGCTATGCTTTTTAAAAATGTGCTCAGCGTCGCCAAGCAGTTGTCGTCTGGTGACGAAAATAAAATGATATAATAATATTATATGAATAATTCAATTTTTTACTTTTTTTATAATTTTGCCCATAGGTCGGACCTATGGGATAAGGTTTTGATATTTTTAGCTTTATATTTGCCATATGTGGTGGTGATTGTGGCTGGGTTGTTTTTGTTGTTTCACCACGATGTTTTTAAGGCCGAAAATCCATTCCAAGTATTCTTGAAGAAGAAAAAAGAAATTTTATCGGTATTTTTTATTTCAGCATCCGCTTGGGTAGTGGCGACAGTGTTGAAGTTATTGATTCATCTGCCACGTCCAGCTCTGGTCTACTCTGATGTGATGCCATTAATTCCAAAAGACGGCTTCGCTTTTCCTTCTGGACACGCGACTTTTTTTATAGCTCTGGCTTTTGCTATTTTCTACTTGCACAAGAGGGCTGGCTATGTGTTTATGGCCCTAGCACTAATCATCGGCCTAGCTCGGATAGCCGTCGGAGTGCATTTTCCAGTAGATATTTTGGGTGGTTTCATAATCGGGGGATTAGTTGCTTATTTTGTGAAAATGTATACCCCCACACCTAATTTGCATTAAATTCTTAATATACAAGGTAATTTTGACTTTTTAGGTGTGGGGGTGTAGAATAGCCTCACACATTTATGAGAAAAAAAATTGCGTCAGTATTGTTTGTTCTTATTTTGAGCGGTGCCGTAGGGTTTTTTGTATATAAGACAGAGGTCGCTTCAAGAGCATATAAAGCCGATATTGCTTCGGGTAAATTAGCTAGTGATGTCAAACCGATCGGTTTTTCTAAGTTTCCTTTCGTGTTGGGACTCGATCTATCTGGGGGTACTCATTTGACTTACAGTGCTGATGTCAGAGAAGTTCCAGCCAACCAAGTCAGCGATTCGATGGATTCTTTGCGGGATATTATCGAACGTCGAGTAAATATTTTCGGTGTCTCTGAGCCGTTGGTTCAAGTCCAACATGGTAGTTTTGTTTCCGGTGCTGGCGAGCAACTCATCATCGATCTGCCAGGAGTGACTGATGTTAAAAAAGCTGTCGAGATGATCGGACAGACTCCACTTCTAGAATTTAAAACTGAGCGAGGTCCAAATGACCCTATCACTATCAAACCAGGCAAGGATGGCAAGGTAGATTTGGGGACTATAAATATTGATCAACAATTCGTATCTACTGAATTAACTGGAAGATATTTAGATCATGCGACACTCGAGTTTGATCCCAATACTCGTGAACCGAAAGTTTTATTAACCTTTGACGAGACAGGCACTAAATTGTTTGCCGATATCACCAAGAAAAATATTGATAAGCGCGTAGCTATTTATCTCGATGGTTTAGCTATTTCTACTCCGGTAGTCCGTACTGAAATTACTGATGGCAAGGCTGTCATCTCTGGATCTTTTACTCCACAAACAGCCAAGACTTTGGTTAATCGTTTAAATTCTGGTGCGCTACCTGTGCCTATTAAATTAGAATCCACTCAGACTATCGGGGCGACTTTGGGTGATAAGGCATTGAATGCTGGAGTAAAAGCGGCTG
The DNA here is from genome assembly GCA_964531535.1 of uncultured Candidatus Saccharibacteria bacterium. Taxonomy (GTDB): domain Bacteria; phylum Patescibacteriota; class Minisyncoccia; order Phycocordibacterales; family UBA9973; genus UBA9973. The sequence continues at coordinate 7,273 of CAZHDU010000025.1, forward strand.
TATATGGTTTTCTACTTGTCGCACTTTTCTTAATTCTTTGGTACCGATTGCCGGGTTTGGTGGCTACTTTTTCACTCAGTATATTCGTCTCTATTATCTTGGCTTTATTTAAATTAGTTCCGGTTACTTTGACGGCTCCGGGTATCGCTGGGTTTATCATCTCGATAGGTATCGCTGTGGATGCCAACGTGCTTATCTTCGAGAGAATAAAAGAGGAGATGAAGGCTGGAAAAAATATCGCTGATGCTATCAGTGCCGGATTTTCTCGAGCATGGCTCGCGATTCGTGATTCGAATATTTCAAACTTTATCACTGCTTTGATATTGTTCTGGTTTGGAACTTCACTTATCAAAGGATTCGCTCTGACTTTGGGTATGGGAGTGGTTGTCTCACTGTTTACCGCAATCACCGTGACTCGAATCTTTTTATCAGTGTTTAGTTTTATGGGTAATGGAAAAGTCGCACGATTTTTATTTAGTTCAGGATTGAGTAAATAATATGTTTATAATCAAATACAAAAAAATATTTATTGGAATTTCATTGGGGTTGGTTCTCTTGTCGATTTTAGCCCTGTTTACTTTCAAGCTCAACATCGGTATTGATTTCAAGGGAGGAGCATTGACCGAAGTCGCTTATACGGGCGAGCGTCCATCTCAAGAAGTCTTGGATGCTAAGATTCAAACTCTTGGCTTTGGCTCTGTCTTATTGCAACCAACTGGCGAGACTGGTTACATTATTAAATCTCGTGATTTAAATGAAGTTGAACATGCTAGCTTGATCAAAACGCTTTCACTCGATGGTAAAAATACTGTCGAAGAAAAAAGTTTCAATTCTATCGGCCCATCCGTCGGCCACGAGCTCACTCGCAAGGCTATCATAGCTATTATCTTAGTCTCCATCGCTATCATCTGCTTTATAGCTTTTGCCTTTCGCGGAGTGTCCAAACCAGTCTCTTCTTGGAAGTATGGATTCATTGCTATCGTCACCTTGCTCCACGACGTGCTCATCCCTGTCGGAATTTTTACCATGCTCTCGCATTATTACGGGGTAGAAGTTGATACTTTGTTTGTGGTGGCTATCCTCACCATCTTGGGTCTATCTGTCTCTGACACTATCGTCATCTTTGACCGTATCCGTGAAAACATCAAGAGTCAAAATATCAACAAAATAAACTTCGGCGAAGTCGTCGGTCACAGCCTCGATCAATCCTATGTCCGTTCGATTAGTACTTCGATGACAGTAATCTTGGTACTGCTATCTTTGGTATTCTTTGGTCCAGCTTCGACAAAATATTTTGCTTTGATGCTAACATCTGGAATGTTTTTTGGAACATATTCTTCAATCTTCTTGGCTTCGCCGCTCTTGGTTTTAGTCTCCGAAAAACAACTCAAGGCCTAGTCTTGACTTTGTGGTGGTTGTGATATACTTATCCCTATGATGATAATTTTAATTGTAGTAGGGGTTTTATTCATATGGGCTATTGCTAGTTATAATGGTTTTGTCCAATTGGTCAACCGAGCTAAAGAAGCTTGGGCGGATATCGAGGTTCAACTTAAGCGCCGATATGATCTTATTCCTAATTTAGTAAATACTGTAAAGGGTTACGCTACTCACGAGTCTAGCGCTTTTGAAAATGTGACCAAGGCTCGCAACATGGCTATGGGAGCATCTGGTCCTACTGCAGCTCATGCTGAAGCTGAAAACATGCTTACAGGCGCTTTGAAATCAGTCTTTGCTCTAGCGGAAGCTTATCCAGATTTGAAAGCCAACCAAAACTTTTTGGCTTTGCAAAATGAATTGTCTGACACTGAAAACAAGATTCAAGCCGCTCGAAGATTCTATAATGCTAACGTTCGTGATCTAAACATCAAGAGAGAGTCATTTCCTTCAAATTTGATTGCCTCAATATTTAACTTTGCCAAGATGGATTTGTTTGACTTGGGTGACAACGACGCCGCACAAAATCCGGTAGAAGTAAAATTCTAAAAACATGAAAGATTGGAATAATTTTTTCGGTTCAAAATTGAATAGTGTTTTACTATTGATACTTATCGTCTTGATGAGTCTGGCTTTGCGAGTGATGTATCAAAATCCATCTGTATATGTCGACCCGATGCTCGGCAAGGATGTGGAGGAAAAGAAGGATGACCAAGTCGACATGAGAGTGATGACTGGGCATACTGAAGACCTGCTTTCTTTTTCAGTTGTACCCGGTGCCAAGATGCCAAAAGGAATTTTGTCTTATCGTGGGGAACTCAAAGGCGCATGGTTTTTTGAAGGGAATATCGGTATAGCTATTTTGGATGGTAATAAAAAATTACTGAAACAAGATCATGCTATGTCTACAACCGAGTGGATGACTGCTGGGCCTGTGGCTTTTGAAGGGAATATTGATTTTACTGGATTACCAGCTGGTATGGGGTATTTTGAAATTCAGAATGATAATGCTTCTGGAATTCCAGAAAAAAATAAATCCATATTAATTCCTATTATCTTACAATAATGTCTAATCTATACACACATCAATCACAAAATGTCACCAAGACTTGGCTCCTAATGGGAACCTTTTTCGCCCTGGTCATCGGGCTCGGGTGGTTTTTTAGTATTTATTATGGAGATGCGAATATTTTATATTTCTTTGTTTTGTTCAGCATCGTTATGAATGTTGTTTCTTATTGGTATTCAGACAAGATCGTGCTATCTTTGGCCGGAGCCAAAGAAGCTAAACGAGAAGAATATTTTGATCTATACACAATCGTCGAAAATCTTTCGATCACCGCTGGACTACCTATGCCTAAAGTATATGTGGTAGAAGATCCGGCGCCAAATGCTTTTGCTACTGGTCGCGACAAAGATCACGCGGTGGTGGCTGCGACGACAGGCCTATTGTCAATGCTTGAAAAGAATGAACTCGAAGGAGTCATGGCTCACGAGCTTTCACATATCGGCAATCGGGACATGTTGCTCTCAACTGTCGTCGTGGTGTTGGTCGGGTTTGTGTCTATCGTCTCTGATGTTTTTATGCGCAGTCATTTGTTTGGTGGTAGTAGAGATAATGATAATAAGGCTGGGGGGTTGTTGGTCATCGTCGGTATTTTGTTAGCCATCTTGGCTCCGATTTTTTCAACTCTTATTCAACTAGCCAGCTCTCGCAAGCGAGAATTCTTAGCGGATGCTTCTGGAGCACTGCTCACTCGTTATCCCGAAGGCCTGGCTTTAGCACTCAAAAAGATTAGTGCCTACGGAGCGCCGATGCGCCGACAATCGAGTGCTATAGCCCATCTCTATCTAGCAGACCCAAAGGGTTCTCAAATCGGTAAAAAAATTGGTGGTCTTTTTGCCACTCATCCACCGACCGAAGACCGTATCCGCGCCTTGATCGGAAATTAGATTTTT
>CAZHDU010000026.1:0-10339 GCA_964531535.1 uncultured Candidatus Saccharibacteria bacterium
ATCAAATCGGACTGCTCGACCACCCGACTTCTGGTGAGATTATCATCGATGGAGTAAACACTGAAAACCTTTCTACTCAAGAGAGAACTGATTTGCGTCTCTCCGAGCTCGGTTATGTTTTCCAAGATTACGCTCTCATTCCTGAACTGACTGCGCTAGAAAATGTGATGATTCCACTTTTAATGAAAGGTTTAGATCGTCCAGAAGCGGAAGAAATTTCTCGCAAAATTTTAGAGCGAGTCGATCTGCCACACCGCATCACCAATAAACCGAGCCAGCTCTCTGGTGGAGAACAGCAACGCGTATCCATAGCTCGAGCCATGGCCCACGAGCCAAAGATTTTGTTTGCCGACGAGCCGACTGCTAACCTCGACACCGTGTCAGGCCAATCCGTCATCAAACTTTTCCAAGATTTACACGACAAGGGCCAGACCATAGTTATGGTCACTCACGAAGAAGAATATGCCAAGTTCTGCGACCGAATAGTCTATCTAGAAGATGGCAAAATCGTCCGCGAGATTTTGCATTAAAATAGCTTTGTTGTATTTAGATTGATATAATTAAATTATGTTTAATGAAAATAATAGCCAATGGTTAAAATGGGGTAGAAATGGAGTGTTTGTACTATGCTTTTTTTGGCTTGTTCTGTCTTTTTTTATTTACGGAGGTTCTCAGTGGAACAGTATCTTTCTTGTCCCTGTAGTGTTCCCAATAGTTTTTTTAGAATATTTTTTTCCAAATCTGTCGTCTAGTATTGTTTTGCCCACATCTCCATTGATGGCGGGACTCCTAGCTATTATTTGTTACTTCGTACTTGGAATTATTGTTGGATATCTTAATAGTAAATTTAAAAATCAAAGTAGGATTTTTGTAGCCTGTGTTCTAGTATTGATTTTAATCTCTATTTTTTACATATTGCCTCATTAAATATAAGGTTTACTATCTTTTGTAAAATATGCTAATATTTTATGTATGGTAGATAAATTTTATTTTACAGTTGGGCTTGAGATACACGCGGAATTGGCCACTAACACCAAAATGTTTTGTAGTTGCAAGAATGACCCTGATGAAGAAAAACCAAACGTAAACATTTGCCCAGTCTGTATGGCTCACCCGGGAGCTTTACCAGTCATCAACAAAAAAGCTCTCGAGAATGTCATCAAGGTTGGACTCGCTCTCGATGGAACTATTGCCGACTTTTCAGAGTTTGACCGCAAAAATTATTTTTACCCAGACATCCCAAAAGGTTATCAGATTTCTCAATATAAATATCCTGTGGTCTCTGGTGGACGATTGGCAGGGATGGATATCACTCGCATTCACCTCGAAGAAGACACCGCCAACAATAAACATTTTACCGGAGATGCTGGTGAATCTGGGGCTGGTTTTTCTCTGATCGATTTTAATCGCGCTGGCGTGCCACTGATGGAGCTCGTCACTGAAGCTCATACATATGATAGCGCCGAAGAGACCGCCAAAGCGGCGACGCGTTTCGCTAAAGAGTTTCAATTGGTGCTCTGGTATTTGGGTGTGTCTAAAGCCAACATGGAAAAAGGTGAGATGCGAGTAGAAGCCAACATTTCAGTTTCCAAAGAAAAAGGTAAACTCGGTACCAAAGTAGAAGTGAAAAATTTAAATTCTTTCCGCAGTGTCGAGCGAGCTATCAAATATGAGACCGACCGCATGATCGAACTCTGGGCTGATGGAAAAGAAAATGAGATAGTCCAAGAGACTCGTGGTTGGGATGAAGGCAAACAAAAGACTTTTTCTCAGCGCAAAAAGGAGAGTAGCCAGGACTACCGATATTTCCCAGACCCAGATCTGCCAAAGTTAAAACTCCACGAAGCCTTTGATTTAGTAAAAATCAAGGCCGATTTGATGGAATTGCCTGAAGCCAAGCGGGCTCGGTATAAAAACGATTTTGGGATTAAAGATGAAGATATCGAAGTATATATAAACGACGCCGAGCTCGGAGCTTGGTTTGAAGAAGTGGCGAAAATTTTGGGTGAAAAGAACAAGATTAGTACAGCTTCAAATTACATAACTACAGATTATCTAGGTTTAAAGAAAAATTCTGCGGAAGTCCGACTTCCGCAAGCGGGGAATTTTGCTGAGTTGATCGGCTTAGTAACTGAAGAAAAAATTTCTTCACGTGGAGCCAAAGATATTTTGGCTATGATTGTCATCTCCGATGAATCGCCAATGAAGATTGCTACTGAAAAAAATCTGCTCCAGAGCAATGATGAAGGCGCGCTCAAAGAACTCGTCAAAAAGACTATCGAGGCCAACCCGGAAGTCGTGGCTACTTACAAATCTGGAAAAGAAAACGCGATTATGTCGCTCGTCGGTAAAATTATCAAAGAATCAAATGGTTCCGCCAATCCGCAGATTATTATTAAACTTCTAAAAGAAGCCCTGAAGTAAAATTATGAAAACCCTACGAGAATGTGTCAAAGAAGCGGGCGAGAAGGGGGTGGCTGTCGGGCATTTTAATATTTCCAATTTGGAAGCTTTACACGGCATCTATAACGCGGCGAAAAAATTAAATGTCCCAGTCATCATTGGCCTATCGGAAGGGGAAGAAAAATTTGTTGGTACCGAAGAAGGCTATGCCATGGTCCAGGCTCTGCGAGAAAAAGATGGTTTCCCAATTTTTTTAAATGCCGATCACCATTCTTCTTTTGAATCGGTAAAGCGATGCATCGATGCTGGATTTGATTCGGTGATTATCGACGCGGCCAAACTTCCTTTTGAAGAAAATGTAGCGCTGACAAAATCTTGTGTCGATTATGCTCGCCAAGTCTCGCGAGACACTGGCCGAGATATCTTGGTAGAAGCCGAGCTCGGATATATCGGTTCTGGCTCAGATTTAAAAGAAACCATTCCCGAAGGCGCTGGCATTTTGACCAAGCCCGAAGATGCCAAACGTTTCGTCGAAGCGACAGGTATCGATATGTTTGCTCCGTCAGTCGGAAGTATCCACGGCCTGATCAAGACCGGCAAGCCACATATCAACGCCGAGCTGGTAGCCGAAATCAAAAAAATCACTGGGCTACCTCTCGTACTCCACGGTGGTTCGGGTTTGCGCGATGAAGATTTTATAAATGCTATCAAGGCCGGGGTGCAAGTGGTGCATATCAATTCCGAAATCCGTTTGGCCTATCGTGATGCCGTAGAGCGGGCGATAGATGCCAACAAAAAAGAAATAAATCCATCCAAGTTGCTGACTCCAGCAGTAGAAGCGATAGAACAAATCGTCGAAGCTCGACTCAAGTTGTTTAATGGAATTCAATAAAATATTTTCTTTGTTTTTAAAGGTGTTATAATGTATTTGTGAAAAACGAAATACAAAAATTTTTTAAGGGGGATGTTTTGGATGATTCGGAGACTTTGGTAAAATATTCGCGTGATGCGAGTCTTTTGGAGGTCTTGCCTACGCTCGTCGTCTTTCCGAAAGATAAAGAAGACGTGAAAAATTTGGTTCGCTGGGTGAATGCTAATAAAGAAAAACATCCAGAGCTCTCTATCACTGCGCGATGTGCTGGGACTTGTATGTCTGGTGGGGCTATTGGTGAATCTATCATTTTGGATTTTTCAAAATACATGAATCGTCTGGTGGGTGGTCCGCTACCTTTGCAAGGCAAGTCAGCTTGGGAAATAACTGTCGAGCCGGGGATGTATTATCGAGATTTTGAAAAACTCACTTTGGCTAAAGGGGTGATTTTGCCTTGCTACACAGCTTCCAAGAGCTTGAACGCTGTCGGTGGCATGTATGGCAACAATTCGGCCGGCGAGCGAACTTTGAAATATGGTAAAACCGAAGATTATATTTTAGAAGCTAAAGTAATCTTTGCCGATGGCAATGAATATGTCGTCAAACCATTGTCAAAAGCTGAGCTCGAACAGAAAACTAAGCAAGGCGATTTTGAAGGTGGAGTTTATAAAAAAATCTATGATTTGATTTTGGCCAATGAGAGCGAGATTGCTCAAGCGAAACCAAAAGTCAGTAAAAATTCTGCGGGGTATTATATTTGGAATGTAAAAAAAGATAATACGAACTTGAAAGATTTCTCCGGATTACTCCAGCCTTCGGCCGGAACCTTCCCCGTTCAAAATCTTTCAAGTTCGTATTTTGACCTAAATAAACTTTTGGTGGGTTCTCAGGGCACGCTCGGTATCGCTACTGAGATTACTTTCAAGCTTTTGCCGGAGGTGAAATATTCAAAATTAGTGGCTATATTTATGAACGACTTGTCTCCGCTCGGCCGATTGGTGGATGAAGCCCTGGAATTAAATCCGGAGACTCTCGAAGCCTATGACGACAAGACCATGCAACTCGCGGTGAAATTCTTTTTTGATTTTTTGAAGAACAAAGGTTTCTTTGGGATGATAAAATTCATGTTGTCTTTCTTGCCGGAAGCGCTCATCATGCTCACCAGTGGTTTTCCAAAGCTCATCGTCTTAGCGGAATTTGCCGGCGATAGCGAAGCCGAGGTCAACGCCAAGTGTTTGAATTTGGTTGAAAAGATTAAACACTTCAAACTCAAAGTTCATGTCACTCGCAACCAAACTGAGGCCAATAAATATTGGGATATTCGTCGAGAGAGTTTTGCTCTCTTGCGTAAGCATGTCCGCGGAAAGCACACCGCGCCGTTTATGGATGACATCATCGTCCGTCCAGAATTTTTGCCAAAGTTTTTACCAGAACTAAATTCTATTTTAGGAAAATATGACATAGTCTACACCATCGCTGGCCACGCCGGGGATGGAAATTTTCACATCATCCCGCTGATGGATTTTTCACGGACTGACACTGGCAAGATCATCATGGAACTCGGCGAGCTAGTCTATGACTTGGTGGCCAAGTATCACGGCTCGATTACGGCCGAACACAACGATGGCTTGATCCGCACTCCGTATCTCTACAAGATGTACGAACCGCATATTTTACAAATTTTTGCGGAAATCAAGAAAATTTTTGACCCGACCAATATCTTTAATCCTGGTAAAAAAGTCCCGACTGGCGAGAGCAATCAAAACCTGCCTGGGACCAAGGAATACATAGCCAAACACGTCGCCGTCGAGCACAAAGTCGTCCACAAGGTCTAGACCCCTGAAAGCCATTTGCCTTTTGGTTTTTTTCGTGTATAATCATTCCTATGTTTTCAATTAAAGCTAAAAAAAGAGATTTGAGTGCAAAGGTAGGTGCAATCCGGGCAGCCGGAGAAATCCCTGCTGTATTTTATGGAGCAGGTGAGGCAAGTACCTCTGTTTCTCTATCAAAAAGTGATTTTAAAAAGGTCTGGCGTCAAGCCGGAGAATCTTCTGCTGTAAAGGTAGATTTGGGTGATAAACAAATCGATGTCTTGATTCACGAAGTTCAAGTAGATCCTGTATCTAGTGAACCAATTCACGTGGATTTCTTGGCGATCGATATGAAGAAGAAAATCAAGGTCAATGTTGCTATCGAATTCGTCGGGGTTTCAGAAGCCGTCAAATCTGGCGCAGCTAATTTGGTCAAAGTTCTTCACGAAATCGAAATCGAAGCTTTGCCTGCGGATTTACCTCACAATTTGGAAGCGGACATTTCAAAGCTTGCTACACTCGATGACAATATTCTAGTTTCTGATATCAAATTACCTACAGGCGTGGTGGCAATCACTCCTGGTACTGACGTGGTAGCTTCTGTCGTCGCTCAAGTGGAAGAAAAAGAAGAAGAAGCAGCTCCAGTCGATCTATCAGCTATCGAAGTCTCTGAGAAGAAAGGTAAGAAAGAAGAAGAGGGTGCTGAAGGAGAAGCTCCAGCTGAAAAGAAAGAATAAAAACCTGTCTGTCTATAGAATAAAATATGTTATAATAGAACTCATGACTAGAAAGGTTGTGAGTTTTATTTTTGTATTTTTTTTCGGATTAGGTTTTATCTTTACAGCCCAGAAACACGCGGTGGCTTTTGATTGTTTGACCCTGACTTCATCTTCGAGTGATCGAAATAAGGAATATTGTAAAAGTGAACTCGCTGATATCGAGGCTGAGCTCTCGCGGTTGGTAGACTTGCAAAAGAAACAACAAAAACAGACGGGGACTCTGACTGGAGATGTGAATTATTTGACCAGTCAAATCAATGCCCTCAAGGCCAAGATTCAGGCTCGGGCTATGGTCATCGCTCAACTCAAAGTTGCCATCACTGAAAAAGTTCACACCATTAATTCTCTCGAAAAAAAGATTGCTCGGGAACACGAATCCATCGCTCAGCTTTTGCGTAATACCAATGAGTTTGATAACGAAAACATGGTTCATTTGTTGCTTTCAGATTCGAGCATCTCTTCTTTTTATAGCGACCTAGAATCATATTCTTCTATCAAGCAAGCCGTGCAAGATTCTGTCGACGTGATTCGCGGGGTCAAGACTCAAAATGAAGTGGCCAAGAGTGATCTCGAAAAGAAACAAGATGCCGAGACCGACGCCCAAGCCGAACTCGAGAGCGCTAGAAAGAAAGTCGCTGTTTCGGAAGCTGAAAAAAAGCAGTTGTTAGCAATCTCTAAACAAACTGAAGCTGAATATCAAAAATTAGCTGCTGAGAAAAAAGCCCAGGCCGATCGTATTCGAGCTGCCTTGTTCCCATTGGCTGGTATTTCGACCAAGATTGATTTCGGTACTGCCCTCATCTATGCCAACGAAGCCAGTAAATCTACGAGCATAGATCCAGCATTCTTGTTGGCGATTTTGACTCAAGAGAGTAATCTCGGGGCCAACGTTGGGCAATGCTTGCTTACTGATTTACAAACTGGTGCGGGCAAAGGCAAGAACACCGGTACGCCATTTCCAAATGTCATGAAGCCGATGGGTCTCCCTGGACGCAAGGGTGATATTGATGATTTCTTGGCCATCACTTCCAAGCTCGGTCGCAATTGGGCCGAGACCCCGGTCTCTTGTCCGATTCCTTCTGCTGGTGGTTATGGTGGAGCCATGGGGCCTGCGCAGTTTATCCCTTCGACTTGGAGTGGCTATATCTCGCGCCTCAAGAACCTCTTGGGCCACGATGCCGACCCTTGGGCACCTCGAGATGCTTTCTTTGCTTCAGCGACCTTCCTGACCGATTTGGGGGCCGTGGGTAACAGTGTTAGCGCTCAGAGTGTGGCTGCTTGTAGGTATTATGGTACTGGAGGCAAGACCTGCGCTTATGGTAATAGTGTGTTGAAACTAAAGACCAAGATCCAGGCTGATATCGACCAGCTCTAGACGGCCTGATTTGCTTTTCTTTTAAATTCGTGATAACCTAAAAAAGCTATGCAAAAAGATATACACCCAAAATATGATATTAAAACAAAGGCAACCTGCGCTTGCGGGGCTGTTTTTGAAGTTGGTTCAACCCTTCCTGAAATCCGAATAGAAATCTGCAGTCAATGTCACCCTTTCTACACAGGTAACGAAAAGATCATGGACACTGCTGGACGCGTAGATCGTTTCAACAAGCGTCGTGCTGCTGTTGCTTCTAAGAAAAAATAAATTAATTCTCCTCTTGAGGAGTACCCGCTACTGCGGGGGAGGTGGACAAATACTTCCACCCCGGCTTTAAGCCACCCCTCAAAGAGGGGAATAGAAAACTCAATGGAATTAGATCTATCTGAACTAAAAAAAGATCACCGGACAAATTATCTCGCCGACATGCTCGAGAAACTTTTGCGTGAAGAAGCCGAGGTTCGCGAGATGCTAGCTTCTGACGAGACCCTCCACGAATTGGCCGCTAAAGAACTAGCCACCATCCAAGAAGAAAAAGAAAGACTCGAAAAACAAGTTCAAGATATTTTAGATAAAGACAAAGAAGAAGTTGAACAGGCCAATGAGATTGTGCTCGAAGTTCGAGCTGGAGCAGGGGGCGATGAGGCCTCGCTTTTTGCCTGGGAGCTGGCCCATATGTATGAGGTTTTTTGTGAATCCAAAGGCTGGCAATGGAAGACTAACTATGAACAAAAGAGTGATTTGTCTGGCTACAAAGAAGCTAGTTTTGAAGTAAAAGGGAAAGGGGTTTACGACATGCTCAAATTTGAGACTGGCGTTCATCGCGTTCAGCGAATTCCGGCGACTGAGAAAAATGGCCGAGTCCACACTTCGACGGCTTCGGTGGCTGTCCTTCCGATTCGCAAGAAAGTAAATTTTGTTATCAATCCAGCCGATATCGAGATGGAATATTCTCGCTCTGGTGGAAAGGGTGGTCAAAACGTGAACAAGGTGGAGACTGCGGTTCGACTCATCCACAAGCCGACGGGGATAGATGTCCGCTCGACCAATGAACGTAGCCAGCTGGCTAACAAAGAAAAAGCCATGGGTATTCTCCAAGCTAAACTCCAACAACTCGAAGAAGAAAAAGAAGCTGCCAAGTATGCCGGCGAGCGTAAAGAACAAATCGGCACTGGAGACCGCTCTGAAAAAATCCGCACTTACAATTTCCCGCAAGACCGATTGACCGATCACCGCATCAAGAAATCTTGGCACAATTTGCCAAAAATCATGGAAGGGGAAATCGACCCAATCATAGAATCTCTAAATTCCGGCGAGACTGGAACGGATGAAGAAGAATAAAAATCACGAGACATGTTCTCGTGATTTTTCGTTTGACTAATTTTGTATTTTGTGTGTTTGACAACTGGGTATCATTTATGTTATTATACCGACCAATAAATGTTCCTTAAAAATAACTAGAATACACATTTTTAAAGCAGTTTTTTTCGGCTGGTAGCACCTTGTAAATCTTTATTGGGTTTTTAAGGTGCTACCCGTCGGATTAATCGGCGGAGCATACAAGGAGTCGTAATGACGACAAATAACAACAGTGACGAAATTCGTCCCAAGATGATCATCAAGTGGATGGTCATGGCAATCGCCGTGATCCTCGCTCTCAGCTGGTTGTTCCAGGGGAACGACTGGTTCATGTACAAGGTGTTCGCACCGAAGTACGAGCAGGTCAGGCGCGAGACGTACGAACAGACCAAGTCCTACAAACAGGGCTCGGTGCAGCGACTCGACAGTCTCTGTACTCAGGTCGCCGACGCCGATCAGGGGCACAAGCCCATGATCAACGACGTGATCAACCACGAATTCGTGGAGTGGAACACGGAAGACGTCCCCATGCACCTTCGTGCTTGCCTCGTTTTGGCACGCGCTAAGTAAAACCTCAACACAAGGAAAAACAGAAAATGAACATCAAGTACATCAGGAACACGCTCGCCGTTCTCGTCGTCGTTCTCCTCATGGCTACTGCCTGCGGTAACGTCAACCAGAGCACCGATTCGAAGATCGCTGCTCAGCAGGAGATTCAGCAGGCCGAAGCGGCAGCGCAGGTTCCGCCCCCGTCCATTGTGAACTGGAACGAGAAGCGCATGCTCAAACTCGTCCAAGAGAAACGTGACCAGGTCAACCTACCTACCTGGACGTATACGAAGAACATGGATGGCAAGTACACCTTCGTGTGTGAGTCCATCGGCTACGGTATTCCGTACGATACTCGGTCGAACAATCCCGAACACTACGAGTTCGTTTCAACGACGACGGGGCCCAACATGAACTGCACGTATTCCATCGATGGTAAGTGTGGTCATGGTGAATACCACCTCATGCCGCAGGCGGAACCGAACGGTCTTCATATCCCGGCTAGTGCTAAGGGGACGTGGAATCTCTGCAAGGATCCGGTAACTGGCAAGCCGGACGTGTCGTACCAAGAAGAAGATGTTGCGGTTTTCTTGTACCGATTGCCTGCAGACATGGTGGAAGGCTTCCATCCGGCACCGATCGACGTCGATCCCGTCAAGAAGAAGTAAGGGTGGCGAAAGGCCCCAAGATGTGTAGTTCTAGTTGTTGCATACGTCTGCCCTCGCGTCAGCAGGGTACATCTTGGGGCCAGTCGACTTTATTGTCGACTGGCCTTTTTGAATTTTAAAATTGCATTATCTAAGGCGTGTGGTATACTTATGAAGTAGGGCCTCATTTAGCGAAAAAGAGTCTCTATGCCTGCTCAATTTGAGTGGGGTTATAAATAGTTTTTTGTCCTTTTTATTAAAAAAGGAAGAAGTAAAAGTATGGCGACAAAGCTATATGTAGGGGGATTACCTTACAGTACACAAGAAGATGCCCTTCGGGACCTCTTCGCACAAGCTGGTTCAGTTACATCAGCTGTGATTATCATGGACAAAATGTCTGGTCGTTCAAAAGGTTTTGGATTCGTAGAAATGTCATCACAAGATGAGGCAGCGAAGGCTATCTCAATGTTCAATGACCAAGAATTCGAAGGACGAAAACTTACAGTCAACGAAGCTCGCCCTATGGAAGCTCGCCCTCCACGAAC
>CAZHDU010000027.1:0-10275 GCA_964531535.1 uncultured Candidatus Saccharibacteria bacterium
CTTCTATCGTGGCTTCAGTCGATGCTGACCCAGCCACTAAGTGGGCAGTGACTGCTTCAGGTGCTTCTCCAGATACTTTCTATTGCGTAGATAGTGCTGGGGCATCTAAGAGTTACAATTCTCCGACTGCGCCTGTATTAACTTCAGTCGCTCCTGGTCCAGCTTGTCCGTAATTTATTACAAAGCAAGAAATACAAACAGGAATACAAAAAGCCCCCCGACTAAAGTCGGGGGGCTTTTTCGTTCTCTTTTTATATTCCCACTACTCCAAATAGTTTACCAATACCGAAAGTGACTATCATGGCCAAGATTCCGCCAGTGGTGACTCGCAAAATTGCTTTTGGAATGTTGGCTTCGCCAGCATAGGCGCTCAGCGCTCCAGTGAAGACCAGGGCGATCAAGACTCCGAGAAAGGTGACCGGGATACGCATAGCCAGTGGGGCGAGGATGACCATGCCTATCGGGATGATGGCTCCACAGATAAAAGAAGCTGTGGAAGCATAGGCAGCGTGCCAAGGATCGGTCAGGTGGTCTGGGTTGATGCCGAGCTCGGCATCGAGGTGGGCAGCGAAAGCGTCGCGATCGGTCAGTTCTTGGGCGACGATTTGAGAAGTCGAGTGGGAGAGACCTTTGCTCTCGTATATTGAAGTCAGTTCTTGTGATTCTTTTTCTGGATTATTTATAAGTTCTAGACGTTCTTTTTCAATGAGCGCTTTTTCACTGTCGCGCTGGGTGCTGACAGAAATATATTCGCCGACACCCATCGACAAAGCTCCAGCCACCATTCCAGCTACGCCGGCGGTGAGAATCGTCCCAGTGTCCGAAGAAGCGCCAGCGACACCGACGATGATTGAAGCAGTGGAGACGATGCCGTCGTTGGCGCCGAGGACAGAAGCCCGTAGCCAGTTTAATTTCTTGTTGGTTTTGTTGTTATGGGGTTCAAAATGAGTCAAAGATTCAGGTGCTTCGTTTAACATAATCTCATTATACCATAGATATATGCCTGGTGTCCCGTTGACATTTTGCCCTAAAATCTATAATAATATGTTATCTTTTATAGATTTTAATATTTATTTATTAGCATTATTAATTTAGTTTAGATTTTAAATTATGAAAAAGTATTTATCGCAAGGTTTAGGTCTCCTGGTTTTGAGTTCATTATTATTCGGCGCGACACCAGTGTCTGCGGCGACTAGTGGTCCGAATTCCGTTGGTACTGGTGCCAATGTTTCTTATCCTGGTTCTAATTATTCTTGGTCCAGTGTTAGCAATATTCAGTCCTCAAATAATTCTCGTGCGACATCTACAATCACGAATTCTGGACAGAACACAGATTATCTTCAAGCCACTAATTTTGGATTTAATATTCCAGTAGGTTCGACAATTGATGGTATCCAAGTTTATGTTGAAAGAAGTGCACAGTGTGTAAGTAGTTGTTCATCCGAAGTTCGGGATGCTCGTATTAGAATTATTAAAGGTGGTTTAGTACAATCCACCGACAAGGCTACTGGTACCAATTGGCCTTCTTCTGATGGGGTCGCTACATATGGTGGGGTGGCAGATTTGTGGGGTACAACTTGGTCTGTAAGTGACATAAATGCTTCAAATTTTGGTGTCGCAATTTCTGCTGGGCGCACTTCTGGTGGTGATAAAAGCGCACAAGTAGATCACGTTAGTATTACGGTTACATATACTGCTCCGGTTGTTTCTTCTCAAACAATAACTTTCAGTGCGTTGGGTAACAAGACTTACGGTGATGCAAATTTCACAGTTAGTGCGACTGCATCTTCAGGTCTTTCTGTTTCTTTCGATTCAACAACTCCTTCGGTCTGTACAGTTAGTGGAAATACTGTTCACATAGTTTCAGTGGGTACGTGTACAGTTCAGGCATCTCAAGCGGGAAATGGTTCATATAGCGCCGCTGCAAACGTAGACCAATCTTTCACAGTCAACAAAGCGACTCCTACTCTCTCAGTCACCAATTCTCCAGTTGTTTATGATGGATCAGCAAAATCTGCGACAGTTTCAGGCTCAGTTGCTGGTACGCCAAGTAATATTTTGACAGGTGGTGTGGCTACTCAAACAAACGCAGGAACTTACGCAGTCACTGCAGATTTCACTCCTTCAGATACAACAAACTACAATAGTTTAGTTGGAGCTTCAGCAGGAAATTTTGTAATTCAAAAAGCTGATTCTGATACAGTGGTTACCTGCGCTGAAGGAACTTATACCTACACTGGTTTTGCACAAACTCCATGTACTGTTTCTGTAACTGGTGCTGGTGATTTGAATTTAACTCCTGATCCAGTTTATGCTCACAACACAGACGCTGGCACAGCTACAGCTAGTTATACTTATGCTGGTGACGACAATCACAACGGAAGTAACGATTCAACAAACTTCGCTATTGGAAAAGCGGACGCGACAATTGATATCACTGATTACTCTGATGTGTACGATAGTTTGTCACACGGATTATTGGGTAGTGTGATTGGAGTTTTAGCAGAAACTCTCAGTGGTTTAGATCTTGGTGATGAATTTACTAATGTTCCTGGAGGTAGCCCAGAATGGACATTTACTGATGTGACTGGAAACTATAAAGATGCATCTGGCACTGGTTCTGTGGTAATTTCAGCTAAGACTATCACTGTGGTGGCTACTGGAGTTCCAAAGATTTTCGATGGAAATACTGATGCTTCAGTAGTTCTCGGAAGTGAAGATGTAATCGAAGGTGACGACGTTACTTTCTCTTATACTAATGCATATTTTGACGACGCTGATGCTGGTGCAGACAAGCACATCACAGTAGAAGGGATAACTTTGGGTGGCGCTGACGCTGGTAACTACTCACTAGAAAGTGGTACTGTAGAAACTACTGGAAATATTTCTCCAGAAGCAGCTACCGTAAATCTGTCTGGTGATACTAGCGTTGTCTATAATGGTAATGGGCATGAATTGTCTGCAACCACTGACCCTGAAGAATTGGACGTAGTCATTTTGTACAATGGTTTGACTAATGCTCCAGTAAATGCCGGAACATATCACGTAGTCGCTTTGATTACTGATGAAAACTATGCTGGACAAGCTACAACCACTCTTACAGTTGATCGAAAATCGATCAACGTAAGAGCTGAAGAAAAGAGCAAAGTTTATGGTGACGAAGATCCAGAACTAACATATGTAGTTACTACTGGCCAAGGAGAGGATGAAGAAGAAGGTGGTTTGGTAGGTGATGATGAATTGTCGGGTACACTTACTCGTGAATCAGGAGAGAATGCTGGTGACTATGATATCTTACAAGGTACAGTAGACAATGCACACAACAGCAACTATGACATAAACTTTGGTGAAGCTACTTTCACTATCGAAAAAGCAGAACAAGTAATCACTTTTGACGAACTTAGTGACAAGACCAATGGTGATGCAGATTTTGATTTAGGTGCTACTACAAACGACAGTGATGAAGATGCGGAAGTTACTTATGAAGTAACATTAGAAGAGGGTGAAATACCTGTTTGTGAACTCACTGGTGAAGGAATGACTACAGTTCACTTGCTCGGTGTTGGTCATTGTACAATCACAGCTTATGCTGATGAGACAGACAATTACCTCGCAGCTGAACCAGTGACTCGCTCATTTGATATCGCTAATCGAGTATACACAGTCCATGTATCTACTGGTGAAAATGGTGCTATCACTCCAGCAGGTGAAGAGGGTTCAGTCGGAGTAGCTGAAGGTAATTCACAAACATTTACAATCACTCCAGATAAAAATTATTTGGTAGAAAATGTAATCGTCGATGAATCTTCAGTCGGAGCAGTAGAGACTTATACATTTACTGAAGTTTCAGGAAACCACAGCATCTCAGCTACATTCAAGCGACGACCATCTACAACTTCTGGTTCAATCCCTGGTGGACGAGTTCTAGGAGCCTTTAATGATAATAGCGGAGATACTGGTAGTTCAGATAATTCAGAGAACACTGGTAGTACACAAGGCCAAGTCTTGGGTGAGACAAAGTTTATCTTTACTCTCGACATGAAGCCAGGACGACCATACAACATGAAGGTCTTTGGTAATGAAGTCATGGAACTTCAAAAATTCTTGAACAATGCGGGGTTTGGTCCGCTAGTTGTCGATGGAAAATTTGGAGCAAAGACAAAAGCTGCTTTGATTAAGTTCCAACTTAAAAACGGTCTAGTCGGAGATGGATCTGTCGGTCCACTCACTCGCGCAGTTTTGAACAAGTAATCTAAAATACAAAAACCCCTCCGACAACTGTCGAGGGGTTTTTGTATTTGGAACTAATTATTCCATTCACTATGATACACCATCTTCATGAAGAATAGATGAACCAGATTATTAAAAGAATAATTTAGGTGTTATAATGTAGACATGATCGAATTTTTGCGTTCATTTCGCGTCGGGCCGTTTGCCATTTTTGATTTTGCGGCCTCGTATATCTTGGTATATTTCTTGGCTCCGTATTTATCGAGATTTTTCGCCATGTTTCGTATCCGAGTGAGTCGTGAGCAATGGTTGTGGTTGGTTTTACCAATCTCTATTATTTTCCATCTGATTTTTGGCAAGAATACACCGCTGACTAAAATGTTTTTGGATTTGCATGGTGGTTGGTTGGTTAAAATTTTGGTTTTGGGAATGATTTACATGGCTCACCGAGGACCAAAGAAACACCGAGGCCGACCGCGTTTGGATTAAATAAATTTATATGAACTTAAGTACTAAAAAAATTGTAGCTGGTATCGTGACTGTTCTCGCCATTATTGATGCGGGGCTCATGATTTCGGCTTCCAACATCGCTACACCAGGTCAGATGCTTTACCAGCTTGATTTGGCGATGGAAAAGATACAAGTATATTTAGCTCCCGTCGACGCTCAAGCTGATTTGAGATTTAAATTTACCGATGAGCGAATTTCTGAAGTCGAGCAATTGATCAAGAATCGTCGCGCTCTGGTTGGCCAGGATTCGATAGTTTTTACGGTGCGCGAGAGTAATGACATAAATACTGCTCTCAAAGATGTCGGAATTTTCTTGGAGAAAAATAAGGACGCAAACCACAAAACTCAGATTGAAAAACATCTGGCTGAACTTTTGGCTTTGATTGAGCTTGATAAAAATGTGCGCATCGATCCCCACGGGGGATCTGTGGAGATGGATGTTGTTCCCGAAGTAAACGAGACGTCAGTAAAATCAAACGATGCTGTGAATGTTTCAGACGATATGGACACTTCGGTGACCAAGCCAGCCAAACCAGTCGACGATGAATTAGAAATGGATGATGAAGAGTTTGACGATTAATTTATAGACTTTTAGTGGGAATTTGATAAAATACTAAGTATGGATAAATTAAAATTTGGTTTATTTTCAATTGTAGTTTTGTCCCTGATCGGGCTCGCTTGCTATTGGTCAGTCAAGACCATTGAATCTGGAGATGAACATAATTCCAGCGCAGAACTATCTCAACTGCAAAAAGAAAATGGGGAATTGAAAACCCAAGTTTCACTTTTGACCGAACAATTGGCCAAACTAACCCCAGCCAAAACCGAAACCGAAGTAACTCCAGAACCAAAACCAGCTACTACGCCAACCCCGACTCCAAAACCTACTACAACTCCTACCACTGCCAACAAAAATCAGACTTTGATAAATGAATTGCAAAAACTTGCTGACGACAATGTCTCTATGAAATTAAAATCGAGTGGGACTCGAGTGGGGACTATTCAAAAGTTTTTAAATATTTACAACAACACTTCGACCAAGATAGACAACGATTATGGGGCGACTACCGTCAAACTTGTGACCGATTTTCAGAAAGATCAGGGCCTGACTGCGAGTGGCGAAGCTGGGGCGACTACTTTCAAGAAGATGATCGAGTGGTTGAAAAAGAATTGAGTTATTTATTAATTTAGTATAGTATATACATATTATGGCAAAAAGAGGAACAACATTGAGTCAGAGACCAAAATCTCGACGTTCTCACAAGACTAAAAAGCGATTAGCTGTAAAGCACGCTTTGCTTGCGAAGAAAGGAAAGAAATAAAAAACACTCCCCGATCGAAATCGGGGAGTGTTTTTTATTTAGGCTATTTTACAAAAAAGCTTGGACGATGGCTGGTTCTTTAATCATGTAAAACAAGGCCCCGGTCAGTGCTATCAAGAAGAGGCCCATGATCAGGTGTTTGGTGTGGTGGCGTTCCCATTCCTTGGTGAGGAAGAGGAGCATGGCCGCCATGACTAGGGCAAATATGAGCTCATATACGGCCTTGATAGCGTTTGTAGGGCTCACAGCTAGGCGCATATACCAGGTAGAGAGCTTGGCGTTTATAGACTCATTTACAGTCGGGGAAACCTCACCAGCTTCTAGGTTTTGGACGCTGATGAATTTTTCGTTTTCTTGACTAGTCTCGGTCAGGACTTTGACAGGGACATTTGTTTTTGGAGCTGGCTTGATTACATTTTCAGTCGAAGCGCCGGCGACTTCTGGCTCGGTGGTTTTGGTGTTGGCTACAGCGGTGGTCTTTGGTTTGGCGGTAGTTACCTTGGTGGTGTTGGCACTAGCGACCTTAGTCTTCATTGGTTTACCAAAAAATTCTACGACAAAAATAGTGTTGCGTCCGGAGAAATTACCGTCGAGGGCGACTATACCCATCTCGGTAAAATGTTCGTTCAAGACGTTGGCGCGGTGAGTCGGAGAATTTAACCAAGCTTGCTCGACTTTTTCAGATTCAGTAAAATCAATCGCTAGATTTTCTCCAGCATAGATGAAACTATATTTAGCTTGATCAAACCAAAACCAAGGAGAGACGCCAGCAGGACTGGTGTGAGCAAAGTAGCCACTGGCTACCATGTCTTCGGCTTTCATGCGAGCCGCATCTTCGAGAGTTTTACTCCAAGCGAGAGAGGAGACTCCAGCTACGGCGCGATCAGAGTTGGTCATATCGGCGAGGACGGCTGGGTAGACAGCACCAGTCAAGTTGAGCCCGCGGATGATAGCGAAATTATTTTGGTTTACAAAAAAAAGCACGACCATCAAGAAGGCTAGCAACCCGACAAATTTTGCCTTGAGTAAGTGGGGGATATTGCCGTGTTTTTTATGAGGGACGACGGCGTGAATTAAGTGTTCTAGATATTTCATTATATAGGTATATTATACACCATTTTTACCCAAAAGTCAATCTAGGCGAATCGGTGTAATATTATTATATGCTATAATCTCAAATATATGAAATTAAATGAGCTGACCGAAGAAGAAAAGAGAGTCATCATCGACAAGGGCACCGAACGGCGTTTTGTCGGCGAGTATGTAAACACTATGGATACCGGGGTGTATGTCTGCAAGCAATGCAACGTGCCACTTTATAATTCCAAGCAAAAGTTTTTGTCGACTTGTGGCTGGCCGGCTTTTGATGATCAGATTCCGGGCGCAGTCAAAGAAACACTGGACGCCGATGGCATGCGCACGGAGATTACTTGTGCCAATTGTGGTGGACACTTGGGGCATATTTTTAGAGGCGAGATGGAGACGCCAAAAAATGTCCGCCATTGTGTGAATTCGATTTCATTAAAATTTATTGAGGGGAAATAATTTATATCAGGTGTTCCAATAATAATATGATTAAAAAAGCTGTGTTTGCTGGAGGGTGTTTTTGGGGACTCGAGGATTTGATTCGGAAACAGCCGGGCGTGGTGGATACAATTGTCGGCTATACCGGTGGTAGTGTGGTGGACCCTACATATCACAACCACGAAGGCCATGCCGAGGCGGTGGAGATAACTTATGATGATGAAAAAACTTCTTACAAAAAGTTATTGGATTTCTTTTTTCAAATTCACAACCCGACCACTTTAAATCGCCAAGGCAACGACGTGGGTACATCATATCGCTCGGCGATTTTTTACGGTAATGAAGAAGAGAAAAAATTGGGTGAAGAATTTATTAAAATTGTGAACGATTCCAAGCGTTGGAAAGACCCCGTGGTAACTACTCTTGAACCACTGACAGTTTTTTACAAAGCCGAAGACTATCATCAGGATTATTTGGTGAAAAACCCAGGTGGCTACACCTGCCACGCTATATATTTCGATAGTTATTTGAAATAATTGCGGTCGCCTGGAGTGTGCTATAATTAATGTATTATTAACATTAACTTTCTAAATAAATATATGAATATAAATTTGCAAAGTAAGAATATAGAGATTACCGAGGCGATTCATGATTATGTGATCAAGCGGGTTACGAATTTAGAAAAGTTGTTGTCCAAGATGGAAGAGGCTGGGGATACAGCTGTGGTGGTTTTTGATATTTCCACAAATACCTCTAATCATCGCGCCGGAGATTTCTTCCACGCGGATTGTCTAATCAAAATTAAAGGCCAAGAATTTTACGCCAGTGCTGATGAACCAGATCTATATGCCGCCATTGATTCCCTAAAAGAAACTCTTTTCCGAGAAATTAGTAAAAATAAAGATAGAAAACAAACTCTCTTTAAACGCGGAGCGTCTAGCGTGAAAAAGATGCTTAAAGGCTTGTCTGACCGAAATCCTTTCACCTCTAAATACTAAATTGTATCTACGCTATCGCGTAGATTAGTTGTAGATAGTTTCCTTGCCACCTTCTGGGATTATTTTTTCGATTACAAATTTGTTATTTTCTAGTTTGGCTTTGGTTATGATTATTCTTTTACCATCCTTGAAGAAAAAAGTTCTCGGCCAGTTTGCATAGGCTCTAAATTTATTATAATTTTGTTTTGGGTCGGCCTCGAGGTCGATTTGTCCATCTTCTTTTTTAATTTTTTTACAGAAGGTGGCTGCTTTTTCTTCTTGCTTGGTTTCGGTGATTGAGCCTTCGATAATTTTCGGCAAAGTTTCTACCAATAACTCTCCACCAATTTTTATCAAACGAGAGCGAAGCTCGGGGGCGGTTTCAGTCGCTCCGATTTCAGTTTCGGTTTGGGCGACGATAGCCCCAGCGTCCATCTTGAAGGCCATCTTTTGGATGGTTACTCCAGTTTTAGTCTCGCCATTTAAAATGGTTGATTCAACAGGGGAAGCGCCACGATATTTAGGTAGTAGTGAATAGTGAATATTGAAAGATCCAAGCTTGGGAATGTTTAAAATTTCTTCTGGAAGAATTTTTCCGTAAGCAACCACAATGGCTAGCTCGTAGCTAGTAGCTTTTAACTGGTTAGCAATTTCAGTATCGAGTTTTTCTGGTTTTAAACAAGGTATATTGTTTTGTTCAGCAAATTTGGCTACAGGTGAAGGATTCATAATCAATCCTCGACCACTTCGAGCATCTGGAGAAGTGATTATGAGCGAAGGTAAATAACCCTCTTGCTTTAATTTTTCAAGAGTTTCGCTAGCCACATCTGGAGTTCCAAAAAAAATGTAATTAATTTTTTGCATAAAGCTAATTAGCTAAAAGCTATCACCTACAAGCTACTTCATCTCTTCCGCCTTCACATCTTTAGCGTGATCGATAAAGAGGACCCCGTTTAGGTGGTCAGTCTCGTGTTGAAAGATTTGCGCCAGTAGCCCCGAGCCACCGCGTTCGAATTTCTTGCCATATTCGTCGTAAGCAGTGACGGTAGCTTTTTTGGATCTGTAAGTTTTTCCATAAAATGGTCGAACTGATAGGCAACCTTCAGGTAGCCATTCTTTATCTCTTGAGAGTTTGGAAATTTTTGGGTTGATGAAAACTAAGTCTTTTGGTGGACGTGATGCAAGCTTTTCTTGGGCAGGGTCGCTGTCTGTGGGTGCTCCCACAGCGCTCCCTCTCGGCTCGTCAGCCTGCGAGAGACCCTGCCCAAGAAAGCTCGCATCAAAGATTTTTCCAGCCACGACGAATATACGTAGCGAATAACCAATCTGAGGCGCGGCGATAGCCACGCCGTCGTCCTGGCTCTTCAAAGCAGCTTTCATCTCGCGGATGACTTTTTTAATTTTTAAGGAATCGATTTCAGCCAGCGGAACTTCTTTGGCAAATTGGCGTAAAACCTTTTCTTCTTTTTGTAAAATCTTTTTTGGCATTTTATTAAGTTGCCTAAAGTTTGATAATTTATTTAATTTCCTTCAAGTATTCGAGGAGCTTGGAGAGTTTGACTGTATCTTGAGAGCGGTTGCTCATGTTGCGTACGATGACCGAGTTGTCTAGAGCTTCTTTGACTCCAAAGATAATAGCGTAGGGGATGGCTAGTTTTTCAGCGATCGCGAGTTGGGAACCTAGGCTATCTTTAGATATAGATTGCGCGATG
>CAZHDU010000028.1:0-9375 GCA_964531535.1 uncultured Candidatus Saccharibacteria bacterium
CCAGAAAAGAAAATTCAACAGATTCCTTTTCCTCGACTTACTTACAAAGAATCCATGGAAAAGTATGGCAACGACAAGCCAGATTTGCGTGAGAATAAAGAAGATCCAAATTTGCTAGCTTTTTGCTGGGTAGTAGATTTTCCAATGTTTGAAAAAGACGATGAGGGAGGAGTGCAAGCTGTGCACCACCCATTTACTTCACCAAAAGCCGAAGATGCTCACTTGCTCGACACCGATCCACTAGCTGCTCGGGCCAATGCTTACGATATAGTCCTCAATGGTTATGAATTAGGTGGCGGATCTATTCGTATTCATCAACGCGAATTACAAAATCGAGTTTTTGAACTGTTGGGTCTTAAACAAGAAACTATCCAAGCGCGATTTGGGCACATGCTTGAAGCCTTTACTTACGGAGCTCCACCACATGGAGGCTGTGCTCAAGGTATCGACCGCATAGTCATGCTTTTGCAAAATGAACCAAACATTCGTGAAGTCATCGCTTTCCCAAAGACTGGTGAAGGAAAAGATTTGATGATGGGTGCACCTTCTCCAGCTTCAGACAAACAACTAAAAGAACTCGGAATTAAACTTTCAAAATAATTTTGATGCAGTACACAATCTCTGGCGTCGTCGTGAAAGGGGATCAATACGGGCGGACGCTCGGCTTTCCGACTATGAACATAGAGACCACAGAGGCAATGCCTATGGGGTTGAAAGCTGGGGTGTATGCTGGTTTGGCCTTGCTTGATGACAAAGAATATCGAGCGGGGATTTTGATAACCCCAAATGGTAAAATCGAAGCGCACCTACTAGATTATTCCGGAGATGCCTATGGTAAAATTTTGGCTATTACCACCAAAGAATTCTTGCGTGAGTTTAAAAAATTCGATACCGAAGAAGAACTCAAGATTCAAATAGGAAAAGATTTAGAAAAATGTTAAACTAGTCCGATGAAAACAACCGGACCAATTTTGATTATTATCGCGGCATTACTTTGGGCTTTCGATGGTTTGATTCGGCAGCACCTCTATACGCTTCCACCGATAAATATAATCTTCTTCGAACATTTGCTCGGGTTGATTATTCTGGCTCCATTTGTCTTGAAAGATTTTCGGGCCACAAAAATTTCTAAAAATGAACTAGTGCTGATTTTCTTTATTGCTTTGTTTAGTGGATTGTTGGGAACTCTTTGGTTTACCACAGCACTCGGCAAAGTCCACTTTATTACCTTGTCGGTAGTGTTTTTATTACAAAAGTTGCAACCAATTTTTGCCATCACTTCGGCGCGAATTTTCTTGAAAGAGAAATTAGAACCGGGTTATATCAAATGGGCGATTCTGGCTGTGATTGGGGCTTATTTTGTGACATTTAAAAATGGTGTGGTCAATCTCGATACTGGAGATGGGACAATTGTGGCCGCTATGTATGCCCTCGGCGCGGCTTTTGCTTGGGGTTCTTCGACTACTTTATCCAAGATGCTTTTGGTCAAGATGGATTTTAAACTCAGTACTTTTTATAGATTTTTGTTTACCTTAGTTTTGTCTTTGCCTTTTGTTTTCTTGTATGGAAAATCTGGGGGAGCCATCGTCGTGCCATCACTTTCCCAATTTTATTTGCTAGCCGTCATCGCTCTCTCGACTGGTATGGTCGCACTTCTAATTTACTATAAAGGATTGTCGAAAACTCCGGTTCATGTTTCAACGATTCTGGAACTTGCTTTTCCATTCGTGGCTATCTTTTTAGATTTTATGGTCAATCACACCGTGCTTTCGCTCTCGCAATGGCTAGCCGCAATAGTTCTAGTGTTTTCAATATATAAAATTTCCAAACTTCGGGAACAAAATCAATAGAAAAGAAGAAGAGCCAGCGGTTTTACCGCTGGCTCTTGTGGAGAGAGATTCTCCGATACTAAGTCTTTTGGAGGCGATATAACGCTTCTTCGCCGACAGTCTTGCAGTCGTCGGGAAAGAGGATAACGAAATCTTTCTCGGCTCGAACGGGGTTTTTTCCGTCCATTCCGACGACTGTACCCCGGCGAACAGTCTCGAAATCGTCCCAGGGTTTGGAGAGCTTGAACGGTGCGTTCTTGTTGTGGTAGATCGACCGCAACCGCATCCGCTTCTGAACCCTTGGCTTGTGGCGCTTCGGAAATGGGATGTGCCCCATTGCAGCCAGGAAACGCTTGATGGCTTTTTCAGCCCGCCTAGCTGTTTTCTGGTCTTTGATGTAGCCACATTCGACACAGAGGCCAAGTTTCCCTTTGCGGTTCATGTACTCGTCGGTGCCACCCGGCGAGACCTTGTCGAAGCCAGACACCGTCAGCTTGAACGGTAGGTGTCTGGCGATCGAGAACCCGTTGCGTTCGCAGATGACGAAGGGTATGGTCTTCTTTGTCTCGCTCGCGTGTACGTCGAGCAGGGCGTCAGCTTGGTCCAAGAAGCTCTTGAGGTATTTTGCCCGAAGGCCTTCATAACTCAGCCGTTCTGCTTTGGTAAGCAGGTGCGCCGTTTTGAACATTCGGTTGAGGTTTTGCTCTGTTTTCCTCTTACAGCTAGCGATGGCGTTCGGATTGCCGAGGACCAGCAGAACTCTACCGCGCTTGATCTTGAGAGTCCGCATCATCTTGGTTAGGACTTTGATTCCAGGCAGTTCGTTGCCATGAATCCCAGCCAAAATGACACTAGTCGGTCCGGGCTTTTGGCCCAGTACTTCCTTGTATTCTTGCACTATTTCACCTCCTTTCAAAGGGCGAATTTTTTCTACTATAAGGCATTGTGCTCATAAAGACAAGGCTGGGATTTTGTTATATAATTATCAAATGACTAATGATTTACTACAGAAAAAATGTGTCCCGTGTGAAGGGGGAGTGCCACCACTTTCTCATGAGGAGATTGGAAAACTGATGAAGCAGGTTCCTGGCTGGGAGCTTTTTGAAGAGGCGAGTGAAAACCTGAAAAAATTTGGCATGGGTGCGAAGATTTCCAAACTATATAAATTTGCCGATTTCATTGGCGCGATAAATTTCGTAAATAATATCGCCGAGATTGCCGAATCCGAAGGCCATCATCCAGACATAAATATAAATTACAACAAAGTCACCCTAGAGCTCTCAACTCACGCAATTGGCGGGCTATCTGAAAATGATTTTATTTTGGCGGCTAAGGTGGATGCGAGTTGTGTCAAATAGAATTTTTTGATATAGTCTAAATACAATTAAATATTATCGAGAGTGTGGCGAGAGCACTGGCTCAATGACCCACCGGCAACTTGTCTTGAATAAGCGAAGCGCATTGAAAGGCCCTTCGACAAGCTCAGGATAAAGTGCCAAATCCAGCCCAACGTTTGGGGAAGATACTTAGTCTATATCATTCCTGCGTTGGCAGGTTTTTTTATTTAATTTTAAAAATCAATTATGATTAAAACAGCAGAATTTGTGAGTCCAAAACATCCAGACAAGATTTGCGATTTTATCGCTGATAGTATTTTAGATGCGTACCTTGCGGGTGACCCCGAGAGCCGAGTGGCTATCGAAGTCATGGGTGGGCACAACCTGATCACCATCAACGGCGAAGTGACTTCAAATGCGAATCCGGATATCAGTGTACTAGTACATGGTATAGTCGGAGAGCGTTATAAGGTTATTTCCAATATTGTTTTGCAAAGTCCGGAAATTGCGCGCGGGGTGGACTCGGGTGGAGCGGGTGATCAAGGAATCATGAAGGGTTACGCTACGAGCGAAACTAAAGAATATCTACCACTCGAATATACATTGGCTAGAGATTTATGCCAAAAAATTTATGCTGTATATCCTTATGATGGTAAAACTCAAGTTACAATCGAAGATGATCCTTCGACTGCGCTCAGGATAACAACTGTCGTTGTTAGTTTTCAAAATACAAAAAATGATGAACTTTTAAAATTAGTGCAAAGTATAATCAAGTCTGAAGAATATTTAATAAATCCAGCTGGAGAATGGAACCAGGGCGGATTTGATGCGGATACTGGATTGTCCGGGCGAAAGCTGGTCATCGATAATTATGGCCCAGAAGTGGCTATTGGTGGCGGGTCTTTCTCTGGTAAGGATTACACTAAAGTCGATCGTTCTGGGGCTTATATGGCTCGCAGGATAGCTGTGGATCTCTTAGAGAAGCGTGGGGCCAAAGAAGTCTATACCAAGCTTGCTTACGCTATCGGCAAGCCTGAGCCGGTTATGGCTGTGGCTGTTGTAAATGGAATTGATGAACCAATAGTTGGTTATGATCTGAGTCCAAAAGGAATTCGAGAATTTCTAAAATTAGATAAAGTAAAATACGCCGAGACCTGCACCTGGGGCCATTTCAGTCGGGGATTTGAGTGGCGGTAAATATATATTAGGTCTTGCCTAGTACTCGCGGAAGAATTTTTCTAGGATTTTTTGATCGCGTTTGAGCCAGAGGATATTGCCTTCGAGGCGTTCCAAGACTTGCTCGATTGAGCGCTTGGCGCCAGGAGCTTCGTGAGTGGCAAAGAATTTCTTGAAAGTTTTTAAATGGTTTTCTTCGGCGCTGGAAGAGAGAGCGGTGATAGCGCGACTGAGAGTGAGACCACCTTGGCCATAACGAGAAACCAACTCTTTCCAATTTTTTTGGACAAAGTTCCACCAGATATCTCGGCCAATCGGGTTTACTCCGACACTCGCCAAAATACTGACAGCGTCTTGCGAGCGGACATCTTTAGACAAAGCAAATTCGCAAACTTTTTGCAAAATTTTTGGGTCATTAAAATTACCCAAGGCTCCACCGATTCGATTTTTTTCTTCGTGGAGAGTTTCTTCTTTGTATTTTTTAATTAGAATATTGAACTCTTTAATCCCGCCATTTTGAGCGACTGTCCTGTAGATAGTGCCTCGGATATCAGCGGCGACGTGTCCACCTTTCTGTATTTCAGCAAATTTATTTTTAGCTTCGGCGATGATCGTCTTGTTCCCAGATTCACTGGCCATAGATAGAGCTAGTGGCCGGAGTAGGGCATCGGCATAATTTTCTTTTGGTTTGGTGTCCCAAGATAACCTGATGGCGATTGGTGAAAAGAAGTCACTCACCAGTTGATCAATTTTGGGTTTGAGATTGGTCTTGGCAAATACTTTTGATAGTTTGGATAAACCACTGGCTATCTCGGTGCAGACAGTGAAATTGTCTTCATTTTTATAGGCTGATAAAAATTCTAGGGCATCGGTGGTGGGGATTATCCCAGCTTCAGACAACGCAAAGAGATCTCGAATGACGCCGAGTCTGTCCCAAGAAGGCAGAGATTTGTTTTGGATTGGCTCTCGTAGATTTTCTAGTAAGTCTTTGGAATAAGCCGTGCGGAAAAAACCTGATTCGCCGAAATTTATTTTATCTTCTCCGAAAATGACTGGAATCAACCACTTGGTCTTGTCTTTAGCTTTCTTGGCCGAATTTGGATTTGAGAAAAATCTAGTCTGAGTCAATTCGACTTTGCCATTTTTGGTCTCGGCGTGGATGACTGGATAGCCGGGTTTGCTCGTCCATAAGTGCATCATCTTTTTGACTGGTTTTTTAGAAATTTTTTCGAAAGCTTCCCAGAGGTGAATTGTTTCGGTGTTTTTATAACTGTGTTTTTTTAGATAGTAGCGCAAACCGTCGCGGAAAGTGTCGTGGCCGAGATAGTCGGCTAGCATGCGGATGATCGAAGCTCCTTTGGAATAAGAAACTGCGTCGAAAATTTCTCCGATTTCGTCTGGATGGTGGACAGTCACTTCGATGGGGTGAGTATTTTGTAAGGCATCCAGGCGAAGAGCTATGCCTTGGGTGTCGTTGGTAAAACGTTCCCAGATATTCCATTTTGGGAATAATTCTTCGGTGACCACATATGGTATATAGGAAGCGAAGCCTTCGTTGAGCCATAAATGCGTCCACCACTCCATGGTCACTAAGTTACCAAACCATTGGTGGGCTAGTTCGTGGGCGATGACTTCGACGATGAGTTCTTTGGAACTGGTCGAAGTATTTTTCTCATCTACCAATAGGCCGATTTCACGGAAGGTGATAGCTCCCCAGTTTTCCATGGCTAGACTAGAAAAATCTGGCACAGCGATCATGTCGAGAGTGTTTAGCGGATATGGAATGTCGAAATAATTTTCATAAAATTCTAAAACTTTGACGGTGACATCGAGAGCAAATTTTGCTTGGTGTTTTTTGCCGGGAGTGGTGTGGACGCGGACGATGACGCCACGATTGCTTTTCTTTTCAACATATTCAAAATCACCGACAATGAAAGCCAAGAGGTATGTCGACATCTTTGGAGTCGGAGCAAATTTTATGACTTCAAAACCGGATTCATGGAGGCTGGTCGAGATTGGCAATGTGTTCGATATTGCGCTCTTGCCTTTGGGAACTACGAGTGAGACATGAAAGACTGCCTTATGAGCTGGTTCATCAAAGCAGGGGAAAGCCCGGCGGGCATCGGTGGCTTCGAATTGAGTGGTAGCCAAGTGGCGTACTTTGCCTTCAAAGATATATGAGCTTCGATAAAAACCACGCATCTTGTCGTTTAAGATTCCTTTGAAGACCAATGTTAATTTAATTTTCCCAGCTTTGATAGTTTTTGGAAATGCAAATGTCGCCGTTTCAGGTTTTTCATCGTAACTGATTTTCGCAAATATGTTTTCTTGCGGAAGTCGGACTTCCGCAGTTTCGATTTGAATTTCTTTGGAATGTAGAGTGAGAGTTTTGGTTGGTTTTATTATGTCTATAGAAATAGTCTCTACTCCCTCGAAAGTAAAATTCTCCAAATCTGGGTGGAGCTGGATATTGTATTCTCTCGGAATAATGTCTTTAGAAAGTCTTACATTTTTTGATTTCATGCGTCTTAGTATACCTTTTTTCCTTAAAAATGCTAATATAAACAGGTGGAAATGGAAACTTTTCAAATTAAGACTACTGGGTTTGAGGGGCCTTTTGCTCTGCTCTTAAACTTGGTGGAGAAACAAAAACTCCACATCAACGATGTCTCTTTGGCTATGGTCACCGAAGAATACCTCGGCTATTTAAATAAAATCCAATCTGACCCAAACATCTCGGCCACTATGCAGGCCAACGAAATCTCGAGTTTCATTCTCGTGGCTTCGACTTTGCTTTTAATAAAATCAAAATCGCTTTTGCCGACTCTCGACCTGACCGATGAAGAAAAAGGAGACATCCAAAACCTCGAAGACCGGTTGCGACTTTATGAGCTGTATACCAAGCTCGGTCTGAATATCAAAGAAAAATTTGGCAAGGAGATGATATTTTTCCCGCAAGAACAAAAAACTTTTCGCGGTGATACCGGGATGGTGATATTTTTGCCAGATGAAAAGATTACTAAAGAAAATATGATGGTCTTTGTGCGTGGAGTCTTGGGCGCGATGCCAAAAAAAGTTTTCTTGCCTGAAGTCGAAGTTCGAAAAGTCATCAGTATCGAAGAGATGATCGACAAATTGACCGAGCGGATTCAGAGTTCGATTTCACTAAATTTCAGAGAGTTTTCAGGGCGAAGTGGCGGGCGACCAGTGACCAGGGAGGAAAAGATTGAAGTCATCGTCGGCTTTTTAGCTATGCTCGAGATGGTTCGGCAAGGAGTCGTCAATGCAGTGCAACATTTCGGTAGTGATGATATATTGATTGAGAAGCAAGCGCCTGAAATGGATAGTCAGAATTTATAAAGTTCATAAATTAACATTATGCAAATAGAACAAAAAATTGAAGCGATATTGTTTTGGAAAGGGGAGCCAATTTCAAAAAAGAAATTGAGTGAGACTTTGTCGGTGTCGCTAGAAGAGACCGAATTGGCCTTACAAAAATTAAAAGAAAACTTGGGAAATAGAGGCATCGCCTTGCTCGAAAAAGATGGTGAAGTTACTTTGGGAACTGCGCCAGAGATGTCGACCCTGATTGAAAATTTACGCAAAGAAGAATTGAACAAAGATTTATCCAAGGCCACTCTCGAGACTCTGTCTATCATCATTTACAAAAACGGAGTCAGTCGCAACGAGATTGATTATATTCGTGGAGTCAATTCTAGTTTTAGCTTGCGAGCGCTCTCTGTGCGTGGATTGATTGAAAAAGAAGTCGACCCAAAAGACAGCCGACGTTTTGTCTACAAGCCTAGTTTTGATCTCTTGTCATACATGGGCGTGAAGTCTGTCGAAGAATTGCCAGATTTTGCTGAGGTTAATAAAGATATAGATTCTGCTGTCAAAGATGGAGAAGCAACGCAATAAACTTTTCGGGGCTTTGATTGTCGTGGCTATCATGGCTATCGGTTTTTTGTCTACTAATGCCAAGCTAAATAATATCATCCGGGTTCGCGATGAACACAATGCCAAGGTAGCCGAAGCCCTAAGCCAGATTACTTTTGTCGCTAAGGCTATCTCGATATACGACGTGACGGATCACAAGAAAATTTTTGGAATGAATGACGATGTGCCGATGTCGATCGCTTCGCTCGCCAAGATCATGACTGTCTTGGTCGGACTGACGGCACATGATTTTGATGAAGTTGTATATATTTCTCCAAATGCTGTTCGGCAAGCTGGAGATTTTGGAATTTTTGCTTTTGAAAAATGGAAAATCAGCGACATCGCCAAGTTTACATTGGTAGTCTCGGCCAACGATGGAGCCTATGCTATCGAAGAATCTTCGCCAGAACTTTTGGCGAAGATAAATACTTTTGCGAAAAAAAGTGGACTCGCGAATACATATTTTAGAAATGTCACTGGCCTCGATATCGAGGGCAGTGTGGGAGCCCTGGCTAGTGCAGAAGAGGTGAACACTATGGCTGTATTTGCTCTACAAACTTACCCAGAAATTTTTGGAGTGACGACTTTGCCTGAAATTAATTTAAAATCTGAATCAAATTTTTGGCATAATTTTAAAAATACTGATGTCTTGGTCGGGCAGATTCCAAATTTACTTTTTTCAAAAACTGGCTACACTGAACTCTCTGGTGGGAATTTAGCGATAATTTTTCAAGACCAATCCGGCCATATTTTGGCCGTTACCGTCCTCGGGTCGACCTATAAGGGGCGATTTAGCGATATGGAAAAGATTGTAAATATATTGTATAGTAAATAATTATGAATAGTGAAACCAGGTCATGCCACCCCGAACAAAAGCAAAGCTTCATACGGGGCAGGAAATTGCAAAATTATGGAATATAAATCTCAAAATGTGGTGTGTCAGAACTGTAGTGGTGAATTTAAAATCGAACCGGATGATTTTGGGTTTTATGAGAAGATCAAAGTACCTCCACCGACTTTTTGTCCGGAGTGCCGAGCTATTAGAAGACTCATTTGGCGCAATGAAAGAAATTTGTATCACAATACATGCGGTTTTT
>CAZHDU010000029.1:0-9330 GCA_964531535.1 uncultured Candidatus Saccharibacteria bacterium
ATAGAAAACGAAATAGCCAAACTTGAGGCGGAGATGCAGGGGCCGGATTTTTGGAGTGATAAAAACAAAGCACAGGCGGTTCTGCGTGAGCTCGCTGAACTCAAAGCCAAAAAAGACGGTGTCGGTAAATACGACAAAGGGAACGCTATACTCACTATTATTTCTGGTGCGGGCGGGGATGATGCCGAAGATTTTGCCGCGATGCTTTTTGATATGTATGTAAAATATGCAGGTAAAAAGGGTTGGAGTTTAAATTTAATCCACGAAAACAAAAATGAGCATAACGGTTACCGAAATATTTCGGTTGAGATTGTTGGTAAAAATGCTTATGGAACTTTGAAACGGGAATCAGGCGTGCATCGGTTGGTTCGAGTTTCGCCATTTGATGCAAAAAAATTGAGGCACACGTCTTTTGTCTTGGTAGAAGTTTTACCAAAGTTTTCGAAATTGGATGAAAAAGATGTGGTCATTCCGCCAGCTGATCTCAAGATCGAGTTTGCCCGGTCTTCGGGCCCGGGTGGTCAAAACGTAAACAAGCGCGAGACTGCTGTCCGCATTGTGCATTTGCCGACTGGTCTCGCGGTGCATGCTTCGAATGAACGTTCCCAAGAAAGTAATCGCGAGAGCGCCATGTCGATTTTGCGAGCTAAAATAGTCAAAAAAGCCATGGAAGAGAAAAAGAGCGTCGAAGACGCCATGAAACTCAAAAATACTGAGATTGAGTGGGGAAACCAGATTCGCTCTTATGTCTTACACCCCTACAAGATGGTCAAAGACCACCGGACCGAAGTAGAGACTTCAAATGTTGATGCGGTTTTAGAAGGAGATCTAGATATTTTTATAGAAGCTGAAAAAAATTTATAATTTGTGATATAATCATAGCAATGATTTATTTCAACAATGTATCTAAAAAATATGGCGATGGGGTGGCGCTTGATGATATCACTCTCACTATCACAGCAGGAGAGTTTGTCTCAGTGATTGGTCACTCGGGAGCTGGGAAAACCACTCTCACCAAGATGATTCTAGCCGACGATGTCCCGACTGATGGGACAGTATTTTTTGAATCTATCAATATCCATAAATTGAAAAACCACGACCTGACCAAGCTTCGCCGTCGCATTGGGGTGGTCTTTCAAGATTTTAAATTACTTTCCAACAAGACCGCCTATGAAAATATCGCTTTTGCCATGGAAGCGGCCGGCAAGACTGATGAAGAGATAGCTACTGATGTGCCCCATGTGCTTGACTTGGTGGACTTGGGTCATAAGATTCTGCATTTTCCACACCAGATGTCTGGCGGGGAACAACAACGCCTGGCTATCGCGAGAGCCATCATCAACCAACCCGAGCTAATCATCGCCGACGAACCGACTGGAAATTTGGATCCAGTAAACACTCACGAAGTCGTACAAATTTTAAAGAAAATCAATGGATTGGGGACTACTGTCATATTGACCACTCACAATACCGGAGTGGTGGAGTCTGTCGGCAAGCGAGTTATAACCATGGAAAATGGAAAAATTGTCCGCGATAGCAAAGCTCACAAAGAGAAAGCTGACAAGTAGCATATCATTAATAAAAAGTGTAAAGTTATAGGGTAAGTTTTTAAGATAATTTATGATGACCGATTTAAAGAGAATAATAAAAGCAGGTTGGGTGAATTTTTCGCGAGGTGGCCTCGTCTCTTGGGCAGCTGTTTTGGTCACCACGATTACTTTGTCGGTGATGGTTTCGATTATCTTACTTCAGACTGTATTGTACTTTTCTTTGAGCGCCATCAAAGATAAAGTCGACGTGTCTATCTATTTCACGGTCGGCGCGCCAGCTGATCAGATCATGTTACTCAAATCTTCTTTGGAAAAATTACCAGAGGTGGCTTCGATTTCTTATACTTCAGCCTCTGAAGCTCTCAAGATTTTCCGTGACCGACACGAGAGTGATTATCCGACTATCCAAGCTTTGGATGAGATTGGCGCCAACCCACTCGGCGCATATTTAAATATTAAAGCCAAAGAAGTGAATCAATATGAAAGTATTGCTAACTTTTTACAATCCGACAATGCTCTCGTCTCGAGTTCGACCAGTATCATCGACAAGGTCAACTATCATCAAAATAAATTAGTCATCGACCGATTAAATTCCATCATCTCTGGCGCACGCAAATTGGGTCTAATTATCACCTTGGTTTTGGTGATCTTGTCTATCATCATCATGTTCAACACTATCCGATTGACCATCTTTATCGCCAAAGACGAGATCGGCGTCATGCGCCTGGTGGGGGCTTCTAAAATACGCGTGAACGGACCATTTATGGTGGAAGGCGCTATTTATGGTATTATCTCTACAGTCATCACCATGGTCATTTTCTGGCCTGTGACGGCTTGGTTTGGCAGTCAGATGACGTCTTTCTTGGGGCTAAATATGTATGATTATTACGTTTCAAATTTCATTCAAATTTTCGTAATTATTTTATTATCAGGAATCTTTTTGGGGATAGTCTCTAGCTTCATCGCAGCGAGGAAATACCTTAATAAGTAGTTATAAAGTGTAAAGTTATAAAGTATAGAAATACAGTATGAAAATAGATCAGACAAAATATATTTTTGTGGTTGGAGGGGTGATTTCAGGAGTCGGTAAGGGCATCACGGCATCATCGATCGGTCTCATTTTAAAAAATCGAGGACTCAAAGTCACCGCGCTCAAGATAGATCCATATATCAATGTAGACGCTGGCACTATGAACCCCACTGAGCACGGTGAGGTTTTTGTTTTGTCAGATGGCGATGAGACCGATCAAGACATGGGTAACTACGAGAGATTTTTGGGTATAGATTTGACTCGGATAAATTACATGACCACTGGCCGAGTGTATCAAAAAGTCATCGAGCGAGAAAGAAATTTGGAATACAAAGGTAAATGTGTGGAAGTGGTTCCACATATTCCGATGGAAGTCATGGTTCGTATCAAAGAAGCTGGGAAAAAAGCCGAAGCTGATGTGGTGGTCATCGAAATCGGAGGCACTATCGGTGAATATCAAAATATGCTTTTCTTGGAAGCTGCCCGGATGATGAAACTCGAATCACCAAAAGATGTCTCGTTTGTCATGGTCTCGTATTTGCCGACTCCAGGCAAAGTGGGCGAGATGAAGACCAAGCCGACTCAGCACGCAGTCCGAGCGCTCAACGCTTCGGGTATTCAGCCAGATATTTTGATTGCTCGTGGTGAGACTAGTCTCGACGAAAAGCGTAAAGAAAAAATTTCCATGTTTTGTAATGTGCCAGCTGACCGAGTCGTAGCTGCTCCAGATGTAGATAGCGTGTATGATATTCCGCTAAATTTTGAAAAAGAAAAACTTGGTGACAAGCTTTGCGAACTCATGGGCCTTGGTGAACAAAAGCCAGATGCAAAAGCTTGGACTGCTTGGAAGAATTTTGCTAAACATGCTCACAATGGTAAAGAAGTGGTGAAGATTGCCATGGTGGGAAAATATTTTGAGACTGGAGATTTCGTTTTGTCGGATTCATATTTGTCGGTGATCGAAGCTTTGAAATATTCTAGTTATAAAGAAAACAAAAAGCCGATTATCTCATGGCTCAACTCTGTAGACTATGAAAAAAATCCAGCCAAATTAAAAGAGCTTAAAAATTATGATGGGATTGTCGTCCCCGGGGGGTTTGGCTCTCGAGGTGTGGAAGGGAATTTGAAAGTGGTTGAATTTGCCAGAAAGAATAAAATTCCTTATTTCGGACTTTGCTACGGTATGCAGATGATGGTCATCGAATATGCTCGCAATGTTTTGGGCTTGAAAGATGCGAATACTAAAGAAGTAAATCCACATTCAAAGAATTTGGTTATCGACGTGATGGAATCACAGAAAGAACTTTTACAAAAGAATTTATATGGGGGCTCTATGCGCCTCGGTGAATATAAGGCAGTCTTGAGTGATGGCACTATCGCTCGCGCGAGTTATGGTAAAAAAGAAGTGGGTGAAAGGCATCGCCACCGTTATGAAGTGAACAATGCTTATATCAAAGAATTAGAAGCGAAAGGGTTTGTGTTCTCTGGACGTTCTCCAGATGGCCACTTGATGGAAATTGCGGAATTGCCAAAGAGTGTTCATCCATTTTTCTTGGGTACTCAATTCCATCCAGAATTCCTAGCTCGTCCACTTTCTCCGCACCCACTATTCTCAGCTTTCATCAAAGCTTGCGTCGGGAAGAAATAAAAAAAACGCTAACAGTTTTTTTCTGCCAGCGTTTCCGCTTGGTGATTGTTCTGCCGTGGGCGAGCCAAGCTCGCCCACGGCTTGTCGCTTCTGTCTCATGTCCGGTTAGGGTTCATTACGTCTTCAATCGGACTGAATCTTCCAAATGAGAGCACGAAGGACCCCAACAAAGCAACCGCGAAGATCGTGAACATAACCCAGACAAGGCTTCTTATAAGTATTTCCTTCAGATTGATTTTAGTCAAATTTACCTCCTCTTGGATTTACGCTTCGATGATTGGCTTGTCGATCCAGTTCACCATACCGAAGGTGGCCAGTTTGATCAAGCCGAACAGGACAGACACAACGATGAACATGGCTATGAGTATTGCACCCCCAGCCAGTTCTCCGATTCTAGTCATGAGTGACTCCTTGGTTGATTGTACGAAGAACGGCAGGTACTTAATTAATATACTAATACCAAACTAAACAAAAATCAAAGTTTTTAAAATATGAAATTGAAAAAGCGCGCGGCCGATTCGGCCGCGCGCTTTTGTCCGCGTGATTGCGGATTTGATGGGATCTAGTCCCAGTGTGATCCTGGATCTCTCCAGTGGGGGAAGTACTTGTCCAGCCACTCCTCGGCTTCTTCTGTGGCTCGGATGCCGAGATTGAATCGATGATCGTATGGAGTCTCTTCTTTTACCTGGAAGACTTGAGTGGTGAAGCTGACTACTCCATCAGCACCAACCACCATGGCCACGATCTGATTTTCCTTAATCTCTCGGTGTATGTCCCTCTTGACCCGAAATCTGCGGGACAGACTGATGAATGGCCTGTCAGACTCGAAGACCTGGGCGCGCTCTCGGCCTCGATCGTCTAGAAGACGAAAACTCATAGGCCCAGTTGGGACTTTTGTCCACCCACAAGGCAAGGTGACTCTGTAGAGCTGGCTGTCTTCCGATACGGGTTCGTGGAAGACCACACCAGCTCGGCTCAAGACCTCTTTGGGCCTTTCACAGCTCAGGGTCCCTGCTGTTGCAGGGAGAACGGTTTCTCGCATCGATTGCGTCTCCTCTCTGTTGTAACTGTGTGCAATTAGGCCATGTGTGATAGGCCTGTGGAATCTAATTTCAGATTAAAATACACACAGCCCTTTGTCAACACATAAAAAACAAAACCCCGCCCCCCGCAGGGGACTGGGTCGCTTTGTTTTTTGTATTAAGACAATAATACTATTGCAATCTTTCCTTGTTTTTTGATTGATTAATCACGTACATCACTAGGAGTACGAATAACAAGAATAGAAATGCCATAAAGAACCAATCCATAAAGGTCCAACCACTTGCATCTGTAGCAGCTTCATTGACTGGGTTAGTGAAAACATCAGTCGGAGCGACAGCTACTTCTTCTATTGGAACTTCGATGATAATTGGAGTTGGAGTTGGGGTTACGGCGACGATGGTTCGGGTTGGGTATAGCGCCCCAGCATTTGAGTAATCTGTCTCAATATTTGAGGTAGACGCACCCAAGACTGTACCACGTGGTCGGCTACCGCTACTCGATCCTCCGCCAGAACTTCCACCGTCACTAACTACTGTTCCTTCGAGTGACCCAGCGAGGGTGTCTGAGGAGACACTACCGCCAGATGACAAGTTGCCAGTGATTTCAGATGCATAAGCAAATGAAGACATGGCTAGCATCATCGAGAGTATAAAGAATGAATTTAATAATTTGTTTTTCATAAATTATAG
This sequence comes from uncultured Candidatus Saccharibacteria bacterium, assembly GCA_964531535.1. Taxonomy (GTDB): domain Bacteria; phylum Patescibacteriota; class Minisyncoccia; order Phycocordibacterales; family UBA9973; genus UBA9973. Next base: position 5,962 of record CAZHDU010000029.1, read on the forward strand.
ATGATTAGTTTGTTTGCACTCCGTAAGTCGTCGTATAAGAACCGTTGACGGAGTGAATAGGGATAGATGTTTCGACCAAGATTCTAACTTGGATACCATCTAAACTCGGATTCAAATCTGTGACCATGTTTAGAGTTGGTGTCGAATAAGTGTTTGCGGCAGTGATAAGCACTGTGCTTGTATCGCTCGCTTGAGGAGAAGAGATTCTCATGTTGTTAGCGACGGCGATTGTGCTTGAACCACTTGTTCTTGTCCAATCAGAAAACTTCATAGCTAAATGATTTTCATCAGTTGGGACAGTAAGGTTGAAAGCATATTTCCATCCGTTGGTAAATGTTCCATCAGCTGTAGCTGTGCTGTCGAGCACTTCTATAGAACTGACTCCTAGAACTCCGACAGTCGCTCCGCCGTCGACATCACCACCGATTCCTCCATCTGTGTTTGGAAAAATTGTGGCTGGGTCGCCAGTTAGGTTTGAGTTTTCGGCTGTGACTATTTTACCATTGGCCAAGGTGACGATAGCGACGACTTTTGTCGCAGCGAGAGTTTGACCATGTTCTAGAGCTTTCCAGTTGGTCCAATATCCATCCGCGGTGTAATCAAATGTTCCAGATATATCAAATGGAGTTGTGATTTGAGTACCCACGATGTCTAGGTTAAATTTTGGAAGTATTGCTGTGTTAGTTTGTAACAAAGTTTCATCAGCAAATAATTTTGTGATTACAGAAGTGGCGCCAGTGAAAGTGTTGCCAGATACAGCGAATCCAGCTGAATATCCTTTAAGAAAACCTAATCCTGTATCGTAATTGACGACACCGAATTCTTCAGCATTTAGAGCGCCGTCTAAGACGGGAGCACTAAAGTTGTCTGATACATAGTTTGAATCTAGAGTAACCGCAGTTTGAGCTAGAGCACGTCCGTTTAGAGTCGCGCCAGTTTTCAAGACGATGGCTGTTTGATCCAATATGTTTCCATTAAATGTAGCAGTGCTGTTGATTGTAGTTTGCCCAGCGACTACCCAGAAAACGTTTTCAGCTTTGGCGCCTCCAGATAAAATGATTTGAGTAGCTGAACTTATATCCAAGTCTTCTGCCACTTGGAAAACCCAGACATCTGTATCGCTTCCTGAAAGAGTTACGTTGCTAGGGATGTTTAGACCAGTTGTCCATTTGTAGACACCTCGAGTTAGAGTCAATCCACCGATACTTCCAGCACCGAGTTCGGTGACATCAGCAGCTAATCCGTTGGCTGAAGTGTAGGCTGTCTCCATCGCTCCGACTGCTGTAGTTAAGTTCGCGGGAGTTGGGTCTGCATAACCAGGAGCATATACTTTTCCAGTCACTAAACTTGATGTAGCAAAAGCACTATCAGCTGGCAAGTTTAAAGCAAATCCAGTTATAAAAGTTGCGGCCGCTGGACTGATACCCATGTCGCCGACGACACTTGTGGTTCCAGTTGTTGAGATTCCTGTCTTGGCTAGAATAGCAAAATCACCAGCTGATCCTAGGTCGACTGCGGGATTGGCGATGACGACTACAGGTGGGATAGCGACTGCGTGGCCACTTACGGTGGACAAAACACCAGAGCGTTCACCACCATTATAATTGTCTGACCAAGTTCCAGAGATTGTGCCATCTACGGCGATTGTGCCGACGACATGCATAATTGTCTGAGGAGTTACTGCGTCTAGGGTAGCTGTGTAGTTGGCATCAAAACTAATTGAATCACCATCTACTAGACCTGAAGTAATGTCATATGTATAGACATTTTCTCCGGTTGGGCTGCCACCATGACCTCCGAGACTACCAGCGTTATCTTGAGTCAAAGTAATATCATGAGGATATTGTAGCCCTAGAGATTCCATGTTCATAACATAAGAACCATTGGTGTCCCAATTTGGGGTAGCCACGGCATGAGCGATATTTGTCGCTCCAGTTGCGAGTGAGCTCACTGAAAAAGTAAGCATTAAAACAGTAGTAGTTATTTTATTTATAAGATTTTTTATTTTGTTCATAATTTTTTTTTAAGTTAGGTTGTTAATTTTTTTAGATGGAGAAATAACCGACCAACCTCTCTTATATATAGTTGCCGTGTGATACCACTTTTCCTTACAGACCTAGAAAAGTGGCCCCATAACTAAAAACAACCACATGGAGTGTGGTTGTTTTCTAAAAATTTTATTTTTGTCTAGGCCTTAATTTCTTGGAAGGTGATATTGGTTGGGATGGTGAATTTGGCTGGGTCTACTGTCCAAGGCTGGCAATCATAGTCGCCGATATTTTGCGCGTTCCATTGATAAGAGCCAGAAGTCTGGGTGGTAACGTCGCCTTCTTTTGGTTCGACGACTTTGACTTTAAAGCCCATAGTTGGGGCGAGGGAAGTGAAGCTGTAAGAAAATCCATCACGAACTATGAATGTCGAATCTACGTTCATGTTTTGGACTTGCGTGTTGTATTCTCCACGAATCATGCCACCACTTAGATAAGTCGTGCCGACAGTGACACTGCCATTTACATCTTGGTTGACGGTGCATTTATAATCTCCCTTATCTTGTTTTAAAAATTCTGTGAAAGCCATTTTCTTGCCGGCGGTTGGGTTTTCGTTTTCTTTGAGCACACTCTCGGATGTCCAAGATCTAGAGAGGTCGGCTAAAATAAAAGAAGCAGCGACAGCGACAATTACTCCACCACCTACTAAAATTCCAAGTATTATTTTTGTTTTTTGGGTCATAAATTAAAATTTAAAAACTTTTAATAGATAGATTATAACATTTAATCTTCGAGTTTCGAATAGAGTTTGCCGGTTATGGTCAAGATGAGGAGACCGATAGCAATGAGCGCCCAAGGGTTCAAGGTAAATAATCCGAGTTCTTCGAGCACTCCTTTCAATCCTTCGTGTAGAGCGATGACTCCGAGTAAAATCAAAAGACCAAAAGTCACTGGGTATCGTTGAAAGCCAGTCTTGGCGTGTGAAGCCATCATTTTATTTATTTGATTTGATAAATCTTCGAGATGTTTTAAAACATCGATACTGATTGTTTCTTTGTCTTTCATGGTTTAATTATAACAAAAAGTGTTAATCTTTAATGAAGATTACTTGATCGTGTAGAGTTTTTCCAACTTTAAAATCTTCACCCAGCGTTTTCGGTAAAATTTTTAAGTTATCTGACGGAGTAACCCAAATTAATTTGGCAATTTCGTGTGAGTGTGTGCGCTCTAAGTTATCTATATTAGTGAAATCATTACCGTTTAAAATTTCAAAAAAGAATTCTATGTAATGTTTGCCGTCTGATTGAGTGTATGTGTTGATGTATAGTAATCTGCCAACGTCAGCTTGCACACCAAGTTCTTCTTTGAGTTCACGAATGAC
>CAZHDU010000030.1:0-7200 GCA_964531535.1 uncultured Candidatus Saccharibacteria bacterium
ATGCAGAGGGGGGGTCAGAATTGCGAGACCCTCCCCCCTACCTCTAATTAAAAATTATTTGTAATCTTTTCTTGTGACCTTACGATAATTAGGAGAGATACCATTTTCTAGAATGTCATCGATAGCTTGATCGATTGCTCTCTCCTGATCCAACTCTGAAAGATCACTTGAGGTGAACCCTACCCTGGCAAGGAGGGTGGGTGTGTTGTAACCTAGACGTTGATCGGTGGCGTACCATTCATCAAACTCATCGAATGGAGAGTAGGGGTTGTCAACAGTTGTCAACATGATCTGTGTTGCGGTACTAAGACCAGAACTTTGTTCAGTATCAACAGCATGGACAACACTATCTAAGTTGTTACCATCAACCATTGTGTAGGTTCCTCCTTTCCTCTCTCATCCATTAGTAGCTAGGTCAAGTGTAGAGAGGGACACACCAAGACGGTCGGCTACTTCAGCACGAGTGTAACCAGAAGCCAGCAATCGCTGAGCCAACTGTGTCTTAGTAGTACTCATCAAACGCTCAGGCTTTGGTGTAGCAAGGGACTTAACTACATCAAGATCAGCGTTCTCCAAGATTGCTTTCAACTTAGAGTTACTGATAGCGCCAGCCTGGATAGCTTCCCACTCTTGCGGGGTGATGACTACCTTGTCCTTCTTAGCACCGGTACGAACTCTTGCTTCGTTAAGTGCTTGAGCTTTGATCTTCTTCTCAGAGTCCTTGTCCATGTCAGGATAGGCATCCTTCTTCTGGCGAACGATGGAGTTAGCCAGGATCTGTGCTTGCCTTTCACGGGAGGAGTTCATCTGTGAGATGACCAACTTAGAGTTGAGGGCGGCCACTTCAGTAGCATAAGCCTTAGCTGCAGAGGGTGAGTACACAGAGGGTGGGGTACTAACAGCCTCTTTCCTTGCCCTGTTGGCTAGTGCCTTCATGCTATTGGAGTGGTCAGCATACACTCTTTCCATAGGGGTACCAGAAGAAAGGGTGTGTGCATCATCTGTAAGGGCTAGCTTCTTGACCTTAGTCATGAGAGGGATGGATTCACCATCCTTACCAGGACGACCACGTCCTGTCTCCTCATAGACACGCTTACCAGTAGCGGGGTCAATAGGGCCACCATTAACAGCACGCCTATCAATCCTATGGGGGACCCTTTGTTCAGAGCCAGCCCTTGAGATCAGGGTAGATGCACCAGCAGTAGATGCACCTTGGTACCTCTTCTTAAGTTCCCTGATACCATTCTCTGCCTCAGACCTTCGCCAATCAAGGCCATGCTTCTCAGCATCAATGACTACCATAGAGTGCTTCACTGCACGAGCAATGTCTTCAGTAGAAGCTTTCTTAATGGTCATGTCTGTGATGAGATTAGAAACATCACCCATCTGAATCCCCTTAGTACGGGCATCCATCTTCTTCATACCAGGGTAACCAGGGTAGGAAGAGCGAGGGTCAAAGTCTTTCAGCTTCTCAAGGGCGGGTGTAGACTTGATCTTGTTGGTGTTGTTCGGAATGACTACAACCGAATCACCATCGAAGTCAGCACCAGACAATCTCTCTGCAACCTTAGGGTGAATACCAATAGCATCCTTGGCATCACCAAGAATCTTCTTAGCTTCCCTATGATTGTTGTTGACAGTCAACTCTGGAATCTCAAAGGTTCCAGCATGAGGGTACCTAATCAGAACTACGCGTTCACCAGATCTAAAGTTAGGTGCATAGACCTGGTTCTCTGGCATAGATGTGATAGGTAGAATTACATGTGAAGCCTGACGTGTGTTGAGAGCAGCGGCCTTAAGTGTTACGGCAGCAGAGTCAGTCTCATCACCAAAGGATTCAAGAAGTTTCTTCTTAACAGTAGGATTTGTTAGTGAAGAGATTCTTTCATACTCTTTGAGTCGGGCTTCGTATGTCTTGTTAAGCTGAGTCCGTGCAAGAGTGGGGCTCTGCTTCGACAACATCTGTGAAGAAAGATTCTTTGACCACTTGTGCCAGTCTCCTTCTTCATTAACAATGTTCATTACTGAACTGGGCTTAGTGTTACCCTTTGAATCCGTTGTTAGGATCTGTCCACCAAGTTTGATCTGTGCACCAAACGGATTATCAAGATCAACTTCTCCATCATCCTTACGCTTCAAAGGCTTCATCACATCAAGCTTGTGAGGTGCTTCGGCTTTTGATTTATTCGTGTTGAATACAAGGTCTACTCCAGCAGGGAGATCGTCCTTGTACATAGCCATACCCTTAAGGTAATGACCATCACCAACCTGAATACGAACCTGTGCGTAGTTGGCTTTTCCTAGAGAAACATCCTTGACCCCGCGGCGAACATAAATAACACCATCAGCCTGATCGCCACCATCTTCCTTATAGTTAACCCCAACGCGTCTAGGGCTAATAGAAAGAGGAGGATAAATACCAAACCAACTACGACCGAAATCAATAGTCTTTGTGGCGATCTGTTCAATCTTGTCGCGGTTATTCCAGACATCTTTCTTAGTTGTGCCTGGAGGGCAGAGAATCTTATAATTGGTATATTTACCGGTACCAAGCTGAGGAACCTGTAGAGGATGAACCTCATATCCTTCTTCTCTCAGCACGGCAACAGCATTACTCAACATAGTTCCGCTGATACCAAGGTGATGCTCGACGCCCTTACCGACATCAAGATATGTCTTCTCTGCAACCTGCTGCTTAAGCATATCTGCGGTAGAGGTAAGACGATCTACCTTATCCTTCTCACCGGGCGCAAGCCACATACGAACCGTAGATTCGTTAGTACCCATTTCCTTGGCAATGGCGGTGTTAGACCAACCCTTATCCTTGAGCTTCTGAGCTTTAGCGATATTCCCCTGCTTCTGCTCATTCTTGGCGATGGATTTAGCTGCTCGGAGCTGTGTAGTAGAAAGCCCGTAGAAATCAGCGATCTGCTTTTCACTCCATCCATCAACGCGGCGATGCTCTTCTACAACCTGAAGAAATGTCCTGTTCCTGGCTGATTGTGACCCACCAGAACCCCAAGGATATCGACCACTACGACGGAGAATGCCGTAATGTGCAAGATAATCTTCTTCACTGAGAATCACAGCTTTTCCCCTTCCGTGTAGATGTCGATCATTTGATCCAGATACATGATGCGTTCTATGATGTACTGAATATCCTCGAGTGGAGGATTATGGACTTCTACCGCCCCACCTTGATACAGGCGAAGTTCTATCGTGATTTCGAAAGGAGAATATCCGTACTCTAGACAGAACAGAGCTGCATAGACTTCCAACTGCTTCATCGAAGATGGTGTAAGCCCAGTCTTCAGATCATGGATACGCAAAGTATTCCTTCGAAAAGAAATAGTGTCTGCTGTACCAAAGCAGTTATCGGAATAGAAAAGAGGCTGCTCAACTTCCATCTTATATCCAATACCGTCATTGACATACATCGACAGTGTTGGATTTGCCTTTGACAGTTTGATACCTAGACGAATTGCCTCATGGGCCAGATTATGAAGATCTGTTCCACGAACAGCAGCTCTATAAGATACCAGTCTCGCTTCAAGTTTCTGATCGGTGTAGTTAATCCAATGATAACTACTAGCACTAAGAAATGCGTGCTTGCCGATCAGATTCGAATGCGAGTTGAAGTTCATGAAGTACCTCTTCCTCGTTCTCGGGATAGATGAACGCGGCAAATGACATCGATCCCATTCGCTCAACATAATAAGGCTGGTTGGGTTGGACGACTGCATCAGCAGCGGCCTTCACCTCAAGCATAGCCCATCGATCGTTGAACAAAATAGTAAGGTCGGGAATTCCTTGAATGTAAGCAGAATCATTCTTAAGGACTTCACAGCCAGGGAACATATCTTTCAGTCTCTTAATCAACCGATTCTGATAAGTAGATTCCTTAGTGGCCATGACGCCCCTTTCGAAAATTGAAAATGCTTGTTCTCCCCTATTACAATCGATGTTTTACCAGCGACTTTATACCTCTTTTCTGTTTTAGCTATTATTCATGCCACCAGTCAAAGATATGCCATGTTGGGAAGACAGGAACTTTGTTTACAAGAGCCATTTGAATCTCATATGGTAGCAGACCATTGGCTAAGGCGGCTTCAGCAATATCAGGATACTGAATACCAGTCTTCCTATCAACAATAGGACCAACACCACGAAAACGATCAAGGTCCTCTAGTTGTCTTGAATACTTCCAGCAGAACCATCTGGGTCTCCACACCAAATTATCTGCAGCGACATTATCGGGGTTACCATCCAACTGCAGTGGTGTGTTAAATTGCTCAGTACGTCCAGGAACAAATGCTAACGCTACTAACACTTTCACTGATCGAGTGTTAGGAACACCATTGAGCCTAAGATTAACTTTGAGTGCACCCTGTCTAGTATGACTCTGTCTTACTATTCTCTTACGATAATGACTACGAATACGCCCAAGGCTCGAAATCTCATATTCAGGGAATTCTTCAATCGTGATCCAATGCTCTTCCATGCTCACCTCCTTTAGAATTTTTTCTGTGAGCGAAGAAAAAGGGTATAATATAGGGTAGGTTTATACCTCTTCATTATACCTCCTTTTAGCACTAACTTCGGGTTTTGTGAAAAATAAAATTTTGTGAAAAAACTTTTTTGTAATAGGGTACCTTTATACCTCTTTTTTTCCACGCGTACAGAAAAGAGGTATAAACCTAAGAAAAATAAAAAGTTTTTTGTCTGCGATCTTGGATTTGTCCAAAATTCCAAAAAAGTGCTAAAAGGAGGTATAAAGTGGCTGCGATCCCTTTAAAATAAGGTTTATACCTCTTTTCAGCAACTTTTCGGAAATCCCAAATTTCGGACAAATCTGAACAATTTTTGAAAATCCGACGTTTTCGTCTCCACAAATCGACCCAATCTGGCCATTTTCTAACACAACCCGAAGGGCCGGCGAGTTACCCAAAATCGATCACTCAAATCACCATTTTTCAAAAACGTCCCAGATTTGTCCAAAATTCAAAATCCCAAAAAGTGCTAAAAGGAGGTATAATGTTCGGGTATAAACTACTCTGGAAACGCGTCGAAGACGGCAGGAAGCTCGGGGATGTTCTCCCGAATCCACTTCAATTCGTTGAAGCTTTCCTTGCTTTCCAGACTCCTACCAACGCCCTTATCGATTGGAGACGTGGAAACAAGGGTGTAATACCACAAATCAATGAACTTCGTGTTCAGTCTGTCAATACGTCCCTGTGCCTGCTCGTAACGACGATAGGAATAGGGCATGGAAAAGAATGCCATTGCATCTGTTGATGTGCAATTCCATCCTTCGGCCCCAGCGGTATACTGAACGAGATAGACCCAGTTATCGCTGTCTGGGATAGGCTGCTTGCGATGTCCGTTCCACTCTGCAACTTGGTAGAGATCGCTCCAGGAGTTGTTGAGTTCTCTGAGGAGCTCGAGTTCGTAGTTGTAGTTGTAGAAGACGATGAGGCGATTGTGACGATCCATGAGATCACGTATCGCAGACAACCGAGAACGATCGCCCCAAGTAATTCGTCTAAGAACCGCAAACAGCTCTGAACCGTCGCGACAAGGCTTGTCTTCAAAGACATTCCATCTGTCTTTCCTGGCTCGCTTGAATAGTTCTTCGTCATAATCTACTAGGACCTCTCTGTGTCGACGCTGGGTATGGTAGACATATGGCATCTCCACCAATATCTCAGCGCGTAGACGTTCAAGTTTTTTCGTTCCCACAAATTTCTCAATGCGGGGGAAACGTGAGAAGGCTGAGTAGACGACGTGGTCTCTTTTGAATTGAGTAGCATTCTTGTAGAATCCATTCGCTACGAAGAGGGGGATATAGTCGAGCCACGTATCACCAGGAGTAGCACTTAGAAGAATCCACGCGTTTTTCTTTGCAATCTTGTAAAACGACTTAACCCAAGCACCAGAACCGACCAACCGCTGCTCGTCAAAAATAAAGAAAGCACCTTCCACATTGACGTACTTGCCGATGTTGTTCCACGAATCAATCGTAAGGACGCCCGCGATGGTCGCACCTTCCTTGGTCCCAATACCAAGTTTCGCCGCGTCTCTCTCCCACTCGAGGGAGTCACGCTTCTTGGCGGTTGTGATGATGTAGATGTCACCGATAAGCTCCTTCTCCATGTAGTAGGAGAGAGCGGTAATGGACTTACCACTACCAACCCCACCCCACAATACCTTACCGTTAGATAGCTTCTCCAGGGCTTTCCTCTGGTGAGGCATCAACTCTACTGCCATTATCTGCCTCCTTGATTAGAATGTTCTCGACCCAACCAAACCCACAGCGATTACACGTCCTATGCATATGTTCGCCGGGAATCATACATCCGACGACAACAGAGCAGAAATAACCCTCTTTGTGGTTAACGTACTCAGTCTCGATCTTATCGTATCCACACTTCTCACAGACCTTGTCCGCATCGAACGGATACAGGCCTCGATCGTCTGGTTCTGGGGGGTCAATATTCGAGTTATCTAAAACCATTTCAATAACATCTCCTGGTCGCCAATCACCATATTTAGGCAAGCTTTTGGTCTCATCAATGGCACGAGCGTATGAAGTAAATACACCAACACATAAATTTAAGTTTTCACTAGGGTTTTCTTGAAAGGCAAGATAGATATCCATTACTTAACCCCCTCTGTCCAGTGATTACCGCACCTATCACAAATTTTGTGAGCGTGCTTACCCTTAACTCGACAATCCATGTCAACCTTACAGAACCATGAAGACTTGCGTTCTGTGATATTAGCATGGCCTACAGCAGCATGACAGTTATTACACTCGGTGATGGGTTCATACTCAGGTAACGTACTCGCATCAATAAAAGACATTATTCTCCCTAATTGTATTGCGCCACTAAAAGATCTCGACAACGGTCACAAGGCTCAATATAGAGTCTAATGATCCCTTCTTCGCGCCAAGCGACCGACTTGAGAATCCCACAACCAGGCTCACCAGATGGTAATTCAAACCCAACTTCTTCGTCCAGGTTAAGTAGAAGAGCTGTGATGTCAAAGTCTTCCACTTCGTTCGTATCGATATGTGCGCGAACTAACAATTGTCACTCCCGGGACAAAAAAGAGACACCTTGTTAGATGTCTCTTTGAGTACTACTTCTTGATCTCATTCTGAACAATGATGTTCCAGAACTCAATGTCGTCATGTGC
>CAZHDU010000030.1:7210-8815 GCA_964531535.1 uncultured Candidatus Saccharibacteria bacterium
CGGGGACGCCATGTCAAGGTTCTCGATGGTCTCGATCCAACGGTCGTACATCGCAAGGCGAGCTTGATTCTTCTTAAGCTTGCGTGCGTTGTAACGGCTGAGTGCGATTCCACCGACAAAGACGGCGGTCCCAACAGCAAAGGCGATGTTCTGTTGCTTCATAGACATAATGGTCTCCTTTTGGTTAGTTCTCATTATAGACCATGTTATTACTGCGACAGATTACCCGAACCGATATATCCGGGTAACCTGACACAGTTAGCGAGATTATACTTTGTTTAGTGGTTCTTACGGTGATGCTTCACTCTGATGTAGTGTTGGAGAAGATACCCAACCCACAAAACCATTGCAAAGAACATTGCCCAAATTAAAACTGACGTTTCCATGATTACTCTCCTGGTGGTGGAAGCGAAATGGTCATCGGTCAATTACGAAGCGCTCTACTCCCTTTCGGGTTGCGTAATCAATCGTTTGCGTGGTTCCTTTCGAGTTAGCTAGTCGGAATGCTACAAGGATAACTTTCTCGCCTACTGCTTCTCCCGCTCGGATCGCCGCGTCGATCATATCCTTGTTTCGGACAGGGCCGGCGGATGGACCCAATTCGTCCCATCTTGGGATAAAGGGAATATGCTTGATCCCACGAAGGTTTGCCCACACCTTTGCATGGTGGTCAGCCCCCTTCGCGTCTCCATGGATTAGAGTGATTAGTGATTCATCTTTCGTGACGAAGTCAAGTGTTGCGGAGATGAAGTCACCGTCTTTCCAATTACGAGATCCTGATACCACGAGGATCATGTCAAGTCTGCCTCAGAAGACTCGACCGTCTTAGTCCACGTACCATTAAGCATAATTATCTCCTAGAATAAAAGTAAGTTAGCACACCTAACCAAATTAGAAAGACAGACCAATAGATAAAGTAGAATCTACCACCATTTTTTAACATAGTGCCCCTGGCAGGATTCGAACCTGCGCTCTTCGGATTAAAAGTCCGCTGCCTTACCGCTTGGCTACAGAGGCAACAGCTTTTATCAGTCCGGCAACTCGTACCCAGAGACGATGAAGATATCATCATTCCCGAAACAGGCCTTGCAAACTTCCTTGCGGTTGCGCGGAGGGTTCATCCGCCAACGCTCGGTCATGATCTTACCGCACTGCGTCTCCCCATCACCGATGGTCTTATGGATCTTGGTGCCTCGACGAAGCGAGCCATTATCCACACACTGCGAATTAAGAACCAGTTCCATAGTTATCTCCTTTAAATTGGTGCGATTACTACATAAACATACAGCTCACGTTGCTGCCCAGGCTCTCCACCATCAAGAACCCAAGAAACATGCTTGACTACACCGTTTAGTTCCGACTCTTTTCCCTCGTTGTGAATAAAACCGTCGCCTACACGAGGAATAACATCGACTTCGAAGTCTGGGATATACGGTTTATTAACGAAGCCCGCAAAACTAATTCGGAGTTGCATCACAACCCCATCTCTGCTCGATTGTTGATGCTGGCGGTTCGGATGTTCTGAAGCTTCACCGAGTAGATCCGCTCGAACTCGTTCCAGTTCGGAAGCATCCACGCGTAGTTGGGCTCGCCATCCGTGGACCG
>CAZHDU010000031.1:0-8628 GCA_964531535.1 uncultured Candidatus Saccharibacteria bacterium
GGTCCGAGTTGGATTAGATATGGCTCGATGACGTCTTCGATAGTGGCTTCTTCTTCCGATAGGGCTGCGCTCATGGTCTTGAGGCCGACTGGGCCACCATTAAATTTTTCTATAAGTATTTCCAAATATTTTCGATCGGAACTGTTTAAACCGATTTCATCTATAGCGAGCATTTGCAGAGCGCCTTTTACCAAGTCACTATTTATATTTTTATTAGATTTTTCTTGTTTGTCACTGACTTGAGCAAAGTCGCGAACTCTTTTTAGAAAATAATTGGCGGTGCGGGGAGTAAAGCGACTTCGTTTAGCGATCTCGAGCAGAGCATCTTTGTCGAAAGTAATATCTAAAAGTTTACTTGACCGTTCGACAATCTGAGCAATCTCTTCATTGGAATAAAATTCCAGACGAAAGACTCCACCAGAAAATCTGGAACGTAGGGGAGAGGAGACCAGGGCCACTCGCGTGGTCGCCGCAATCAAAGTAAACGGTGGGAGGTCGAGTTGGATGGTCCGCGCGGAAGGGCCCTTGCCGATGATTATGTCGAGGACGCCAGACTCCATGGCTGGGTAAAGGATTTCTTCCACCATCTTATTCAAGCGGTGGATTTCGTCGATAAAGAGAATGTCGCCAGCGGCGAGGTTGGTCAAAATAGAAGCTAGATCGCCGACTTTTTCAATCGCTGGTCCAGAAGTTATTTTCATTTGTCGCCCAGTCTCTTTGGCGATCAAGTGAGCGATGGTGGTCTTGCCGAGGCCGGGTGGGCCATAGAATAAGATGTGTTCAGGGATGTGTCCGCGCTCTTCTGCCGCCCGAAGCAAAATTTTCACATTGTCTTTTATGTGTTTTTGACCGATATATTCGTCCCAAGCCTTGGGTCGTAGGGTGTGATCGAGAAAAGACTCTTCTCCTGTAGCCGTTTCAGCCCCCTTTTTATTACCTGTTTTATCTCTTGACATTGGTTTTAGAATATGCTATACTATGCTTACGGTACCTTAATTCACAGGGTATCAACATAGCTATACACATTATAGCATTTGCTTAGTTTTGTATGTAGTATTATGTATTCATAAGAGATTTTCGCAAGAAGGCATTAATCTCTAAGCAATCAGCCATCGGTTATACGAGTTTGCGTAGGACGACTTGGTAGAATTTATTCTTTCTGGGGCTATCCTATAATTATTTGTTACTCTCGGGGCCAAGCTCCGAAAGGATTGTTTAGAGATTAATGCTTTTTTTATTTCTATTTTACTCTTCGTTTAGATCAACCACACTCAAGACTTCTTCATAAGAAGTAGTACCATTTAATATTTTAACCACGCCATCTTGTCTCATCGACAAGATGCCTTGCGTTTTGGCGATTTGTTTTATTTCTCTCTCGCTTGGGTTTTGAGGCATTATCTCTTCTATCTTGGCGTCGTTGATGATAGCTTCATAAATACCGACTCGTCCATGATAGCCAGTCTTGTTACATTTTTCACAACCAACCGGCTCAAACATTTTTATTGGAGCATCTGGGTTTATGCCGTGTTTGCTAAAATCTTTGCCTTCACTCTTCATGCCCTCAATAATACTTTTAATAGTAGTTACCTCAAACTCAGTTGGGGTTTTTTCTTTTTTGCAGAATTTACAAAGAATACGAACCAAGCGTTGAGCCATGGCGATAGAAAGAGCGGAGACTAAAATTTTCGGATTGACTCCGAGGTCGATCATGCGGGGGATGACTCCAGCCGCGTTGTTGGTGTGGAGAGTCGAGAGCACTAGGTGCCCAGTGAGTGCCGATTGGACGGCCATCTCAGCAGTATCTTGGTCGCGGATTTCTCCGACCATTATCACATCTGGGTCTTGTCGCAAAATTGAACGCAAACCTTCAGCAAAGGTGTAGCCCTTTTCGACGTTGATCTGAGTCTGGGTGATGCCTTTGATGTGGTATTCGATTGGGTCTTCCAGGGTGATGATATTTATGTCTGGAGAATATAATTTTCTCAAAAAAGCATACAGGGTGGTGGTCTTTCCGGCACCAGTCGGACCAGTGACCAAGATGAGCCCGTTTGGTTTGATGATTTGGTTTTGAATTATGTTATACAAATATTCTTCGATACCGAGTTGTTCGAATTCGATTTGGATAGATTTTGGATCGAGGATTCTCATGACGATGGCTTCGCCATAGGCTCCAGGTATTAGGGAAGTACGCACCGAGAGCTCTTCGGTTCCTTCCATGATATTAAATCTTCCGTCTTGAGCGACTTTGGAAGTCAGTTTCATGCCTGATAAAAGTTTGATGCGAGAATTTAGTAGCCGATATATGTCAGAACTAAAAAAACTTACGTCTTGGAGCACACCATCGAGACGCAATCGAAGTCGGCCACGATCTTGTTCGGGTTCAATGTGGATATCGGAAGCCTTGATGGAGATAGCTCCAGCCAAGATGACTTCGAGCAATCGGGAGACTTTGTGAATTTTGTTTTCTTCTAAAATTTGAGTGACCAGGGTGCTGATGTCTTGGATGTAGTTGATTTGTTCAGCAGTTTTACGGAGCACGTCGGCGGAAATATCCAAACCACCGACAGTCGAGCTCTCGGCCATGGAAATTTCTTTGTAACGACCCCAGACTTTTTCTAGACTAGCAATTGAAGTCATGTAAAAAGTCGGCACGAGGTTTTTTCGCTCCATGTCTTCCTTTAATCTGTGCAATAAGTCTTCGCTCGGCGCGCGGACGGCGATAAAAATGTTCTTACCGAAAAGTTTAAACGGAGCCACTTTCATCTCAGTGGCATCTTTTTCCGAGATGGCGCGGAGGGCTTCATTGTCGACACCGATTCGGTTTAGGTCGATGTAGGGGAGGCCATATTTGGATTCAGCCAAAGTGGCCACGAGTTTTTCTTCCTCTTCTTTATAGAGGTCGTCGAGTTGCTTTTTTTGTTTTTCATCGTCAAAGTCGAGCATTAAATTAATTATAGCAATAAGTGAGGAGTATAAACAAATTTATTTATTTAATATCTGAACGAAATTGCTATATGGTACTCCATATAGCAAGAAATGCTATAATTCGCATAATGCCAAAGGAAAATAAAAATTCAAAAACTCTAGTTTTACTAGACTCCCATGCGATTATCCACCGGGCCTATCATGCCTTGCCCGAGTTCTTGTCTTCGAAGGGTGAGCCGACTGGGGCGCTATATGGAGTCTCGACCATGCTAATGAAAATCATTGGGGATTTGAAACCGGATTACATAGTGGCTTGTTACGATTTACCGGGTAAGACTTTTCGCCACGAAGTCTACGATGATTACAAGGCTGGGCGCGCCAAGGCCGACGAAGCCCTAATCGCTCAGTTGAAAAATTCCCGCAAGATTTTCGAGGCTTTTAATATTCCCATGTATGACTCGCCGGGTTTTGAAGCCGACGATATTTTGGGGACGATTGTCGAGCGGATGAAGGGTGATTCTGAACTCAAGATCATCATCGCTTCTGGGGATATGGACACCATGCAACTGGTGAATGATAAAAAAGTTCAAGTCTACACTTTAAAGAAAGGAATCAACGACACAATTTTATATGATGAAGAAAAAGTCATCGAGCGATTTGGATTTCAGCCGAAATTTTTGCCAGATTATAAGGGCTTGCTAGGCGACCCTTCTGACAATATCGTCGGCATCAAGGGCGTCGGCGAGAAGACGGCGACGAGCCTGATTGTAAAATTCGGCACGATTGAAGAAATTTATAAAGAGTTAAAAGTAGAAAGTAAAAAGTTTAAAGAAATGGGGTTGACTGACCGCATAATTAATTTGCTAAAAGATAACGAAGAAGAAGCTGTCTTTTCCAAGACTTTGGCTATGATTCGTAAAGATGCGCCGATTAAATTCGAAATACCAACACAGACTTTTTGGGAAAGTGCTGATTTAAAAAAGATTGAACAGGTCTTTAGTTTGTTTGAATTTCGTTCGCTGTTTGCCCGGCTAAAGACTTTTTTCACTGATAATGGAGTGGAAGCTCCAGCCAAAGAGGCGAGTGAAGAAGTTTCACCAGAAGAAATCCAAGAACTTTCTATCGCTCTGTGGCTAGTGAATTCTGAGATCACCAACCCAACTCTGGATGACATTTTAAATTTTGCCAATACTGATTCCATCACCAAGGCTCGGGAGGTTATTTTCAATCGATTGAAAGAAAAGAAAAGTGAAGCCGTCTGGGATGAAATCGAAAAGCCCATCATCAGCGTGGTCAAAGCTATGCAAGACCACGGGATTTTGGTAGACCAAAAATATTTTAAAGAATTGTCGGAGGAATATCACACCGAGCTCGATCGATTGACCAAGAGTATCTACAAAATGGCTGGAATGGAATTTAATATTAATTCACCAAAGCAATTGGGTGAAGTTTTGTTTGGCAAATTGGGTTTAAAATCTCCGAAAAAATCTACCAAGAAAAATGCTAGTGGAAATTTTTCGACCAAGATTTCTGTCTTGGAAGAATTGGAAGGGGAGAATGAAATCATCGGTGAAATCATGGCTTATCGCGAACTTCAAAAATTGCTCTCGACCTATGTCGACGTGATTCCGGGGATGGTCTCGCCCGATGGGCGCTTACACGCCAAGTTTTTACAAAACGGTTCGACTACCGGAAGATTTTCTTCTCAAGATCCCAATCTGCAAAACCTACCAATCAAGACCGAGCTCGGCCGGAGAATCCGCTCTGGCTTTGTGGCCGAAAAGGGTTATAAACTATGTGCTTTTGACTATAGCCAGATCGAGCTTCGAGTGGCGGCGATATTGTCGGGAGATAAAAAGATGACTGAAATTTTTCGCGAGAAAAAAGATATTCATGCCGGGGTAGCTGCATTTGTGTTCGGAGTGCCGATTGAAAAAGTCGATAGTGAGATGCGACGCAAGGCTAAAGTCATCAACTTTGGAATTATCTACGGTATGGGTGTGTCGGCTTTGCAAAAAAATCTAGGAGGAACCCGCGAAGAAGCACAAAAATTTTACGACAATTACTTTCATCAATTTAGCGAAGTCCGCGACTATCTCGAAGGAGTCAAAGCTTTGGCTATGAAAAATTCTTACACCGAGACTATGTTTGGTCGTCGCCGATATTTTCCAAATGCCAATTCTCGAATTCCATTTTTACAAAGCATGGCCCTACGCACAGCTACTAACGCTCCAATCCAGGGGACGGCAGCTGACATTATCAAGCTTGCTATTCGTTTTGCCAATGAAGATTTAGCTAAAGCCGGGTTGCTAGACCAGGTCCACTTAGTTTTACAGATTCACGATGAATTGGTTTATGAGATCAAAGATGAAGTTTTTACTCAGGCTGACCAGATTATCCGAGAAGCTATGGAAGGTGTACTTGCTAGATCATATTTACACTACAAGACCGATATTCCACTCACTGTGAACTCTGGTTCAGGTAAAAACCTCGGTTCGGCCAAGTAATTTTTACTAAGTACCGTCTTTTTCTAATAGTGATATAATGAACTAATGGACGACCAAAACAAGCAAAATACCTATAAAGACAGTGTGCATTGGGTGCTAACCCATGGTTACGCGACGCATTTTATTTTGTTTCTCGTGGGGGTCACTTTAGACATCGTGTTTCACTTAAACTTGTTTTCTGGGAATTATATGCGACCAATTGGTCTAGTCATGTTGGTGCTTTCTACCTTGCTCATAGTCTGGGCCCAAGTTACTTCTCGCTACCTACCACAGGAAAATATCACCGCCGAGACTTTTTGTCGTGGACCATATTGTTATACTCGCAGTCCTACCCACTGGGGATTATTTTTTATGATCATTGGTTTTGGAATAATCACCAATGCTTTTTTTGTGGTGGTGACTACTATATTGGCTGGGATATTGTCTAAATCTGTTTTCTTGAGACGGGAAGAGAAATTGTTGGCGGCTAAATATGGCGCGCCGTATTTGGAATATAAAAAGAAAGTGAGAATCTAATTAGATTGCGATGATATATCTTTTTGCGGGGGATGATACTAAAAAAAAGCGAGTAAACTTTGAACGATTTTTGAAATCTGTTTCTTCTGGGACGGAAGTGATATTTGTAAATCGAAATAATTTTAACAAAACTCAAATCGAAAGCTTGTATTCTGGAGCTGGACTATTTTTTTCTAAAGCCACCGTGGTGTTTGAAGGAATTTTAGAATATGAAGATCAACGCGATTTTGCCTTGGATAAGCTCACCGAGATGGGTGAATCTAAAAGCAATTTCTTATTTATCGAAGGGAAACTCACCAAGGCCATCTTGGATTTGTTTAAAAAGGCCCGAGCTGAGCTTAACATTTTTGAATTACCAAAAGAAAAGAAAGAAAAATTTGATAATTTTTTGGTGGCTAATGCTTTTCAATATAAAGACAAACTAAATATGTGGATTTATTTTCGCCAAGCCATAGATCTCGGGGTGGGGATGGAGGAGATAGTCGGAGTCTTGTTTTGGAAGATTAAAGATATGATAGTAAAGCGCGATTTTCGCAAATTTTCAGCTCCGGAACTACAAAAAACTGCCGCTAAATTGAGCTATCTTTTACCTGAGGCCCGCAAGTCTGGCCAAGACGCCGAATCAGCCTTTGAGAAGTTTATACTGGAAGTTTTTTAAAAATCTGCTATTATCACTTTATGCGCTGATAGCTCAGAAGTAGCGGATTCATGAGGCTAACTTACTGATGTTCTTTTGGTAAAAAGTTAATATATGCGCCCATAGCTCAGCTGGTAGAGCAGATCCCTTTTAAGGATAAGGTCGTTGGTTCGATTCCAACTGGGCGCACAGACCAAAAAAACCACTGAAAAGTGTTTTTTTTATTGACCCCCTTGCGTAAGCATATAAGTATATGCTAATATCTTTATATGTCAGATTTATGTAATCAGGTCGAACAATTCGGGAAGGGGATCGGCAGTGTCCCGCGGTATCGCATCGTCGAGGCGCTTTTTCAAGGCCCAAAAACAGTCAGCGAACTGGCCAAGAAAACCAAACTCTCTCAGCCTCTGGTATCTCAACACCTGCGAGTCTTGAAAGATACGGGGTTGGTCACCGATGAACGGCGAGGCCAAGAAGTTTTATATACGTTAGATTCCAAACACACCATAGAGTTATTAAAAAAATTAGTCGAAGAATTAAGTCAAAAGAATAAGAAAAATTAATAGTTTAATTAATAAAAATATATGAATACAACACTAAAATTAAAAGTTATCCTAGGTAGTATTAGAGAAGGTCGTTTTAGCGATAAGGCTGCGGCTTGGATCGCCGAAGAAGCCAAGAAACAAGAAGGGCTAGAAGTAGAAGTTTTGGATTTGCGAGATTACGAGATGCCTTTTTTCAACGAAGCAGTCAGTCCATCTTTCAAGAGTGAACCATATAAAAATGAAGCTGTGGCTAGATTTACAGCCAAAATCAACGAAGGAGATGCTTATATCATAGTCGCCCCAGAATACAATCATGGAATTCCAGCAGTTCTAAAGAACGCGATGGATTGGGTTTACCAAGAATGGAACAATAAGGCTGTGGCTTTTGTCGGCTATGGTTCAGTAGGTGGAGCTCGCTCTGTCGAACATTTGCGAATGGTGGCTGTCGAGTTACAAATGGTTCCTATCCGCGAATCTGTCCACATAAATGGCGAACAATATTTCCCAGTTTTGTTTGGCAATGGAACTCCAGCCGAGCTCTTTGCTAAATATAGCGAGAAGGCTCAAGCGATGATTAAGCAATTGGCTTGGTGGGGACGAGCGCTCAAGAACGCTCGAAGTTAGTTTGAGCTAGCTTTTAAAATTCTAAAAATGATAGAATATATTAATGTATCGTATCAATAAAACATTAATATATTTTCTCATTCTAACTTTGGTGGGTTCAGCTTTTGCTTTTAAGATCGTAGTGACAGCATATAGCGACGCGTATACCCCCTATTCAATTCAGTAAGGTTTAATGTTAAGGTATGGCTATGGCTCCTAGTGTTTTTAAATTGCATAACCCATTTCAACCCGCGGGCGATCAGCCGGTGGCTATTTCCAAGCTCTTGGAGGGGCTAAAGAAGGGGATACAAAAACAGACTCTGCTCGGGGCCACAGGAACCGGGAAGACTTTTACCATGGCCAATGTCATCGCTGAACACAACAAGCCAACCCTGGTCATTGCTCATAACAAAACTCTAGCAGCCCAACTCGCCCAAGAATTTCGTGGGTTTTTTCCAGACGCCGCTGTTCACTATTTCGTCTCTTACTATGACTACTATCAACCTGAAGCCTACATGCCAGTGTCGGATACTTTTATTGAAAAGGATGCATCTATAAACAAAGAAATAGACCGTCTGCGACACGCGACCACTCAAGCTTTGCTGACTAGGCGCGACGTCATCATCGTGGCTTCGGTTTCTTGTATTTATGGTTTGGGAAGTCCAGAGGAATATGAAAAAGTGAACTTGAAACTTGAAGTGGGGATGAAGATTGATCGTTTGGCCTTGATGAAGCGTCTAATAGAGATTCATTTTGAGCGAACCAATGCGGACCTAACCCCTGGAACTTTTCGTTCGATTGGGTCGCGAGTGGAATTTATGCCAGTGTCCGAGACATTGATGTATCAAGTTGAAATATCTGCCGGAAAAATTTCTGGGATTACTAAAATCGACCC
>CAZHDU010000032.1:0-8531 GCA_964531535.1 uncultured Candidatus Saccharibacteria bacterium
CGATGACCATCGCCTGGACCCAGGTGTAAGCCTTCATGTGGTCCGGGATGATACCCTTGGGGACGTGCTTCTCGGTGGCAATCCCAAAGTCGAGGAGCTTTTCGATGTCTCCCTCGACAAACTTCGGGACTTCGAGGAGGGCCATGTTGAGGTTTGGAAAACGAATTTCCTTACCCATCACTTTGGAAAGCCAGGCGGCGGTGAACGCCCCTTGAGCCGTCTTGAAGTTTTTGATTTTAAGCCACATATGGGTGACTCCTTCCTTGTTATTGTCTTGTTATCGAAAAAAAGAACGAACAGTGTCGCGACATGGCACTCCAAACATCGTTCAGGTGGACGGTGAATGAAGACATTCGTTATATGAACCTGGCTCTGTAGCTTTTCCAGGCCCACTCTTTTGCAACGTCACCAGGTCGCGACACAAAATATACACTACCATCGATGTGTTTTTTGTCAAATTTTGCCGATGTCGGACATGGGCGGTGTTGGTTTGCGGAAGTCGGACTTCCGCAGTATGGAGTGAGGGGTGAGGCGGGTAGTTATCCACACAAAATGCTTGGTGTAATTTTGCTATGTGGTTTATAATGTATATGAAGTGGGAAAAAGTGGGAAATCTTCTAATTCTACTTTTTGACAAATTTTATGTTGATAGGCGAATACATACACACAATAGATGAGAAGAATAGAGTTTCGTTGCCGGCAAAGTTTCGCAAGGAGCTCGGCAAGAAAATCATCATTACTCCTGGACTCGGGCAGTGTTTATTTATTTTCACCGTCAAAGAATGGGAAAAAGTTTCAAAGAAACTTTCCGATTCTGAAAATGATTTGTCTTTTTTGAAAGCCGACCAACGAAGCTTCAATCGCTACATGTTTGGGCGAGCAGCGGAAGTCGAAGTGGATTCCATCGGGCGAATGCTTATTCCAGAATTCTTGCAACAGGGAATAAAGCTTCGCGATAAAGCAGCCATCATTGGCGTCAAAGACCGAGTGGAAATCTGGAACGAAAAGGCTTGGGGCGAGCAAAAGGAAAAGATAGAGCGAGAAGCCGAGAGTTTAGCAGAAAAGTTAGCCAATTAGCCGATGAATAGTATTCACCAGACAGTTCTTTTAAATGAAACAATAGATGGGCTAAATTTATCGACCAATTCGGTGGTGGTAGATGGCACTTTTGGTGGCGGAGGTCACAGCGCTGAGATTTGCAAGAGATACAAAGGCGTAAAAATAATTGCTGTCGATCAAGACCGTGGAGCGTTTGAAAAAGCCAAAGATAAATTTGTGGGTTTCCCTTGTGATTTGGAATTTGTAAATGATAATTTCCGAAATATTGTCCAAATTTTGAAAGATAAGAATATCGAGAGTGTAGACGGAGTGATCCTAGACTTGGGTCTATCTTCGGATCAGCTCGATAATTCTGGAAGAGGATTTTCTTTTATGAGAGATGAGCCATTGCTCATGACCATGAAGGCAAATCCTTCTCCGGAAGATTTGACGGCATATGACGTCGTCAATACTTGGCAGGAGAAAAATTTAGCCGATATTATTTTTGGCTACGGCGAAGAAAAGTTGAGTCGCAAGATTGCTCACGCGATAGTAGAAGCTCGCGAGAAATCTAAAATTCAAACTACCTTTGACCTAGTCAAGATAATCGAGTCGGCGGTGGGCGGAGCTTACAAGAGGCAACGCATTCACCCAGCTACCAGGACGTTTCAAGCTCTCCGCATCGCGGTCAATGATGAGCTCGGAGCACTCACGGCCGGAGTGGCCAATGGTTTCAAGGTCTTGAGAGTCGGGGGGCGGATGGCGGTGATCAGTTTTCATAGTTTAGAAGATCGCCCAGTCAAACAATTTTATAAAGCCAAAGAGAAAGAGGGCGAGGCGAGGTTGATCAACAAAAAAGTGATTTTGGCTAGCGGAGAGGAGACCAAACACAATCCTCGTTCACGAAGTGCCAAGCTTAGAATTTTAGAAAAATTAAAATAAAAAATAAATGAAACAAGCCAGTTTAAAAATTAAAAAGTATGCAGCCGGAGTCAACATCATCGATGATGATTCTCCTAGTTTCATGTTGCGAGCGATACTTTTTGCTTTTGGCGCTTTGGCTTTTGGGTATGTGCTTATTTTAGGAAATATTGTTTTCAATATCATCGAACGCAAGACCGCTGAAGCGGCAGTCCGAGTCTTGGTCAGCGATGTCAGCGACCTCGAGCTTGATTATCTAGCTCTCTCCAACAACGTCGACCTCGACATGTCATACAACCTAGGCTTTAAGGAAGTCAAACCAAAATTTGCGGTGAGAAAGTCTCTCGGATCTCTTGGCAGTCTAAGCATGGCTAGAAATGAAATCTAGTTTTATTTCACGTTCTCGAATAGTTTTATTTTGCGTGGTTCTTTTTGGTTTGGTCCTGGTGGTCAAACTTTTTTTAGTTCAGATAGTCCACAACGATTTTTATTCTGAAAAAGCCGAACACCAATATGCCACGCCATCAGGCGATATCTATGAGAGAGGTACGATATATTTTTCTCGCAAGGATGGCGAGCTAGTCAGCGCAGCTGCCCAAATTTCTGGATACAAAGTGGCCATCAATCCGACCAAGATTGTCGACCCAGCCGGAGTCTATGCCAAGCTCTCACCAGTCTTTACCCTCAATCAAGATGAATTTAATTTTCGAGCGGGTAAAGCTGGAGATCCATATGAAGAGATTGCCAATCACTTAAACAAAGAACAAGCCGACGCTATCTCGGCTATGAAGATTCCCGGAGTCAGTATTTTTAAGGAAAAGTGGCGCTTTTATCCTGGAGGCAGTCTGGCTTCGCATGTGCTCGGGCTCGTCGGCTACAAGGGTGATGAACTCGGTGGACGCTATGGTCTAGAAAAAGAATACAATGTCGAGCTGACGAGAAATCAAAATAATCCGTATGTGAATTTTTTCGCCGAAGTTTTTTCGAATGTAAACAAAACTTTATTTGATAGTGGCGTCAAAGAAGGTGATGTGGTCACCACTATCGAGCCACAAGTCCAAGGCTTTATGGAAAAAAAGTTGGCTGAAGTTCGAAGCAAGTATCAAGTCGATTCGATCGGGGGAATAATCATGAATCCAAAAGATGGGTCTATTTATGCCATGGTCAGCGCGCCAGATTTCGATCCGAATTTTCTTTCCAAGGTCACCGACCCGGCTGTCTTTTCTAATCCGATGGTGGAAAATGTCCTCGAGTTTGGTTCGGTGGTCAAGCCTTTAGTCATGGCTGGCGCTTTAAATGAACACTTGGTCACTCCAAAAACTACATATACCGACAAGGGCTCGGTAGTGGTGGAAGACAAAGAGATTTTCAACTTCGACAAAAAGGCGCGTGGCGCCAATGTGACCATGCAAGAAGTCTTGAACCAATCTCTAAACACCGGGATGGTCTTTGTTGAACAAAAACTCGGCCGAGAGAGATTAAAAAATTATTTGTTGTCTTTTGGTATTAAAGAAAAAACTGGTATAGATTTACCAAATGAAACTAGTGGCCTGGTCTCCAACTTGAATAGTCCGCGCGAACTGGAATTTGCCAATGCCGCTTTCGGGCAAGGTATTGCCATGACTCCTGTCGAGATTGTTCGAGCTTTGGCTTCGCTCGGGAACGGCGGAAATTTAGTCACTCCGCACGTGGTCAGTCGAATCAAATACAACGACGGGACTTCGAAAGAAATAGAATACGCCACTGTACCGACCAAGCTCACTCCGCAAGCTGTCGAAGATATCACCGGAATGTTGGTCAATGTTATGGATCAATCTTTGAAAGGTGGCCAGGCCAAGTTTGAACACTTTTCAGTGGCGGTGAAGACGGGAACTGCTCAGGTTGCCAACAACACTTCTGGAGGCTATTATGAGGACAGGCACAACCATTCATTCTTTGGTTATTTCCCAGCCTATGATGCTAAATTTATCGTCTTTTTGTATGCTATAAATCCAAAAGGTGTGCCGTATGCGGCGCAGACTTGGGCCGATCCATTTTTAGATATCACTAAATTTTTACTAAATTATTACGAAGTTCCACCAGACCGTTGATCTTATGCGCACAATATTTCGAGAAATTTTAATCAAAGTTTTGCAAGCCGAGTCTAAGCTCGTGCTTTTGAAGTACAAGCCAAAGATAATAACTATCACTGGAAGCGTAGGCAAGACTTCGACCAAGGACGCCATCTATGCGATGTTGTCGGAAGTGGCCTATGTCCGCAAGAGCGACAAGAGTTACAATAGTGAGCTCGGGCTACCGCTGACTATCTTGGGAGTGCCGAATGGTTGGAATAATTTTTCGGTTTGGATGGAAAATATTGCTAAAGGTCTCTGGCTCATTTTGGCGCCACATAAATATCCGACTTGGCTAGTGCTCGAAGTCGGCGTCGGCAAGCCGGGGGACATGCGACGGACAGCTTCTTGGCTCCGGACGGACGCCGTGGTCTTGACTACTATCACTGATCCGCCAGCTCATATTGAATTTTTTGATTCTCGCAAACATCTCGTCGAAGAAAAAAGTGGATTGATTAAGACTCTGAAAAAAGATGGAGTGCTCATTTTAAATCGCGACAACGAGACAGTGATGAGTATGGGGGTCAAGACAAAAAATCGCATCGTGACTTACGGATTTAACACCGAGGCCGATGTCGTCGGCTCGGCGGACAGTATCTCTTATGAAGCAGGCAAGCCACATGGGCTAGTCTTTCGAGTCGATGTCGAAGGCAAGAGTCTGCCTGTGGTTATCGACGGAGTCTTTGGTAAAAATCATATTTCGGCAGCCATGGCTACTCTCGCTTTGGCTCACGGTTTGAAATTAAATATTTTAGATGCGATAAATTCGCTCAAGTCTTATGATTTTCCACCAGGACGGATGAGATTGCTCGCTGGGATAAATGATACTTTGATTATTGACGATAGTTATAATTCTTCGCCTTTTGCTTGCGAGTCGGCGCTACAGACTTTGGGTGAAGTCGAACTGCCTAAAGATGCCGATGGAAAAATTGGGCGCAAGATTGCGGTCTTGGGCGACATGCTCGAGCTCGGCAAACACACCGTCGAAGCTCATAAAAAAATCGGTAAAACCGCTCGGCAAGTCGCTGACGTTTTGATCGTCGTCGGCCCGCGAGCGGAAGCTATCAAAGATGGAGCGCTTGAAGATGATGCCGTCGCTCTCGAACCAGGCAAGACTTTGGAAATTTTTGAATTTTTAGATTCGCAATCAGCCGGGGATTTTGTAAAAACTTTTATAAAAAATGGAGATGTGATTTTAGTAAAAGGTTCGCAGGGTGTCCGCATGGAGCGGGTGGTCGGAGAGATTTTGCTTGATCAAAAAAATAAAGCCGACCTAATCGTCCGCCAAGATAAAGAATGGTTGGCCAAGAAATAGACGGAAAATTTAAATTGACGCAAGGGTATTTTGCTGATATAATAATAAAGGATCTGGACGTGGTGTTCAGGTTTTTTACATTTTAGGGAGGGGTCGCTATGGCGTTGATCGCGTTGATCGTGGCCGTTCTTGTCTTCATCGATTCCATCAGTCAGACGATGTTGGTCGAGGGACAGGAGTCTCATATTCCACCCGAAAGGGCTAACAAGCTAATCTGGAGAGCCATTTTCGCTTTCGTGGCGATGACTATCTTCGGATTCGCGTCGTTTGCTCACGGCGAAGAACTGAAGGAGTTCGCCGGTGCTCAGACGATGAAGGCTGCTGGACCGAACTGGACGAAGACGAAGGTCTTTGAAAAGCTCGGAGAGAGACTCATCATCCCGGAAGAGATTCGGAGTCACCGCCGTGGCTGTGCGGTGACTGAAGATTAACTCGTATATTTTGTGGAGGGAGCCATGTACCTAGTCGTGTTCCGGAGGAACGAGAAAGCGGGTTCGCTCGCTGGCTTGGTCTTCGAAGTCGAGTACGAGTCGAAAGAGGACTTCGTGACTCGGTCGCAGGAGTTGCCCGAGGAAGTCTCTTCAACTCGAGACGTCATCGTTCAGGGCGTGTCGCAGGAAGAAGCCGACTTGCTGATCAAGCTTTCGGAGATTCCTTCACGCCCTTGCTGTTTGGGGTGCGCAGATTGTCCCTGCGAATCCTGACGCAAAGCCCCGCTCCGACTTATGGTCGGAGCGGGGCTAGGAAGTTCTTTTTCAAGAAATTATATTATATCAATCGAACCGCGAGGTTCGACAGACCTCGTGAGGATTCTCTCCGAGGTCTTTTGTTTTTAAGGAAGGCAAGACCTCCTTTTTAATGCATTTCCATTTTCACCTCAGTGTCTGCAGAATTTGAAAAAATACTAGGGTTGACCATACCAAAGATCATAGCCACATGAGCCACTACCAAGAAGATTGCCACAAAGATGGCATGACTCTTTAATTTTTCTTCAGAATTTTTATTCTTGTTGATGATTCCCATTTCAGTCAAAGCGATACCCATGAGCGGGAAGACTCCTAATAAGTAAAAACTAACCGCAATCACATCGGCAAACCCACGCCAGCCACCTTGGAGGGTGAGCGGGATAAATACTGTCGTAAATAGGAACAAAAATATTCCCAAGAAATACAATCCAGCTAAAATTCCACTCCACTTGCTGATGGTTTTGACCTTGTTGCTAAAGTTGCGAGTATACAATAGATAGAGTTCGCTGATGGCGATTGTCTCGGCCAAGATGACCGGGATAGCCATGAAGATAATAAGATTCCAAGGTTGATTCGAAGCTAAAAGCTCCATGTAGTGTGTCATTTCCATAATTTTTTTTAAGTTAAATTAATTAATAAATAAAAATTTATTAATTAGAAAACTTTGGGATTAAGCAATCCACTGGAAAATAGCTCACGATACAATATATTTATTTTTTTGTTTTCTTTTTTCTTACGAAACCGGAGCTTGTGGTGGTTTAAAGCTGGGAGCGAAAAACTCACCACGATAGCCAAAACGGCAAAGAGCATGAGCAGGTTGGAATTTAACAGCGAAGAGGCAAATACTGAATTCCAGATGCTGAGATAGTGAGCCAGGTTGAAAGGGCAGAGGGCTTGGTCGTGGACCATATATGGGCAGTCGTCTAGATTTATCGGCAGGTGGGCGTGGTGCATTGTGCCGGTGGTAGCGGGAAATAACAAAAAAGGAATGGTTAGAAAAGCTAGTATCAATGTCGCTGTTAGAATTTTCCAGAGAGACATGTTCTGCATGGGTTCATTGTATCACAAATTATTTTTCTATATTATATCTTTACATTTTTATACAAATATGGTGATATATAGCAAGCCGTTCGTTTCCAGGTTAAAAAGTTTTTGAACAAAAGCATCTTTTTTTTGTGGAGGTTTGGAATGGAAATTCTGGTTGTTGTGGCGGTGGCGGCCTTGATGGGCGTCATTGCGATTCGGGATGTGCCCAACTACAAAGCTCACTACGATGACGCAGTCGAAAAATTCAAGGAGCGAAACTTGGGCTTCATCCCTTGGAGCGACATGCCAAAGAGTTGGGGGTTCAGTATGTCCCACCACGGAATCCCGAGCCTTTTTGGGGCCCTGGGGGACTTGTGGTACAGGAGATATCTCGACGTCCGCGACCACGTAGCCATACCGACTCCGGTGAATCGAGTTTCGGCCGAATGGATTCGTGGGGTCGTCGAGACTGAAGAGAACCCCGACAAGACAGAACCGGGTTGGATTATCTTCCGTAAGGATGTCCCTCTGGGATACTTTGGCCAGTCCTGGAAGCAACAGTCGAGATTAGTGGAAAGGACTGGGGAGTCTGTACTCAACGTGGCCGAGGTCGTGTGGGCTCTGACAGTCTACCGACACGCTCTAAAGGAGCGTCTGTGCGAAGATTTTTTCGTACGGACCAGAAGCATCGGCCCGAATGGCCAGCACCTCGTCGTCGGTTTGTTTTCGGAGGAATTCGGAATCGTGGTCGACGAGATGAGTGACGATGGTCACGAAAAGGTCGGCCTCGCCACGGGATACTTGTTCTTGTCTTGAAATGCCCAATCGTGGGCCAGAGCCGAAGGTCTCATACCTTCAAAAGCCAGCACGCCGAAAGGAGGAACGTCGCTGGCTTTTTTAAATGTTATTTTTTGTTTCCGTTGCCAAAGAAGATAAACAAGATGGCGGCGGAGTAGACGACTAGGTCTTCGACTTCCCAAGCTTGGTGTTGGACAAACATCGTCACCACTGACATGGCAAAAAATATGGCTATTGATATGGTGGTCACTCGGGTGATATAACCCAAGAGAAATATAATTCCAAAAATTAGCTCAGCAAAACCTGTGCTCAAGACAAATAGATTGTCGGTAAACCAAGGGAAAAATGGTTGCATAAAATTCCAGTGATGCAGGCTCAAAAAATTCAGACTGAGTTCGGGATACAAAAACTTTTCAGTAAAAGCGAGGACTATGAGCGAGACTCCAGTTCCAATGCGGACCAGCTCCATCGCCCGGATATTTAATTTTTTAAACACCCAAGAATCTTTTTCAGAATTTACAATCAAGAAATATAGAGCGAGGGTAAGCAAAATCATGTTTTCGAGAAAGGCCACCA
>CAZHDU010000033.1:0-8441 GCA_964531535.1 uncultured Candidatus Saccharibacteria bacterium
CCCGTATCCTTTTATTATTGCTTCTATTTTAGGAAAAAATGAGACTATCCTTCGACTACAAAACGCAATTTAAGCTTTTTGTGCTTCTGGGTTTTTTCGCTTTTTCTTTTTTATTTTTTTCGCAAACTTTTGCTCAGAGCGCTAGTGAAATTAGGGCTCAGATGGAACAAAAAGATGCAGACATCGCCAGGCTCGAGCGAGAGATCGCCAAGTATCAAGCTGAGCTCTCTGATATCAGTAAACAGAAAAATTCCCTGGCTGGAGCTATTCAATCACTAGATCTAACCAAGAAAAAATTGAGTAGTGATATCGCGGTCACTCAAAATAAAATTGATCGAACTAATCTAAAAATTCAAAGCTTGGGCCGAGATATTGGCAATAAACAATCTTCAATTTCGCTCAGCGAGCGTTCTATTGCTCAAGGCCTCCGCGAGACTAGCGAGCTCGAACAGACGAGTATTTTTGAGATGATTTTATCCAATGATGATTTTACTGAATCCTGGAATGATATCGAAAATATCGTCAGCCTGCGCGAAAAGACTCGCGAAAATGTCTTGGAGTTGAAACAAGTAAAAACTGAATTGGAAGATACTCGACAGGTCACTATCGATGCCAAGGATGAATTGGTGGCCCTGAAATCTCAATTGAGTTCTCAGCATAAAATAATTGAACAAAATGTAGCCGAGAAAAATAAATTATTAGCCCAGACCAAAAATAGCGAAGCTAGTTATCAAAAACTTTTACAAGACCGCATCGCTCAAAAAGAAGCTTTTGAAAGTGAGCTAGCCGACTTTGAAGCGCAATTAAAATTTATCCGTGACCCATCCAAACTCCCAAAGAAAGGCGCGCTAGCTTGGCCACTCGAGAAAATATTTGTGACTTCACCATTTGGACCACGAGCTCGCGGATTCCACTCTGGAACTGATTTTAGGGCTTCTGTGGGCACTCCAGTCATGGCTATGGCTGATGGCGTGGTCGGTGGCGTCGGTGATACAGATTTGTGTTGCCCTGGAGCATCTTTTGGTAAATGGGTTTTTATTGAACACAACAATGGCTTGTCTACAGCCTATGGGCACTTGTCGCTCAT
Organism: uncultured Candidatus Saccharibacteria bacterium; assembly: GCA_964531535.1. Lineage (GTDB taxonomy): Bacteria > Patescibacteriota > Minisyncoccia > Phycocordibacterales > UBA9973 > UBA9973. The sequence continues at coordinate 1,088 of CAZHDU010000033.1, forward strand.
CAGTGCTCGAAAAGGGCAGAAGGTTAAAAGGGGAACTATCATCGGCTATAGTGGTAACACTGGCTCCTCTACCGGGCCACATTTACACGTGACCGTATATATTTCGAGTGGTGTCGAAGTCACCTCATTTGCAAGTAAATCTTATCCAGGGCAAACTTTGTATCAACCGATTGCGGCTAAAGAAGCTTATCTCGATCCGATGAATTATTTGCCATCTTTATAATCAGTCTGTGATATAATTTATTTACATATGCAAAATAATTTTAAAAATAAAAATAGTGGTTTCATTCAATTAATAATTTTGATTGTAATCGTTTTATTGACCATGCGTCATTACCATGTGACTGTAGACAGCGTCGTAAACTGGTTTAAGAGCTTGGACGCTGAAAAGGTGATAGCGCTCATCAAAGATTTTGTAAAATGGTGCGCTGATTTATTAAATAGTGTTTGGAAATAATTAAAAGGTTTTAGATTACATAAGAGAGGTATAAGGAATAGGCCAAGGGTTTAGCTCGAGGCCTATTTTGGCCTTATATTAGCTGAACTGGTACCTACCACAAGATATATTGTGCGACACGGTAGTATAAAATAAATAGGCCTAAAAATCGGCTTTTAAAACCACTGCCCTATCTTTCTTTGTACAAATTTCCAGCCCTGGAATAAGCTTCAACTTCGTATTTATTATTTTTATATCCTACCCTGAATAATTCAATTAAATTTAAAATTGGAAAAATTATTGGAAATCTCATATGTTGCTCAACATGAACTAATTCATGTTCTAAATCGTATTTTTCTAAATTTGGACCTAAAATGACTACGTGCCCTATCGCCATAGCTCGAGCACCGTTCATGTAACCAAATGCCCACCAAAATGACCGCGCGTATATAATGATGGCTAAATGTCTCGCGTTAAAATCGATTTTAAGCCTAGGCAAAGAAATAATTGATACTAGTAGACCTATGAATGTATACGGAAAGTTTAAAATAAATGAAAATGTCTTACGCATACATTTCTTGTTTCAGTTTTTCCAATTTCGCGCAAACTTCTGGATCTGTGATTTTTTGAAATCTTGGAAAAGTTTTACCATCTTTGGTAACTTCTTCCATAAACATCTCGAGTGGTCGTACATCAAACATTTTACCATTCTTGAATACAAACGCTTCGTAAAGCGGTCTGTAGACAACCAACATATCCTTGGGGTTAGCTTCGTCGTGACTTCCTTCTGAATGCAGCCCCACACCAATGACCTCGTATGCGTAGTTGTTTATAGACTGGCTTGGATCATGTTTGTAATGATAATAGAAACCATTCTCTGGGCGAACTTTTGGTATTGTGAACATAGTTTAATAATAACACAAAACAAAGAGGCCCCGTCGGTTAAGACAAGGGCCTCAGGAAACGATGAGCCAGGCGATGGTAGCGACGACCCAACTTAACTCGTTGGCAGTCTCGCTGACTGCCAGCCAGATACGGTTGCGATCCAGCCCCGCTTCTTTGACCATGAAGTAAATCTGGCCGAGGCGAAGAAGGATATTGACGTGACCCATAATGACAGACAAACCCGGGTTCCCTGATGCTCCTTCTGCAAGGAATTTCCAAGCAATAAGTAGTTGAGGGACCGATTTGTAAGCGATGGCGAAGAGAGCCTTTACCATCGGGTCATTAATTTGCAGATTTCGGAAGTAACTCACGATGATGACTGCAAATGTGAGGATCAGAGCCGTGCTGAACGTAGTGGTATCTTTATCATTCCATCGATACGCTGGGTTAGTCCACATTCCCCTAATTACAGCGAGAACAAGAACAAACCAAGTCATGTATGCAGTAATGGCCTGACGAGTAAGACGACTGGGTGACGCCTTGTGAGCATCAATTCCCAGCCACAAGTGAAAGAGCAGATAAACAGCCATTAGGCTGAACTGCGCAACGCTTGCACCAGTAACATCAGTTTGTGATCGCAGGATATAAGCCCCACAGAACACTATTGCGCCTACGATCTGAACCCCAAATAGCAGGTCCAGAATTATTCTCTTGCGAGAAGACATACGAACCTCCTTTCAGGATTGAGTGTTAAAAGATCAAGGCCTAGTTAAAGGCCACTAAATGAATTATATCACAACAATCCATACTAGTCAATTAATTATTTACACGAACTTGATAATATGTAGCCAGCTTTTTCGGCGAGCTCGCGGGTGTCAAAATAAACTCGATTTTCTTGTTTGATGGTTTTACCAGCGCCACAACCAACTGGATAGTATTTGGTGCCCTTACTTGAGGCAAAAAAGTTCTTGGTCGAGCTCGCTTTTTGAGAGATTGGTGTGGCCAAGAGCTCGGCTGATTTTAACGAGGTCAATATATTGGCCGATTGCGACTCCCCGTTGTATTCAATTTTAACCGGAGAAGATTGATTGGCAAGCGATAGCCTACCTAGCTCAAAAGACCCTAAACCCACTAAAATAACGATTAAAATGACCAAAATATCCTTCCCCTGCTCACTATTTATCCAATTGGCTATACCAGGCTTGATTTTTTCCATATAATCGTTTATACTTGTTTTGTTATTAAATTATACGATAACTAGCTAAAAGAAGCTATAAATATTTAATCTAATTATATGGCACATAGAAAGGCCGGCGGAACGGTCAAAAACTTAAGAGACTCTAAACCAAAATACCTCGGAGTAAAGCTTTCCGACGGTTCATCTGCACAAGCTGGTTCAATCATCATCCGACAACGCGGTACAGCATTTTTGGCTGGTACAAACGTATCTACAGGTAAAGATCACACTCTATTTGCCCTCAAAGCTGGAACTGTAAAATTCGGCACAAAGCGAAAGACTTCTTTTAATGGTACTACTGTTGTAAAAAAGGTTGTCAGTGTCGTAGCTTAAACCTCCTCTAATTTTAAATTAAACTAAACGGACCCGCAAGGGTTCGTTTAGTTCTGACTTCATAAATATTGACAAATACTATAATTAATAGTATTATTTTAACAAATCGACGTACCCATTTTGGGTCGTGAGTTCCATGTGGAGGAAACATGAAGTACGTTGCTGGTGTGGCCTTGATCTTTTTAGGGCTAGGATTAGGGGTGTTGGCAATTTTCAGCGCAAACTATTGCCAGTTCGAGGGCCCTACGCTTCACAAAGGTTTCGGCGTCATTGGCGGAACCTTACTTGTTCTTAAAGGAGTGAACAAGGTGAAACAAGTTTAGGTAGAAGTAGCGATCAAAACGGGCGGCCTTCGGGTCGCCCTTTTTTGTTTGTATTACTAGGCTTTCTCAATAACGAGTTTAAACGAAGATTTTTTGCCTTCTATCGCTATTTGGATATCAAATTCACCGGTTTGTTTTATTGGTTTTTCGAGTTGAATAAATTCTGGGGAAATATCGGCATGGTGTTCGGATTTCATGGTGGCAACTATTTCCTCTGTGTTGATACCTTTAAATAGGTGGCCCTTGTCGTCGGCTTTGGCCTTGATGTGGACAGTCTTGTCCTTGATATCTTCTAGATTCTTTGACAATAAATCTGAGCGGACTTCCCTCTCTATGGCGATTTCTTTTTGTCGCATGTCTAGCATGGCTAGAGCTTTTGGTGTAGCTGGTTCGGCTAATTTTCGAGGAATAAGGAAATTGGTCGCGTAGCCAGCTGGGACTTCTTTGACATCGTTTTTTCTACCTACTCGTGGCACGTCTTTAAGGAATATTACTTTCATGGTTTTTTTTAATTAAATTATTTAATACCTGGCCAGTTTAGCAAAAGTTTGACAGCTTTGGCAACTTGAGGATCATCACCTTTTATTGTTTTGACATTCTTTATTACATAATCTGGCGTCAGACCTTTTTGAGCTATGGTGTTACCATTTGGGGTCAACCATTTCGCGATGGTGATTTTAAGGATGGTATCCTTGGTCATATCCAAGACTTGCTGAACTGAACCCTTACCATAACTCTGTTCACCGACTAGGATAGCCTTCTTTTGGTCTTGCATAGCTCCGGCCACGATCTCAGAAGCTGAAGCCGAACCACTATCTATCAAAATTACAAATTTTAGATTATCGCCCAAGACGTTTTCGGTTTTATTGCGAATCAATTCAAAGCCCTTACTGCGGAATATTTCTGGGTCCTTGTCGCCACCGTAGTCTTCACTGACAATGACTTTACCAGCTGGCAAGAACCAACTAGAGATATATACAGCAGTATCGAGATAGCCTCCAGGGTTGTCGCGCAAATCCAAAATTAATTTATCAGATTTGGACATGGCAAATTCTTTTAAAGCATCTCGGAAGAGACTCGCAGAATTTGCTGAGAAACTAAATAGGCGAATCACAAACACGCCATCTTTGCGCATCTCGGTCTCGAGAGTAGGGATTTCGATAGTATCACGGATAACTTTTATCTCGACAGCTTTTTGTTCGCCACTGTGGAGGATGGTCAAGGTCAGCTCTGTTCCTTTTTCACCGCGGATAAGTTTGATGGCTTTGTCGACGGTCAGGTCTGAGGTCAGAGTGTCGTTTATCTTTAATATTTTGTCGCCAGATTTTATACCAGCTCGGTCGGCTGGAGTGTTTTTTAGTGGAGCGATGACGGTCAAAATATCATCCTTGATGCCGACTTCCATACCGACACCACTAAAATTGCCGGCTATCTGTTCTTCGAAAGATTTCGCTTCTTCTGGCGAAAAGAAGACGCTGTATGGGTCGTTTAAGGAATGCATCAATCCAGAAATCGCGCCATAGACTCGGTCTTGGTTGGTGATCTCATCGGCGCCGGGATATTTTTCGTTGATAGTGTTCCAGGCTTTCCAAAATGGAGCAAAATCTACACCATTTATATCGCTCGGAGTTTCTGTGCTGTTGACGCCGACTACTTTTTCGATTTCAGACTTTTGGTGAGTGCCGACATAGACGCCCGAGACAAAAGCTAGGACTATAAAAAAAGTTACTCCGGCTAAGTATTTTGTTTTGAAAAAATCGTGCATTATTTTTTTTATTTAGATTCCAAGATCTTTGTCTTGAAAATGATTACTTTCTGAAAAAGTTTCGAAAACTTTGGTGACCTTTTCTTTACTGCGATGATCGGCGTATAAGATATAACTCAAGTAAACCAAAACCAAACCAGACACTGAAAACAAAATATTTTTTATAAGTAAAGGAAAGCCAAGATAAGGCAATATTGCTACCCAGATTCCCAAAATTAAAAGTGTACGTGCGTTTCGCATGTGTATATTGTATTTCATCAGTCCAGGAATTGCAAACCAAATATTAGCTAAATTGGCTATTTAAAATATTCCGGAGTATTTGTTGACATCCAGTCAAGTAACTGGCGCATGACATAAGCCGCGTTTACGCTGTTGACCACTGGGCCAGCTTCCATTAGCACAATAAAAGCATATCTAGGGTGTTCATATGGGAAAAAGCCAACCACCGGAGAGTTGACTCGGTCTTTGGCTAGTCCGAGCTGGGCGGTTCCAGTCTTGGCGGCGACGTCGACATAGGGGACATTTAAGCTGACGGCTGTGCCATAGGTCACGGCCTGGCGCATGCCATCGTGAATGATATCAAAATATTCTTTTGGTAAATCTATCGTAGTTTTTTTGTTAGCTCTTTCGGTGTCTTCGATTAAGAAATGCGGAGTTACCAACGTGCCCTTGTTGGCTATGGCCGACACGGCTCGAGTGATTTCAAGTGGAGTGACTTGAAAACCGTATTGGCCGATGGAGGTGTGATAAGTGTCTCCGATGCGCCAAGGGTCGCCTTTAACATTTTTGGCTTTCCATTCTGGATTTGGAATAGTTCCACCTTTTTCATCTGGCAAGTCAACACCAGTCTTGTCTCCGATGCCAAACAACCTAGTGTATTTTTCAATGTTGGCGATGCCCAAGCCCTTTTGATCTTTGTATCCCCCACCGACAGAATAAAAATAAACGTCGGAAGATACAGCGATAGCTTCACCCATGTCTGTCCAACCATTGGCTCGCCAGTCTTTAAAGACAGTAGGCTTGTCTGGGAAATATGGGTTTGGAATAGAGATAGACCCAGTCGAGAGTATCTTTTTGTATTGATCGATTACACCTTCAGCCAAAGCGCCGATAGCCACAAATGGTTTGACGATTGAGCCCGGAGTGTAGAGACCAGAGATAGCTCGATCCAAGAAAAATTTTCTTTTGTCTTTGATATAAGTATTTATTGTGGCACTGTCTTCACCGAGCGAAAGAACTTTGGAACTGTATTCTGGAAAACTGGTCGAAGTCAAAATCTCACCATTGGATATATCCATGATTACACCTGTGCCACCTGTGAAAGAATAATTTTCGGCGGTATTTTTTATAATTCTGTAAAGCTCTTGTTGGATGCCGGCGTCCATGGTCGTCTTTAAATCTTGTCCACGATTCGGTGCATTGATAATGTTTTCAGAATAAATTTTTCCTAATGCGTTTTCTTCGATTATCTTTGAGCCGTTTACTCCCTTGATCTGGTCGTTATATTGCTTTTCGAGGCCATCCTTGCCCTCAAATTCGCTCTTCCAAAACCGGCCACTGTTGTCTCGCTCTGGATAGCTCACATAGCCCAAAACATGTGAGAAACCGGGTTCTAGATAGGAACGGAGGGATAGGCCGTCTACTGAACCTTCCTGGTCGTTCCAGGCCAATTCTACGCCTTTACGGTCGTATATGATGCCTCTATCGGCAAACAATATGGCCTTGTTGAGGGTGTTGTTTTCACTGCGGGCTAGGTAGGCCTCGCCCTTGGTGATTTGTAGGTAGACTAGTCGAGCGCTAAAAACTAGAGCCAAAGATAGACACAAAAAGCCGAGGAGTAAGATGTTCTTTTTTGGGATTGGTTTTTCGATACGACCTTCGAATTGTTGACGATCGAAATTTTGCAGATTTTTAGAATCCAAAAATATTTCGTCTGGTTCTACGAAGTCGCCCTTGCCGATTTTATTTTTTTTAAAAATTCTAGTAATCATCGAAAATTATTTTGGATAATACTTGAGATATCTTTTTAAAATTTCCACCAAGATCAAGATGATCGCTGTCGACCAAAATGTAGTGAAAAAAGAAAAATAAAGTTTTGGGTTGGCGGTGCCAAAAAGCAGATCCGAAGCCAGGGCCAAGGCTAGGCTTTCTAGGAAAACTGGAAAGTAAAACATGGCCGAAAGGCCGAGCAAGGCCGAGACCCAAAATGGTAGATATGTGACTGAAAAAAGAATTATGAAAATTGAAATTATCCGTAGTGCCATGAATCTATCTTACATGGTTCGAGAGAAAAAACAAAATTAAAAAGCGAGCGAAGCGCAAAGCACTTCACTCGCTGGCAGATCGATGTGAATCGACCTGCGATGCGTCTAGTC
>CAZHDU010000034.1:0-8409 GCA_964531535.1 uncultured Candidatus Saccharibacteria bacterium
GGTTGGCTGACCACTGGCCCGGCGTCTATATATAAATCTACTTTGTCTCCGAAATAGGCTCGCGCGTCTTCAATGCTTTCGCTTTGTGGAAATTTTTCAATATTAGCCGAAGGGGCGATGAGCGGGCCAGTTTTGGAAAGTAGCGCTGAGAGCCCATGTTGCCTTGGAGATCGAAAGGCTAGAGTTTGTGTGCCTCGATGCAGATACGCAAATTTTTCCAAAGGACAATCCAAAACCACGCTGACCGGTCGCGTCTCTTCGCTCGATGAATATTTTTCAATTTGTTTTTTCTGAGCTTCGCTCAAAACCACCCCGAAATTTTCAACTTCAGAAAAATCTTTGATTAAGATAATGCATGGCTTTTCTGGAGCACGATTTCGGATATCATAAACTCTGAGCACGGCCTCAGCATTTAAAGCTGAACACACCATTCCATATATTGTATCAGTGGGCATGACCACTACCCCACCACGAGCTATAGTCTCAGTAATTTTTGGATCCGCCCAAATGTTTGTATTTGAATTTGTATTTTCTTCCATGTTATTTCAATTCAAAAATTCTCGACTCATCATCGCCGTTTTTAATATATAGATAGCGAGCATCCTCGGGCATCACCCCCACCACTTTCTCTGGCCACTCAATCAAAACCAAGTTGTCAGCATCACTCAAAATTTCTCGCCAACCTAAATCCAAAAGCTCTTGTTCTTTTTCTAAGCGATATACATCGAGATGATATAGTCTCTTATGTTTTTGATTTTTCAAATCATATTTTTTCATCAACACAAAAGTCGGACTGTGGACATGATCGCCTACGCCCAAGTGTGAGGCTAAGGCTTTGGTACAAGCCGTCTTCCCCGCTCCCAAATCCCCAGACAGGCCGAGAACAAGAGCTCGGTCAGACAAACCAGGTAAAATAGACTCCAAGACTTGGCGAGCAATTTCTGAAGTTTCAGCTAGATTATTAGCCACTTTTTTCATTTTTTCATATTAGCATATTTAAATTTTTAGTCATTTTTCAAATATGGAAATATCTGTTTTTTTAGTGTATGATAAAAACACATATGTTGAATATTATAAAAAAGATCGTTAGATTTTTCGATAAGCTAGAAGACCGAATCCGAGGCCGCTTGAGCCACTACCCGATCGTCTATGCTTTCTTTGGTGGTATCGGCGTAGTCTTGTTTTGGCGCGGAGTCTGGCACACAGCGGATGATTTTGGGATGGCTAGCCTATCATCGCTCATAATCGGGACGGCTCTCCTCCTCTTGACTGGAGTCTTTGTCTCAGCCTTCATCGGTAACCGGCTCATCATCTCCGGGCTTAGCGGTGAAAAGAAACTCGAAGAAAAAGAACAAAGCGAAATAGAATCCGAAGAAAATCAAATCAAAAATCTGCAAAACGCCGTCTCGAGACTAGAAAAAAAGCTCGATCATATCGACGAGGACATAGAAAGATAGCAAACAAAGCATTCAATTTGCTCAATAAAGTGGGAGGCATGAGGGAGTTGCCTACTACATAGGCAGGTACTTTTCCATTTACTTTCAGTAAATAAGGAAAAGTCTTTCAACCCCTCAGCGTAAATAAAGAAGTTTATTTACTTGCCAAATTCTGGGGAGGCATGAGGGAGTTGAACCCTCGATAAGAGCTCCACAAGCTCGTGTGTTACCGCTACACCAATGCCTCCATGTAGCTTGAATATAGCAATTTCAAGAGAATTTTACAAATCTGATTACTTAAAAATCTGAGTCAGAAAATCTATATGGTAAGCGTTTAGAGTCAGCAAGAAAATCGAAATAGATATAAAAGCCGAGACAAAACACCAAGAACAACCCTTTTTTAAGACAAAAACTTGAACAAAAATAAGATAAACTGAGAAAAGAAAAGCGATGAGAGAAAATCCAGCCGCTAAATCCACCACCAACTTAGGCAAGGTTTCACCAAAAGTGAAAGTCAGAAATAAATATCCCAAAGCCACCACCGCGTAATAGATCATCCCCAATATCTCGACTGGGACACCAAAAAGTTTTGAGTAATCACTGTGAACAACTGTGTGACAATCAAAACCAACCATACATACGAGAGGAACTTGCTTGGCCTTGTGATTGCGAATATGCTCCGCCACAAAAAATCCACAGACACCGAGCAAACCGATCGCCACCCGCACAAAAATATAATCTGAAAATATCATACTAAAAAGTATAAGTTATACTTTTACTGAAAGCAAATTGGTGCCCAGGAGAGGACTCGAACCTCCACGCCCTTGCGGGCTTATCCACCTCAAGGATAAATGTCTACCAGTTTCAACACCTGGGCAAAATAAACTGCTTTATTTTGCCCCCAATCCGTATTCGGAATCGCCGATGCGAGTCCACGAGCAGGTGATCGGGGGCAAAAGGCCTATTGAGAATTATACAACAAATATTATTCTGTTGCAGGAGCAGCTTCTTCAGCCACGACGACAGAACGCATCTTCTTGCGAACGTCTTTAACAGCTTTAGTTCGTACGTAGTAGAGCTTTGATCGTCGAGCGTTAGCACGCTTGATGATATCAATTTTATCAATCATTGGAGAATATAGTGGGAAAATTCTTTCTACGCCCACACCTGAAGCGATTCGGCGGACAGTGAAAGTACCGCCAGCTTCTGTGCCGTGCTTGCGAGCCAAGACCATTCCTTCGAAAGCCTGTGAACGAAACTTTCCTTTTTCGTCTTTAATCTTTGACCAAACACGAATTGTGTCACCAGCGCGAAAATCGAGCTTCTTGCGAGCGTCGATATCTACTGGGCTAAACTTTATTTTACTGATTGTGTCCCCTTTCATAGTGGCCATACTTTAGCATGAAAATTTTTAATTAGCAACCCCATTTTATTTTACTACTTTTTCAAACTCTTTAGGGATTTTTGATTCAACTTTAACTTTCTCGCCTTTTAAATTTTGAAATTCGATAGATTTCGCGTGGAGAGCCATCCGCTTGATATCTTTTGGACAAGCTCCGTCTTTATTATATAGTTCATCGTGAACCACTGGATGATTTAAGAATTTCATGTGCACGCGAATTTGGTGAGTTCGGCCAGTCTTTGGTCTCAATTCTAAATATGTATATTTATTTTTTCCGGATGAAAAATTTTTAAGCACTTTATATTCAGTGATAGCTTCTCTCATCTCCCCTCGCGCCCCACGGCCAGCTAGATATCGGCGAAAATCTTTTGGGCTCCGACCGATGGGTTCATTGATTACTCCCCACTCCCGACCGACTGGTGGGTTTACAGTTCCCGAGACTATGGCCACATAATTCTTCTTGACCACTCGATCCATAAATTGTTTTTTTAGAAAAGCGTGAGCTTTTTGATTTTTAGCTAAAAGCAAAACTCCAGAAGTGTCTCGGTCGAGTCTGTGAACCACTCCAGGTCGAGCAATTTCTCCCATCGGTTCGCCGACATTTTTCATTTTTGGGTAATTTTTCAAAACCCAATCAGTGATGAATTGTTCTTTTGGAGCCTTGTTTGTAGGCTTTTTCAGAGACTTGGGGTCGCTGACAGGCGCGCTTGCCGGGTGCACAGAAATACCCGAAGGTTTTTCGATAGCCAATATGTTTGGGTCTTCATATAAAACTTTAATTTTCATTGTATTAATTCTTTTACTTTCTCCATCCACCCAGTTATTCTCAAAAACAATTGGGTGTCATTTATTGATACATCTACTGTACCATATGGTAAAGTATTCCGTTTATTTTGGCCAGCTATGCTAGTTTTTACATATGTTTTATAAAATTGATTTATGGGAATTTTTGAAACTTCAGACCAATAAATTTCAGCTTTCTTTGAATTACTTTTAGAAAAAGTGTGTATGTGCCCACGAAATTTATTTTCGGGAACACAACAAATTTCTCTAAAAAATCTCATAATTATTCTTATAATTGCAGGATCACTATTAGTAAGTCTCACGACCCCTCGCTTGGTTTTACCACCTTCTCCTAAATATAGAGCTACACCTATGTATTTCAAATCTTCTTGAGAAATATTGGTGATTTCTTTTTTTGCATTACTAATAACTAAATTGGTCTTTTTTAAACCATTGGCGAGCCTGCTGGTTCTTCTTTTTTCAATAGAAAGAACACTGCGCCCATTTTTGGATATAGATTTTTTTTGCTCTTTAGTTAAAACAATATCTCTAACCCATAAACTAACACTGGCTTTGGATACTTTAAGAATTTCCCTAATTTCATTTAGAGATTTACCTTTCTTGCGCAATAAAATTGCTTTATTTTTTTCCTCAACTTTCACATATAGAGTATACCGTACATAATATTAAATTTCAAGGTATGATAACTAGCACGTTGAAATAATAACGAAAGTACTATATACTTTTCTATATATGCGAGATTAGCTCAGTTGGTAGAGCAACTCATTTACACTGAGAAGGTCGCAGGTTCGAGTCCTGCATCTCGCACATACGCCCTTGTAGTTAAATGGATATAACTGCGGACTTCTAAGCCGCTATTGGAGGTTCGATTCCTCCCGAGGGCACAAAACTCTAAAAGTTTTGTGAGTTCAAATATTACATAGAAGGATCTCGTTTCGGAGCAGGCAAAACCAAAATATCTTTAGATTTATTTTCACGATCAGTGAAATATTGTAAAACTTTATCTATTCGATCATTGCTTATCTTTCTCGCTTCCCCGCCATATTCCAAAGATAGTGAAAAATCCTGTTGGTTGATTTGCTTCATCAGGTATCCAGCGAAAACTACCCCGGACAAAACCAACACTGCCGTAACTCCAAAAATAATCCGCCAATAAAAGTCTGGATCTGGCTGGTGTTCTTTCTTTTTAAACTTCTTTTCAAATTTTAAAAATTTTAAATCCATAAAATATTATTTCACAAAAGTTAACACCTTCACTTTCAAGGCTGCCGACCAAGCTCCAGCCGACCCCTCACCACCGCCGTCCTTAGCCAAATTCACTGAAATAAATTCTAGTACATATGGTGAATTTTCTAGTAAGGTTAAAAATTTATAGAAAGATTCAAATGAACCAGAGACATTCATACCTACCGTCATGGAACTCTTGTCGCTAGATAATTCGATGGAAGCTAGCGTATTTTTTGCACCGACACTAGTAGCTAGACGTTCCACTGTATCGAAAAAAGAAACTGAGTTTGTACTCTCGGCAAAATGAGCCCCGACGAGAGCTTGTTCTTTAGCAATCTTTCGCATCATGCTATCCAAAGATTTTATCTCTTCTCGCCTCGAAGCTTCGAGCTTCCACTCATTCAACTTGGTAGTAGATTCCAATTCAGTATCATAAATTTCTCGATACAAAAACCAAAAACACACCAGAGCCACCAGGAGAAATATTGCGGCGAGTATTATTTTTTTTGTTAATGGATTTGGTTTCATATTACTTTAAAATTATATTCAATGAAAATTGGATATCCGCTCCTTTGACAAAATTCTCGATTGGAAGATCGACGCTTTTAAAAGCCTTGTTGTATTCCAAAGACCTGCGGAATAAAAGTAGTGCTTCGCGAGAATGAGCTGTGCCGCTGACCCCAATTTTCTTACCATTCACTCCCCCATCGTCATAACTAATACTAGTGATTTTTATATTAGAAACTCGGCTCTCTAAAATTTCGTTGATTATATTTTCGGAAACTAAAAATTTATTTCCCGAAACTTTCTCCACAATACTAAGTTTTTCATCAAGCGCTTGGATAGCGGAAGCCGTGGCCTGATCCAACACCGGCACAGGTTCGGATTTTTGAATAACTAGTTTGTCGTCAATCAACTTTTCCTTGGCCTCCGATAATATATAAGAAGGTACCAGGGCCAAGGTCGCCACAGAAGCAGCAAAACCAAGCATGAGTAAAGACAAAACCACCACTCGGAGATAAAACACCCTAGCCATTTTCTTTTTCTCTTCGTTTGGAATTAAATTAATCATATCTTTTTAACTATTATCAAAATCTCCCAAGGCCAACCCAAGTGAAGCCGCAAAAGACAAGGCCTTTTTAAAACTCATCATAGGCACTCGCTTTTTCACACTATCGACATTGATCCAGACATTAGCCATCTCGACTGGAGTCTTCATGCTGGTCGAAATATATTCCGACAGCCCAAGCAAATTGGAATCGCCACCACACAGAATAATCTTTTTAATCGGTGGATTTTCCTTCCCTTCTTCGTCTTTATGGGTCTGCCAATATACAAAGTGTTTGGCAATCTCATCGCGCAAGATAGATACACTGTTTAGAAGTACTGGGAAAATATCTTTATTATCGGTGTTGCGCTGAAGTCCGTATTCAAATTTCATCTTTTCGGCTTGTTCGTGAGTAATATTAAAACTCTTTTGCAACATACTATTTAAAGTGAAACCCCCGATGTCGAGAGTGGAAGTAAACACAACCACCCCAGCAGAAACTATAAAAATTCCAGTTCGCTTTTCACCAAAGTCGACTATCATATAGGTATCCTTGTCTCCCTTCTTGATGACTGAGCGCATGATTGCTTGAGCTTCTAACTCAAAAGACTGGACAGAAATCCCAGCATTTTTAAAAACCACCAGATAACTCTCGATGACATTCCTTGGAATAGCCGCGACTTGAATCTCTAAAAATTTACTATTTTCACTCACTACCTCGTAATCAAAGATAGCATCTTCGGCTGGAACTGGGATATGCTCTTCGAGAGATAGCTCGATACTCTCCCGAATACTTTCGACTCCCTCTTTTTCTAAACGAAATTTATATAGATAAACTTGTTGCTCTGGTAATGAGACTCGGACAGATCGAACTCCCTCTTCTTTACGCAAAGCGATTAAAATTTCTTCCAACTGTCGGGTATTTTCAATTTTTCCAGCTTCGACGACTCCAGGTGGGATGGCTCGTTCACCATGTCGGCCAGCTTTTATCCCATCGCGAGTTAAAATAAGCTCAATAAATTTTATTGATTCATCAGAAATATCTAATCCAAAAGAAGTAACCGACAATAAATCGGGTGTAGGAAAAAATCTACTAAACGCATACTGCGACATGAATATATTATACCCGGTAGTGAGTCTTTCTCAAAGCTCTTCTACCGGGTTATAACCTATTTATTAATTTTTCCCCTCTTGTAGGGACCTTCGGTCTAAATATCTTTGGAGAATTAACGCAGCGGCGGCGGCATCAACGCTGTTGGAAGTAGATTTTGTCTCATCTTTATATCGCCGAGCCTCGACCGAGGTCAAAAATTCTTTTTGTTTTTGAATTGGTAGATTTGTTTCTGCTTGTAGGGCCAAGATAAATTCTTCGATTTGTTTGGCGACAGGATTTAAAACTCCGTTAAAATTTGTCGACTCCCCGACCACAATTTCCGATACTTTTTCAAACTCGAGCACTTCGAGGATACTCGATATCAATTTTGAATCGTTGGGAACGACTTTTTTCGGGAAAGCAATCTGGCCATTTTCATCTGAAATTGCCAAACCGACTCTTTTTGTGCCAAAATCTATGCCGAGGAATCTCCGAGTATTCATATGGGAGATAGTAGCATAAAAACCTTTTTTCTGGTATGATTTTCCCGATGAAGTCATTTAATGTTTGGTTACTGCTTATAGTTTTATGGACCATTCCATGGAAGGCCTATGCAGTCTGGACCGCGGCGAAAGCCAACAGTAAAAAATGGTTTGTCGTGCTTCTGTTTTTAAATACAGTTGGAATTTTAGAAATTATCTATATTTTTAAAGTGGCCAAGAAAACAACAGCCGAAGTAAAAGCCGATTTTACCAACACATTTAATACCCAAATCAAATAGTGTGGTATACTGGGTGAGTGCCTGAGTCATTTAAAAGAAATCCAAATACTATTTGTTTTGTTTGTAAAAAACCTATTTATCGTAGACCTAGTGAAGTAAAAGCAAACAAGGGTCACGTCTTTTGTAGTCCCCTGTGTTATGGGATATACCAGCGCAAAGAAATCCCCTGCGTGGTTTGTGGAAAATCCATATTAGCTGGATTTAATAAAAAAACTTGCAGTAGAAAATGCGCAAACATAAATAGAGCTGGAATCCATTATAAAATTGGCAGACCCCAAGACAAGGCTAGAACTTTTAAAATTTTAAAGAGAAGGTTACTAATAGAAAGAGGTAAAAAATGTGAACGTTGTGGTTATGATAGATACCAAATTTTACATGTGCACCACAAAAACAGAAACAGATCTGACAATAGGCCAGAAAACCTAGAAATCATTTGTCCAAATTGTCATTACGAAGAACATCATTTAAAAAGAAGGCAAAATACCAAAAGTTGAAAAATATCTTAAATAGAGTATATTTAGTAAGTTCAAAGGAAGCGTGGCAGAGTGGTCTATCGCACTTGTCTTGAAAACAAGAGTGCCGCAAGGCACCGTGAGTTCGAATCTCACCGCTTCCGCA
>CAZHDU010000035.1:0-2015 GCA_964531535.1 uncultured Candidatus Saccharibacteria bacterium
TGTAAGATCAAGGATCTTCTTAGCCCATTCATCGGCCATAGAAGCTGATTACAAACCTTTAAGAGCAGAACCACGGATAACTGGAGCTCCAGCGCCGTCGAATCCTTGCTTTGTCAAAAGCTCACGGATTTCTTCTTCTACTAGGTCGATCATTTCTTTGTCATCAACCATGTCGCACTTGTTTAGGAAAACGATAATTCGAGGGACACCGACTTGCTTAGCAAGCAAAACGTGTTCACGAGTTTGTGGCATCGCACCGTCAGTAGCCGCAACCACCAAGATAGCACCGTCCATTTGAGCGGCACCAGTGATCATGTTTTTGATGTAGTCAGCGTGTCCTGGAGCATCGATGTGTGCGTAGTGACGAGCGTCAGTAGCATACTCGTTGTGAGAAATGTTGATAGTGATTCCACGAGCCTTTTCTTCAGGAGCGTTGTCGATTTGACTAACATCTCGAAGACGAACAGTCTTACCAGCTAGGTTTAAAACGTGCAAAATAGCCGCTGTTAAAGTGGTCTTACCGTGGTCAACGTGACCAATTGTACCTACGTTTACGTGAGGTTTATCTCTTTTAAATTCTTCTGCCATAATATTTTTTTAATATTTAAGACTTAACATACGAGAACCAGCTGCTAAGGCTTAAGTACTAACTTTCCTCGCTTTTGCGAGGTTAACTAATAATAATTACTAAAAAACCAATATAAAAACTGCAAAAGTTGCAGCTGTGATTATATTAGCAGATTCTAAACGAATGTCAACTTGGCTAGTAGGGTTTTGTGAAGTGTGATAATGCAAACTTAAACCAAGAGATGAAATTACTCAAATCTCAACAATTCAGTATTCTTCTCAACCTCCCCTGGTTTAAAGACACCGCCATTCATGCATATGTAAACCCCAGGATTCACAGACAAAAAAGCCGAAATACTAAAACCAAGATTAAAGCCAGCGTCAGAAATTGAAAAACCGATAATAGGTATCATGGCCCCAGTGAGAATAATTTTCTTGTTTAATTTTTCCTCGACGAGCATTCTCTCTAAAAACTTACCGGTATCTTTCATGGTAAAAGTCCCATGAGTTATGAGAATGTTCTCTTCTTTGGTATTAAGTATTGTATTTCTAAGCTTAGCAAGATCTTCTTCGTTTATATCCCTACTGTCCTTCTCGCAAATTGTCTCGATATCATAGCTAAAATGTGGATTAACTAAATTTTTTAAATACGAGTCTATGGTCACGTCTAATTTCATTAGATCATTTACCTTTTCGTAAGCTGGGTCTTTAAACTCAATAGTCCCACCCATTTTAAGAATTTTTATGTTTTGTGACATACATAAATCATAGCACAACTCTTTTAGAAAAATAGCTTTTATTCTAGGAATAATAGGCCTCAACTTTCCTAATATAAAAATCCCCTTTCGGGGATTTTTATGGTTTCTTAATTATTTTCTTGAAGCAATGATTGTTTCGGCAACATTGTTAGGAACAATATCGTATCTGAAGAATTCCATTGTGAATGATGCGCGGCCTTCTGTTGAAGAGCGGAGACCAGTCATGTATCCAAACATTTCTGATAGAGGAACGACAGCCTTGATGACTTTGTTCATACCTCGGTCTTCCATACCTTCGATCAATGCACGCTTTGAAGAAAGTCCGCCGGTGACGTCTCCCATGAATTTTTCAGGAGTGACCACTTCGACTTTCATCATAGGTTCTAGAATAACTGGGTTAGCTCGCTTACATGCGTCTTGGATAGCCATACTTGCTGCAATCTTGAAGGCCATTTCGTTCGAGTCCACATCGTGGTAACTACCATCCCATAGCTCGACAGAGACGTTGACCATCTTGAATCCTGCGAGAATTCCGCGGTCCAAACCTTCCTTGAATCCTTTTTCACAAGGAGCGATATATTCTTGAGGGATGACACCTCCTTTGATGGAGTTGATGAATTCAAATCCAGGAGCACGCTTGGTATTTTTAGGCAGGTCTTCGATTTCTTCTTTAGTAAGCATTTCCATAGG
>CAZHDU010000035.1:2064-7655 GCA_964531535.1 uncultured Candidatus Saccharibacteria bacterium
AGACTGCTTGATGTATTTACCTTCCGCTTCAGAGTTGCCGTTGATTGTCTCACGATAAGCCACCTGTGGTTTACCGACGTTGGCTTCCACTGCAAACTCACGCTTCATACGATCGACGATAATTTCCAAGTGCAATTCTCCCATGCCGGCGATGATTGTCTCACCTGTCTCAGCATCAGTAGACACTTTGAAAGTCGGGTCTTCTTGCGCCAAACGATTCAAAGCCATACCCATTTTTTCTTGGTCAGCTTTTGTCTTTGGTTCGATACGTAGCGAGATGACTGGTTCTGGGAAGACAATACGGTCCAAGATGATCGGCTTGTTTTCATCACAAATAGTATCAGAAGTTATGGTGTCTTTGAGGCCGACGGCTGCCGCGATTTCTCCAGCGAAGACTTGCTTCACTTCTTCTCGGTCGTTGGCATGCATTCGGAGAATACGTCCGATACGTTCTTTATTTCGAGTTCGAGGATTGTAGACATAACTTCCAGCGGAAAGAGTTCCTGAGTAGACACGGAAGAAAATGATTTGTCCGACGAATGGATCGGTAGCGATTTTAAATGCTAACGCTGAGAAAGGCTCTGCGTCAGAAGCATGTCGTTCCATTGGTTCTTCGGTGGTCTCGTCGATACCAGTGATAGCTGGGATATCTAGAGGTGAAGGCAGGTAGTCGACGACAGCGTCGAGCACTAGCTGAACACCCTTGTTTTTCAAGGCTGAACCAGCAAAGACTGGGAAAATCTCGTTAGCGATGACAGCTTTACGCAAAGTCTTTTTCAATACATCTAGGTCTGGGACGATACCTTCCAAGTATTCAGTCATCATGGCTTCATCAGTCTCGACAATCTTTTCCACGAGTTCACTGTGATACTTGACTGCATCAGCTTTCAATTCTTCCGGAATATCTTTTTCAATAACAGTGTTACCCATCTCCCCTTCAAAGTAGTAGGCCTTCATGCGAAGCAAGTCGATAACTCCTTCAAATTTATCTTCGAGTCCGATTGGGATTTGGACACGGACAGCTTTCTTGGAAAGTCGGTCTAGAATAGTCGCATATGAATGTTCAAAAGAAGCACCAGTTCGGTCTAGCTTGTTCACGAAACAAACTCGAGGAACTTTGGCTTCGTCGGCGTATCTCCAGTTGGTCTCAGATTGTGGTTCTACTCCAGCCACGCCGTCGAAGACGACGACAGCTCCGTCGAGCACGCGAAGCGAGCGCTTCACTTCCACAGTAAAGTCGATGTGTCCAGGAGTATCGATAATATTAAAACGATGCTTCAAAGCTTTGTTCTTTAAATCATAAGTCGGTGTCCAGAAACAAGTCACCGCCGCAGAAGTGATGGTGATTCCGCGTTCTCGTTCTTGTTCCATCCAGTCTGTTGTGGTCTCTCCGTCATGCACTTCTCCGATCTTATGAGAAACTCCAGTATAAAAAAGCACACGTTCGGTGGTGGTAGTTTTACCCGCATCGATGTGGGCGATAATTCCGATATTTCTAACTTTCTCCAAAGGATAATCTCTTTCCATAAATAAATTAACTTAAATTATATATAATAAAAGCGCCTAAGGGCGCTTAAATTACTATAACTTATATAGTCGTTTTTTGCAAACAAAAAAGGACTGAATAAGTGCTAGACTTTTTTCCCAGCACTACGGATTCTTTGTTCTTTTTGTATAAGTGATAAAATCACTTCCAATTCTTCATCACTCTTTTTACTTAAATTTTCTTCTTCGTATCTCATTCCTGCCATTTCGCCCGCCAATTCCTTTAACAACTCCTCCCCTTCTTTCCCACCAACATTAGGACGAAGTGTCTCCATAACCCCTTTGTAGCTGTTAGTTGACTTTGCCATTGCATGGGCTTTTTCTGGATCATTTATTCTCTTTGAACCTGGTGCATTATCTCCTGGCATAATTTTTTAAATATTAATTACTAATACCCTAAGTATACGCCCACTGAATACAAAGTCAAAAGCCACCTTGCGGTGGCTTTTTTGTAAGTTCTACCCTTCGACTGCGCTCAGGGTAATTTTGCTAAAGCAAAATTACCAAGCAAAGTGAGCGAAGGCCTTATTGGCTTCAGCCATCTTGTGAGTATCTTCTTTCTTCTTAATAGCCGAACCTTCGTTTTTAGAAGCAGCGATCAATTCATCAGCGAGTTTCAAATGCATAGGCTTACCCTTTCCAGCTCGAGCAGCATCACGAATCCAGCGCATAGCGAGTGCAGCTCGGCGTTCCGCGCGGACTTCGATAGGAACTTGGTAGTTTGCACCTCCGATACGCTTTGAGCGGACTTCAGTCATAGGACCAGCGTTTCGCATAGCTAGATCAAAAATTTCTAGTGGATTTGGATTACCAGTCTTTTCTTTGATGACTTCAAAAGCGGCATACATGACTTTTCGAGCAGTTTCCTTTTTACCAGCCCACATGATGTAGTTGATAAATTTCTCCAACTTTTGTGAGTTGTAGATAAAGTCTGGTTCTACGATATTTCGATTTTTAACTTTTCTTCGCATTTTATTATTTAAATTCTTTTTACTTTACACTTTTAACTTTCTACTTCCCTTTTGGTTTCTTGTTACCGTATAGAGATCGTCCTTGTCGGCGCTTTTCAACTCCTTGAGTATCGAGCACACCACGAACGATGTGGTAACGAACTCCAATCAAGTCTTTAACACGACCACCACGAAGCATAACAACAGAGTGTTCTTGAAGGTTGTGGCCTTCGCCTGGGATGTAAGCAGTGACTTCCATACCGTTGGTCAATCGTACGCGAGCAATTTTTCGCAAAGCTGAGTTCGGCTTTTTAGGAGTAGTCGTAGAAACTTTAGTGCAAACTCCTCGCTTGAAAGGAGCTGGGAAATATACTGGGCGGTTTTTCAAAACGTTAAAACCCTTTGCGAGTGCAACGGTCTTTGGTTTTGCGTGAACTTTCACGCGGTTTTTCTTAATTAATTGATTTATTGTTGGCATTTAAGTTTTAATTTCCTCTTATTCAAAGAAATAAGCCCCATTGGGCTATGGCGCTAATATACTATTTAATCATCTAAAATGCAAGCCCTGTGAAGAGATGGAATAAAAAGGCCATAATTGGCAACAATCTATCCGAAAAGAAAACCACAAATACCAACAAGAAAAGCAGAGCGTATTCTTCGATGAAATTTATGACTGGTCGGAAAGATACAGGCAATAAAGCAAACAAAATCTTGGATCCGTCGAGCGGAGGCACCGGCACCAAGTTAAATATACCAAGAGAAATGTTGGTGATGACGATGACTGAAGTTATAAAATACAAACTATCCGACATGCTCGAGCTCAAGCCCATAGCTGGGATAAAACGCATAATCGTCCCAAACACGAAAGCGATGAAAAAATTGGCGATGACTCCCGAAGCGGCGATGGCCACTGTCCCCCATTTCTCGTCTCGCAAATTGTTTGGATTGTAGGGCACAGGCAGTGCCCAACCGATTAGAAATGGCGAATGGGATAAAACCAGCACAGCTGGCAAAATCACCGAGCCAAAAGGATCGAGATGTTTGAGTGGATTTAAGGTCAACCGTCCAGCGTAGCGGGCGGTCTGGTCGCCAAAATACTCGGCCATGAATCCATGGGAGACTTCGTGGATAACCACCGACATAATCAAGACTGTTATATAAAAAATGGAATCCATGGCTTTATACTTGATAAACTCTTAAATCTATGATAGCATACAAAGCGCAATGAAAAAAATATGTGCAGTAACTAAAAAGGGTTCAATTATCGGCGGCGGGTACTCAAACCGAACTCGTGCCACTAAATTCAATCCAACCGGACGTGTCCGCAAATACCCAAACCTTCAAAAGAAGCGAGTTTTTGTGCCTGAATTAAACAAGACTGTGGTAGTAGAAATCACCACTCGCGGAATGCGAACCATGAAGAAAAACGGTGCCTACGCTACCCTCCTCAAAGCCGGACTAGTCAACGCAAAATAAAACTAACTTAGATTCTACTTACCTTTATTAAATGCCTCTTCTACTTTTGCTCTTGCATCTGCAATTTCCGTTTGTCGAATTTCTTCTTTTATTTGTTCCTCATATTTTTTTCCTGCAACTTCACCTGCCACATCTGCAGCTATTCTTTGCTTATTGGCAGATTCAGCTATACTTTCTCTTATTTGTTCGTCTGACATATTCTTATCGAATCCTTTGTATGTTGCACCAACATAATTATCATAGGAACCTTCAAGTTTAACTGATTTGGTATTGACATTCGTTTCAATCGGGGCATTTACAGAACGATCAAGTATCATAGCATTCTCCCTGTGTTGGTCTTCTGCTTTTGCCATAACTTGAGCTTTATCTACATCATCTACTCTCTTTGATCCAGGTCCTTCTATTGTCATAAATTTTTATAGTTAACTTATAATAACATTATTATACCGAATACATACACAATAAGTCAAAACCCTCCTAACCTTACCTTATCAAGGCAAGCAGAATGCCCTCCACCTGGATTAAGAGTTTTAGAATTTTTTTATTGGGGTACAAAAGTAAGCGCTGTCCCCTTTTTACCAGAGCGGCCTGTTCGGCCTATACGATGGACATAGGTGTCGTAGGTCTGAGGGACATCGAAGTTGATGACATGAGTCACATCTGGTATATCTAGCCCTCGAGCGGCCACGTCGGTCGCAATCAATATATTTATTTTATCTTGCTTGAATGAATCCAAGATTCGAATACGTTCTCGACTTCGCTTGTCACCGTGAATACCACCCACGTGGAAACCAGCGTGTTTGAGTTCTTTTTCAAGTTCGTCGACACTGTGTTTCATCTCTCGGAAAATCAACACCTTATCTGAACCATCTTTTTTCAAAACTTCGTGTAGCTTTTCGATTTTTTCATCCTTGCCTTTATAGCGGACCACGTCTTGATCAATATTTTTAGAAGTTTCACCAGAAAGAACAGAGACGAAAACTGGATCTTTCAAATATTTTTCAGTTAGTTTTTTGATATCTGGAGAAAGCGTAGCCGAGAAGAAAAGAGTCTGGTGTAGGGCTGGAGCTTTACCGATGATATAGACCATATCGTCTCGGAAGCCCATGTCGAGCATTCGGTCCGCTTCGTCGAGGACCACAGAGTAGCAAGTCGAAAGATCGATAACTTTTTGATCGATCAAGTCTCGCAAACGCCCTGGAGTACCGATGATGAACGAAACTCCCATTTTGATTTCTCGAATTTGTTTAGAAATTGGCAAACCTCCGACGCAAGCCGCGGAAAACATACCGAAACCAAAAGCGAGTTTTTTAAATTCTTCATCGATTTGGATAGCCAGCTCGCGAGTCGGTGCCATGATTAATACTTTTTCTCTTTTGTTTTGCCCTTTAGTCTTGGCAATCTTTTCAATCAAAGGCAAAAGAAAGGCTGCGGTCTTCCCTGTGCCAGTATTAGCCAAGCCAAAAACGTCTCGGCCTTGTAGAGTTATAGCAATTGTTTGGTCTTGAATTGGACGAGGGCTTGTATACCCTGCTCTAGTAATGTTTTTATGTAATTGAGGATTGAATGGAAAATCAGCAAATGTGTGTTTAGATACGTATGGCTTTTCCTCGACGTGTA
>CAZHDU010000036.1:0-7588 GCA_964531535.1 uncultured Candidatus Saccharibacteria bacterium
GGGATTAATTACTTAATTCCAATGCAGGTGGTGTGAAGCTATTGGTTAGAATACGGTACAAAAACCTTATTTTATAAGGCATATTTGATATATATAAAAAAAAGAAACGGCCGCGAACCCCCTGGGTTCGCGGCCTATTCCACACGATGACTAACGACTACGAAGGAACCCCCGCGAGACAGGAACTCCCCCGCTCCAACCGGAAACTCCGTCTCGCGCTCTCGCTGAGAAAAGTTCTGCAGCGTAAGCGTGAACTTCCCGAACAGTCCCCACGGGAAGGAATCCAGTTGCTTGCAGCTGCCAGAGCATTGACCCAGGTCGAGCCCAGGCCATCGGCTCTATCGGCCCCCTTTGAACATCCGGTTCAGGATTGTTTTCATCCTGGTATTCCAACGACATGATTGGTTCTCCTCATGAAAGGTGCGTTTGAAATAATACTATCTTCTATAGATATATTGTCAATCTGGTTGCCTTTCTGGACTTTTTGTGCAATACTATCCCCATGAATTCAGTAAGCCAATTTCTGCCATATGCGCAGATTATCCTTGCAGTTGTATTAACGACATCAATTTTACTCCAGCAATCAGGTGCCGGAGTGGGTGGCGCTTTGGGTGGTGGCGATGACGGCAGTATCCATCACACACGCCGAGGTTTTGAAAAGTTTCTTTTCTATTTATCACTAGTCTGTGGAGTACTTTTTACTTTGTCTGCTTTTCTTGCTATCATAATAAAGGCTAAAGGCTAAAATACTTCTACGCGAAAATTTGTTTTTGAATTTCTTTTAATTATGGAAAATTTCCTAAGTCGCACGCGCCAATTTAAATTTGGCAAATTGCCACACAAACACGAAATCAACACCGCTATCTCTGCATTCTCTAAAAAAGAATGGGTGATTTTTCTGATTTTCTTTGGTTTGTTGGTCTTGAGCACGCTCGGCATATTGCAGACTATCAACAAATCTTTCATGGTCAGCATCCCGACCTATGGTGGCAGTATCACTGAAGGCATCGTCGGCACTCCCCGCTTTGTAAACCCAATTCTGGCCACTTCACCAGCCGATCAAGACATGGTCGCCCTCATATATTCTGGACTTATGCGCAAAAATGCCGATGGAACCATCACTCCAGACTTGGCTGAAAAATATGAAGTCTCCAAAGATGGACTAGAATACACTTTTACTTTAAAAGACGACGTAACTTTCCAAGATGGCACCCCAGTCACAGCTGACGACGTGGTCTTTACCATCACTTCAGCCAAGGACCCAATCATCAAAAGTAGCCAAAAGATAAATTGGGACGGAGTCAGTGTCGAAAAAATCGATGAGAAAACAATCAAATTCAATTTGAAACAACCATTTGCTTCTTTCTTGAAAAATACTACTTTGGGAATATTGCCGATGCATGTCTGGCAAAACTCACCAATCGAACTCAACGAGGGCAACACTGACCCAATCGGCTCTGGTCCTTATCAAGTGAGCGCCGTAAACAAACAATCTTCGGGAACTATCGATAGTTATGAACTGACTGCTTTCAAAAAATTCGCACTCGGCGAACCATATATTAAAAACCTAACTGTTAATTTTTATCAAAACGAAAAAGATTTGACCGACGCTCTCTCTAGTGGAACTGTCGACCAAATCAGCTCCATCACCCCAGGCAGCGCACTCGAACTTTCTAAAAAAGATTACAAGATCGATCAAGCCGTCCTCCCTCGCGTGTTTGGACTATATTTCAATCAAAATCAAAACCAACTTTTCATAGATAAAGCGGTGGTCAAAGCTATCGACCAAGCCATCGACAAAGATCGCATCATCCGCGAAGTCTTGGCTGGTTATGGCGTAGCTATCGACAACCCGATCCCACCAAACATGGTAGAGTATCAAAAACTTTCGACCTTGTCTGAGACCAATCGCGCCGAAACTCTAGAAAAAATTTCCGCCGACCTAGCCAAAGCTGGCTGGACCAAAAATGCCGAAGGTTTCCTAGAAAAAACCACTACTGATAGCAAAAAAAAGAAGACCACTGTCCCGCTCGCCTTCTCTATCTCGACCAGTAACGCGCCAGAACTCTCGAAAGCAGCCGACTTGATCACCGAAGATTTGCGAAGTATCGGTATGAATGTAGACGTAAAGACATTTGATATCGGCAATCTAAACCAGAGTGTGATTCGTCCGAGAAAATATGATGCTCTTCTCTTTGGCCAAATCGTCAACCACGAGTCCGACTTGTATGCTTTCTGGCATTCTTCCCAGAGAAAAGATCCAGGTTTGAATATCGCCATGTACACAAGTGCTAAAGTCGATAAAATCTTGGAAGACGCTTTCAGCATCACCGACCGAGACGCTAGAATTAAAAAGTATCTACAATTTGAAGACGAAGTGAGAAAAGATATGCCTGCTGTTTTCTTGTATAGTCCAAAATTCATCTATGTAGTATCCCCAAAGATTTACGGCGCTACTCTAGGCCACATTACTACACCAAGCGATCGATTCGCTAATATCTATTCATGGTATATAAACACTGACCAAGTATGGAAAATATTCGTTAATTAATAATTTAAAATAAGAATGACAAAAAAAACAAGACTACCGTTTAGCTCGATTAGCATCGAAGAGAAATCTGAAAATCCCGCAAATGCATCCCCGAAACAAGGAGGAACTAGTGGTGATGTCAAACATGCTCATCGCCCAAGCGACAAAAAAAGAACAACTAAAAATTCGACCTACCAATATTCAAAATTTGGACGAGGAGGTCAAAATCGCCGACCAAAACAAGCCGGTGGTGCTCCCCAACAAAAAAGCGGGCAAGCGGCTAAAATCCCTCCAGTAGAAAAAGGAGTCATCCGCATCATCCCCCTCGGTGGAGTCGAAGAAATCGGTAAAAACATGACCGCTATCGAAATCGGCGACGATATCATCGTCATCGACGCAGGTATGCACTTTTCGACCGAAGAGACTCCAGGCGTCGACTATGTGATTCCAAACACGACTTACCTCGAAGAACGCAAGGAAAAAATTCGCGCGTTGTTTATCACTCACGGTCACCTCGACCACATCGGAGGCGTGCCTATCGTACTCTCACGTATCGGCAACCCACCGGTGTATTCTCGAAACCTTTCCATCTTGATGATGCGAAAGCGCCAAGCCGAATTCCCTCACCTACCAAAACTCAACGAACAAATCGTCGAAAAAGATTCAGTCATCACTTGTGGAAAAATAAAAGTCCACTTCTTTGGCGTGACTCACACAATACCTGATTCTATGGGTATCGTCATCGAGACTGAACACGGTTGGATCGTGACTCCTGGAGACTACAAGCTCGACCAAATCGACGGAGTGGTCTCAAAAGAAGAAGAAAAAGAATACGCCATCTTTGATAAGGCTAAAGTTTTGCTATTGATGACTGACTCGACCAACATAGAAAACGAAGGCTTTTCATTGCCCGAAGTAAAAGTTCACCAAGGCCTAGAAAACTTGATCAAAAAAGTTCCCGGACGAATGATCATCGCGGCTTTCGCTTCCCACATCACTCGCTTGGCCCATGTGGTCCAATTTGCCGAGTCTTTGGGCAAAAAAATTGTCCTCGACGGTCGCTCGATGAAGACTAATATCGAAGTCGCTATCGAAGCTGGCCTATTTTCACCGAAAAAAGGAACCATCATCCCGATCGAAGAAGTCGACAACTATCCACCAAACAAAGTCATCATCTTGATGACTGGCGCTCAAGGTGAAGAATTTGCTTCACTCAATCGTGCCGCCAACAAGACTCACACTAAATTTGCTCTGCATAAAGGAGATACCATCATCCTCTCGGCTTCTATCGTCCCCGGCAATGAACGCGCGGTAGATAAAATGAAAGACTTGTTGACCAGACAAAATGTCCGCATCATCAGTTACCGAACTTCCGGCGAAGACTTTGTCCACGCCACTGGTCACGGCAACCAAGAAGATGTGAAATGGCTACACCGCAAAACTCATCCGAAGTTTTTCATCCCGATTCACGGCAATCATTATCGTCTCGTCCTCCACAAAGACCTCGCTGTCGACCTCGGCATGCCTGAAGAAAATGTGGTCGTCCCAGACAACGGTTCTATTATCGAAATTTCTGCTGACGGACAAAAAATCGCAGCTCGGAAAGAAAAAGCTCCATCGGGATTGATGATGGTGGATGGTACTTCCGTCGGCGATGCTCAAGACGTGGTCATCCGTGACCGACAAATGCTCTCGCAAGACGGCATGTTTGTGGTCATCGCTTTGATCGATCAAAAAACTGGTAAACTTAAAAAATCTCCAGATTTGATTTCTCGTGGCTTCGTCTACCTAAAAGAAAACCAAGAACTATTACACCAAGTCCGAATCATCATCAAGAAGTCTGTGGAGGACAGCACAGCCAAACTGATGGCTCGTGGCGCCGGCAATGTCCAAATGGATTTTGACCAAATCAAGGGCTCCCTCGGAGAAAATATTTCGAAATTCTTGTATCAAAAGACAGCTAAGCGTCCGCTAATCATTCCCGTAATCCTAAGTGTGTAGTATAATCAAATAATCCAACTTATGAGACACAACCGCAAAATCGTATATTTGGCTGGGTTTTTATTTTCGCTACCAGTAGCTCTGGCGGCCTATGTAAATTCTAGTTTCATATCTACTTTTGTGGGTGAAAAATTATCGGGGATGATTTTCGTGCTGGGTTCAGCCCTATCGATTCTAGCCCTGATCCTAGCCCCAAAAATATTTCAAAAAATTGGAGTACTTAAATTCTTAATGAGTGTCCTGGTGCTCGACACCATGACTTTTGGCTTGCTGGCTTTCCTAAACGTAAAATGGCTAGTCATCAGCATATTTGTCTTTGGACTTTGCCTAAACACCCTGGTCATCTTCTCCCTCGATGAACTCCTCAAGATATTTTCTAAAGACAAAGCCACTGGGGGCATCCGTGGAGCCTATATAGCCATCTGCAACATCGCCTGGATACTCTCTCAACTAGTCTCTGGAATTATCGTCGGAGGTAATCTAAACTTTAAAACAATTTACCTTGTAGATTTTTTTATAATGATATTACTCGTCATGATCTCGGCCTACAATCTCAAGAAAATCGCTGAACCGAATTATAATGAGGTAAAAGACTTAAGTTATATCAAGGAATTTTTTGCCAACAAACACCTGGCTCGTTCTTATATCATCAACACCTTGCTTCATTTTTTCTTTTGCTGGATGATCATCTACACTCCGATCTACCTATCGGTCCATCTAAACTTTACTTGGATGGAAATCAGCCAGATGTTTGCGACTATGCTCATTCCATTCCTCATTTTGCCATATCCACTCGGTAAATATTCCGACAAAATCGGTGAACGCAAGATGCTCATGGTTGGTTTCACTGTCATGGCCCTGTCTTCGATACTCGCCTTCTTTATCACTCGCCACGAAGTCTGGATTTGGGCGCTCGTCTTGCTGATGACTCGAGTTGGCGCAGCCACAGTCGAAGCCATGAGTGATTCATATTTCTTTAAACACGTAGCCACAGAACAAGAACAATTCGTCGGCGTCTACCGAAGCTCTCCATCGGTGGCCTATATCATCGGCCCACTAGTAGCTTTTGTCGTATTTTCCTTCACTCCAACCTTTAATTTTATATATTTAATCTTGGGAGTAGTCATGCTCTTTGGTACATACCTATCTTCGACCATAAACCGACGCGATATCTAAAAATCACCACCTCCCAAGGGTGGTTATTTTACTTATGTTTCCGAAGCAGTGTGTTTTTATAGATTTTTTCTTTATAGGGTTTGAGCCGGACAATTTTTACCACCAAACCAGCTTGTTTTAAGTCTTTCTTTAAGTTTTTTACATAGGCTTTTTGGTCATACCCGAGGGCGATTATTTCAGGGCTTTCCTTGAGGATGTGTGGAAGGTGATTTTTGACTCCAGACAAGACGACTTTATCCACAACCTTGGAATTTTTCACCAAATCTATCCGGGATTTTTCCGACAACCGAGTCTTTCGGCCTTTTATCTTAAAAACGTTGCTATCTCTAGCTATAGAGACAATCAAAAAGCCGTTTTTAGATAAATTTTTGGCCTGTTTAAACAAATTTAAGTGCCCCGGATGCAATCCATCGAAGGTTCCGAAAACCATTATTTTCTGATTCATTTTTTTTATTGGCATTCCGCTTATTATATCAAAATTCTAAAGGATTTATTAGTACCCGTATTGACGAACTGCGGTGATTTTTTTGTGGTGATGATTTTGTGGAAATCTGCTTGCTCACATTTTTCTAAGAAAGTATAATAGAAACCTATGACACTTTCAATAACTAAAAGAGATGGTACGAAAGTACCATTCAACGCAGACCGAATTAACAAATCTATCGAGCGTGCATGTCACGGCATCGAAGATCCTATCAGTAAAGTAATCCAAATCGCCAGTGAGACTAGACTCACTCTCTATGATGGCATCACTACCGAAGAAATGGACGCTGCCACCATCAATGCCGCTCTGCAAAACGCTCAATATGGTACTGAATTCGATATCATAGCTACTCGTCTGCTCTTGAAATCAATCTACAAGAAAGTTATTGGTGATTTCGACAATGATGAATCTAAAGCTCTCAGCCAAGACGAATTTAAAAAGCTCCACAACTCATTTTTCAAGACATATTTACTAGACGCCATCAACCGTGGGCTACTCGATGCTCGTATGGGCACTCTCTTTGATCTTGATCAATTGGGCGGCCACCTCAAACCAGAAAACGACGACCTATATCGCTATGCTGGTCTTTCAACAATGCAAAATCGTTACTTGATGAAGAACGAAAAGCAAGAACCACTTGAGACTCCACAATATTTCTGGATGCGTGTAGCCATGGGCATGTCACTAACTGAAAAAAATCCAACCGAGTGGGCTAAAAAATTCTATGACAAGATGTCTAAACTAGAATACCTCTCGGCTGGATCTTCAAACATCGGCGCCGGAACTCCTCATCCAAAACTTTCCAACTGTTTCTTGATGGAGATGCACGACGACATGACTCACATCGGCAAGACTGTCTCTGATGTTTTGCTTTTGTCCGAGGCTACTGGTGGTATCGGCCTATCAGTGACAAAACTTCGCGCGGAAGGATCAGTCTTAAAATCCAACAACACCATTTCTTCTGGACCGATTCCTTTCATGCACATCATCGACTCAGCTGTGCGCGCAGTGCAACGTGGAGGTAAGAAAAAAGGTGCGCTTTGTTTCTACATGGAAAACTGGCACCTAAATTTCCAAGACTTTATCGATCTCAAACAAAACAATGGAGACGATTATCGCCGAACTCGAACTGCCAACACTGCGGTCTTCATCTCGGATGAATTCATGAAGCGCGTACTCGAAGGTGCCGACTGGTATTTATTTGATCCAAAAGAAGTCCAAGACCTAAACGAACTTTATGGTCAAGAATTTTCCAAGCGTTACAATGAATACGTCGAGATGGCCAAGGCCGGCAAGATGAAAATGTTTAATGTCATCCCAGCTCGCCAACAATACAAAAATATTCTCGTCTCACTAGAGACTACTTCTCACCCATGGCTGACTTGGAAAGATGCCAT
>CAZHDU010000037.1:0-7505 GCA_964531535.1 uncultured Candidatus Saccharibacteria bacterium
TTTATTCATATTTTTCATAAATTTATTCATAAACTCGTTATTTTTAATATGTTTTCCCGAAAAAGTCAACATATTGTTTATACCCTATAAGTATAGCATATGTGAGCTAAAAAGTCAAGTTTTAGATACTTCACTCTATTAAGGCATCAAATTTAATTTAATAACTTAATAGAGTGGAGGACGGTAAAGCCTTCCAGCTCTACCGTCCTCCGATGAGGACGTTTCCAGGTTACGAACCACCCAGAGGTAGGGTGATACTCAAACCCAGCCATCCCGTCGGGTTAGTGTACACCTTCGGGTTCGGGGTTCTGGTTGCCGGCTTGCTGTCGTCTTTTTGGGAGATGACAATACCAGTTCCAATTACGGCCAGGACGGTAGCGATCCAGGACTTCGTGCCCCAATGGCGACCCTTTTTCTGGTCTTCCTGCTCTTTGGGGGCAGTGGTAGCTGGTGGGGGCACGATCTGCACTTGCACCAGTCCACTGTGGTGAACTTCGACAGTTCCACCGATTTTGAGGTCCATCTCGCCGATCACTCGGCGATCAATGGCTTGTGCGACAGCTCCAGCAATGTTCGCTTGTTTGAGTTCAGGCGGGAACAGCTGGTTGAAGCCGTCTACGCACCAGCATAGGAAGACTCCCTGGTCGGAGGTGGCCACCTCGGCTTTGTTTGTGAGTTTCGAGACGATTGCGTGGCCTTCTCTGGTCGAGTTCCACAAGGGAACACCGACCAGCTCTCCGGCAGGAGCACAAGCTGCCCCCTCGGGTAGATCTTTGAGGACCTTTGCTCCGGGGAACTCCTGCTCCTTCCCGAACTGGAGATAGCGGCCCCGACCCGTGGGGTCGGGGCGTCCAACGCCCGAAGCCTCAGCCACAGGCTGGGCCTGAACGAACGAGCCGAGGAAGACGAATGCGAGAACGGCGAGGAGCGAGAAGAGTCGCTTCATGGTGATTTGTCCTTTCAAGGTGCGAATGGGCGAAATGCCCGGTTGGTTGGCAGGGAATCGTCCCTACCTGAAATCTGCTGTGATTATATCACTTTATATTAAAAAGTCAACAGTCTAAGACCTGCTGACTTTTGGACGAGTTCTGATTATATGTCGTTCCAGGAGCGGTTTTATTACAACATGTCTTGGTATGGTTTTCCCTAGATAAAGATTTTAGAAAGTTATATATTTAATAGTATGAAACCAGATGTATTTCCATCCGTACCCGGGAAAAAGATAACTAAGACTAAAACTCAAACTGAAGAAACAGAAGGAGTAGTTTTGCCTGAAGAAGAAAAGGACCTTGAGCTTGACTCACAAGTTTCACAACGAGTAAGAGATTGGTCTCTTGGTTGGCTGCAAAATTTTTATGATGGTGCACAAGGCCTAGTAGATGATTTTGGTTCACGATTTGGTTTTGCGTCTGATTTGGAGAGTAAAATAGCAATGATTGTTGGAGAATCTGATTCACGTGGTCAAGGGTTTTTGGCTCCGAAATATAGAGAAGGTATAAGTATTTTTCTTAATACCTTAATTGACTTTATTGAGAATAAGTCTGCTGATCCAAAAAATGAAAAAAGTTTGCAAAAATTTGTTAGCAATCTGTATGAGGCGATGTTTTCGTTTTCCCCTAATATTTCGAATCATATTGGTCTGGATAATCTCTTGATTACCACAGCTAGAGTAACTCGTGTGCCCGAAGCACAAGGGTGGTTTGGCCAAAACATGGTCGGAGAATTAGTTTACGAACTTAACTGGGCTCATGAAGAGTCAGTTGAACGTATTATCAACAAAATTAGAAAACTTGAATTATCAGAACAATTAGATGTGGTTCATCAGCTAGCGACGGTTGGAGCAGATGCAATTGCTCAAGGAGCTCCAGGCTATCAGGCCCATGATCGGATTGTAAGAATACTAGAAACCTTCAATCAAGAATCACCCTATCCAATTTTAAGGTATGCAACAGAAAACGCCCTAGAAATAATCGAGGAAGAAGAAAAAAATCCCAGCTTGGGTGTCGTCACTTTTCGGGGTAATGCAGCTGGAGCCAGATTACCCGAAGCATTAAGTGAAAAACTAGCAGAACAGAGCGAAAACCTAAAGCGACAAGTTCGTATTGTAAATAAAGATGGTAAAAAATATAAAATGCTGCCAATTGCCAGCGATGCGATTGGTTTATTTGATCATAGCAATACACCCAGACAGTTTGCTCAATTAGACTTTGCATCACTATCAGAACCATCTGAAGTTGATGGGGTTTTTGTTGAAAGATTGTTGGAGGGTGCGGAAGCAAGATTAGACCAGCGTAGTTTTTATGATTTATTCCTTCATGTAACTAATCTGCTTATTCAACAAGATAAAAATGTTAGACCAATTACAAGTAATATTTTAGCAGAAAAGTGGTATGGAGTTTCAAGTAAATTTTCTGTAGAGGAATGGGAGAGAATTTTTACTTCAATACTTAAAGAGCAAGACAGAGCAGATGATAATGCAAAAAAAGAAGCAATACTTAGAGAAGAAATAGAAAATGAAAATTTAGCTGCTTCTAATAGGTTTGTGAGCTTAGTGATTGAAAAGGGTAAAAAAATACTTGCAACTTTACCAAATCCGAACGGTATGCTTAAAGAATATTATGATAATTTAGTAAGATATAAGGCTACAGGTAATGAAGAGAGAGCTTTTACCACAGCACAGGACTTTGCCAGATTTTTTCAATTTAATCGAAGATTAGGAACAGAAAATAAATTAGGATTAACAGAGGCACAGCTGCAACTGGGCTCAGAGTTGGCGGATGCTATGCAAGAAGTTAGTGATTTTCATATTGCAAGTTGGGATAAATACAACGAAGCCCGAAGGCTCCAATTAACTGAATCAACACCACAACCTGAAGTAGGCATCGTAGCGTTTAAGGAAATTCGAAAAAAAATATTTACAAATCAAAAAACACTTCAATCTGATATCTTAAAATTTTTACAAGGGTTAGATCAAAAGTTAAGAAGTGAATTGGTGGCAGTTGAATCTAGGCCATATGTTCAAATTGAACTCGATCCCAATTTAAATCCCTTCAAGGGAGAAGACAGCGAACAACTAACTCTATTGTTGCAAAATTTACATAATCCTGCCCTTCGGAATTTTATTGAGAGTGATTTAGGAATTAATTTAGCGGAAATTCCGCTTCGCTCGCAGATCCATCTTTTGCGGTTTTTGTCTGGACAAGATTTGGAGGGTTTTAATCGTCTTCGGATAATTCTACAAAGTCATTCAGATATAAGTAATAAAATTTTAAATTCCTTCTTGGCTTGTGCTGAAAATGTTGGGTATAGTGAATCTATTTTAACAATAGCAGAAAATTTTGACACTGATACTGCTCAGGCTATATACGATAAATACCTAGAAATTTCTAGCGCCTCCGAACAAATACGAGATTTTATTTATCATCAAACAAATATTACAGGAATTACCGACAATCAAATTCAAAAAATAACCCAAAAGCTTTTACACAGAGCTAATGAAATCTTAAAATCCTTTGCTCAAAAATCGAGCCCAGCAGAGGATACTCCGGCCGAGAGGGAGCGAGTATTAAAAGATTTAGAAACCATTAAAGATGAGGCTTGGCTGATTACTAGCACTTTTAGCACTCTTCGAGATAGCGGCGTTGCGGTGGAATTTAAAGATATCGTAAACATGAATCCTGAGATTGTGACTGGGTTAGAATTGGCTCGTAACCGAAAAGATGTCGATAAGATGTTGGAAATTTTTTACGACAACTATCACAAGTATCCAGCTGAATTCAGAGATTCTATTATAGATGGTTTTAGACAGAAGTTGGCTTTTGATAGTACCGATTTTTACATCTTGAGATATAAAGGAGAAATCGTGTCATTTTTTAGATTTGATCGTAGATTTGAGACTGATGGTATGTTTAAAGATTTTTATTTTGGTTCGGTGAATACTGACACAGGATTTACTGGTGGTCGTTTTGCTGAGGTTATGTTTTCCGAAGCTTTAAAAGCTCGAGCTAAAGAGGGTGTAATAGAAGCCGATTGTGATCCAGAAACAGAAGTGAGTTCAAAATATATAGAACAAGGTTTCGTGGCTACAAAATATTATGTATACAAGAGTGTGCCTAGTTTGGGTCTGATTTTAGACCAAGAATTAAATTCTCGTTTACGCGCCAAAAATCTTAGTCGGGCAGAGATTGAGTCACTAGAGAATTCTCCAGAATTATTTGTAGTAAAGTATAACAGAGGAGAGAAGGTTGATTTTAGTAAGCTTAGCCAAGGCTATGTTTTATCTAGATATATAAAGACAAAAGAGGATATTCTGTGTGTGTTTGAAAAAATTTAATTTTCTCCTTTATTCCACATAAATTCAAATAAATCTTTATGCATTCTGTATATGTAAGGGTCATCTATAATCACCCCAATCATTTTATTGTTTTCCAGGGTTAGATAAGATATTTTATTGTCATATATTTGCATGATGGTTTGAAACGGCGCTTGGGTAATTTTAATAAATTTAGTGTCAGTGATGTTTTTATAGTAGTTTTTTAGATAGCTTCGGTTAAATTCGGTGTCGAGAACTATTCCTTTTTTTTGAATTTTTAAATTTTCACGTTTCTTGACGTATTCTTGGTTTATTTCAGGGATAAATTTTTGAATTGATTCAATATCAGCATACGAATATATTTCTGTCTGGCTATTCAAAGAGTCCCAGAGTACTTTTTTAAGGCCGTCTTTGCCTTCAAAGAATTGCACGTTTGGTTTGCCGATGACGAGGTTATATTTTGAGGCTAACGATCCGATTGCACTCGATAGAATTTCTTTATTTAGTGCTAATTCTTTTTCTTTTCTTTCTATGTTTGTGAGTAGTAGGCTCGGGTGGAGAGGGGAGAAGGTGGCTACCGTACCAGGTCCACCTTGTTTAGATACCAAGCCCATTGTCTCGAGTTGTTCCAAGACTTTATAAATTAGCCCACGTTTGATACCAGTCCATTTAGCTAGGTCGCTAGCTCTTTGAGGACCCTTTTCTAAAAGGGATTGGTATGCCTGAGCCTGTTCTTCAGAGAGCCCAGCTTGAATTAAAATATTTTCTTCTTGCATGTTTTTAATATAACATTTTTGTTTTTGTCACGCAATAGTGACAATGTGGATAACTATTTAATATTACAAAATAAGGGTTTTTAGACTAATTTTGTATTTATATAATGTATCTTTGACAAAATATGCTAGTTATGCTATACTATTTTCAGAGTTAAAAAAGTTCGTTCAAGGAGATTTTGATAGATTGATGTCGACACCTGATACTGGTGTTTCCGGGAGGAAACTCAAGTACGGTACCTAGACCGGTAAGCTAGGAAAAAAGAGGGAGTCGGCTAGTACACAATCATTGAATATCTGTTTGCACTGTGAATAGTGGATTTAGTCGAAGCCGCAAACCGAAACTAGAGACACCTTAAGATTCACCACCGTGCCGAAGCAATTTAAAAAAATTGCAGAGACATAGGCAGGTCGTAAACGCTTAACCCTCGTTTGTGATCTGAAATGTCTTTACAAGTGTAAAGATGTTATTTGAAAACTAAAAATTCCTTTAAACCGTTCTGGCAACAGGTGCATGATGTTTTTGAAAGATAGGCATCGTGCATCATTTGCCAGAACGGTATCCTCAAACACGGTGTTTTGGGATTTCAAAGAAAGGAGAAACGCTGCGATGTGGCATGTAGATCGCAGCTTTGAGAGCTCTGGCCTCATACCCGAGGCTAAGCTTTTAATTGACGATTGGCTACGAGCCGGGGATAAGGCCCGGCTGGTGGAGGCTCTTACTTCTGTCTTGAGAGACGGAGTGGGGGAGTTCACGGGTCGAGGACGGCCCGAACCAGTCGAAAAAATTTCAGCTGAGCTCTCGAAATGGGAGCCAGCCGAGATTGCGGACCTCCTCTGGGTTCTCTTAAAAAAAGAGCCCGAGGAGGCCATCTGGCGCTTCTTGAAGCACTAGAAAAAACCACTTACTTGGTCGTCGTAAAAAAGGTGATGAGAGTAAGCTCATCACCACATTGGTATTTTCTTTCTGGGTTCCAGTATAGAGAAATTTAAAAATAGATTTTTCTGTACTGGAAGAAAAATTCGGCAACCTCGCCGAGTTTCCAGAGGAGAAGAACACCATGAACGCAATTTTTGTCGACACGTACACCCGCATGTTGCGGGTCTCCATTGTGTCGGTGACCCAGGCCCTTACGGGCCTGGTCATCCGCTTCGGTGGAGAGGTGGGGGGTCTTTGGGACCTCACCTCCAAGGAGCAGGGGGGTCGGTTTCAGACCGATCTTCCTGTTCTCGTCACCCAGCGCGGTTATGCCGCGATGAGCTCGGCTGGTCACGTGTCGGTTGTCGGGGGATACCATCTCCCGAAGAACAAGATCGTGGGCATTCAGGGCATGCCCTGGATGAAGGGCACGAAATCTCTTCGACCCAGCAAGCCGATTGAGGTTTCTGTTTTCACGGGGGCGAAGTTTGTCCCTGTGGAGACCCATGCTCGGCGTGGCGAGATAACCAGAGTGGGTTATCGGCACTGGCATTCAAACAAAGCCAGCGCCGAGGCGGCTACGGCCGCCCTCGCCATTCGGGCGCAGTTGCGTTCGGCGTCCCTCTTCATTCAGGAGGGGCAGTCGGATTACGTCCGGGGGTGGGAGATTATCCCCACCTCCGCCGAGGTTGCTGAGTTCTCTGCGGAACATCGCGGGGAACTCTTTGAACCGAAGGAGGTTCCGGCTACTGAAGAGTAGTTGCTAGAACCTCAAGAGGCAAAAGTGTTTGAGCCTCTTTACTCCAATCAAACACAACCCATTTCTTTGAATGCTCCGGGAGCGGAGTGAATAAGAAGAATTGGGAAAGAGAGACATGAACAAGAAGATCAACCGCAGGTCCACAAAGGACTTGCGGAAGAAGCTCGCTCACCTCCTGGCGGTTGGCCAGGGTGGTTCGGCTTACGCTGGCCACATCCAGGCCGAGCTTTGCCTTCGCACCAACTAGTTGTTGATGCAAGGTTTGACCGTACCAGCGGAAAACTGGGACAAGCCAAAGGGGCTTGCGCACAGACGAGCGCTTGAGAGGGGAAAGCAAGCGACCTTGCTTGAGACCTCATCGTCTAATAACCAAAAAAGGGAGAAAGAATAGAAAAAGTTTTGCCGGTTTTGTATAAAATCGGATTTAAGTGGCTGACCCAGCTTGGTTGTAACTAAATAGTTGCAACACAAAAATTTTGAAGATTATGCTGGAGAAAAATATGATGAAGAATAGCCAACTTCAAGCAACCGCGGACCAGATCCTCAAAAAGGCTGGGTACCGTACCGACGGGAGGAAGCGAGGGTCGGTTTCTCGCGATCAGTCTTTTTTCGAAACTAGACTGATTAGTACTCCTTGTGGAGGCCAGGTGAAAGCTCGAAAGGGTAAGTAGTCTGGTTGGTTGCCAACTGCTATCTTCGGGATAGCCGGGGTGTTGTCGCAGTCCTGGGAACAGAAAATGC
>CAZHDU010000038.1:0-7050 GCA_964531535.1 uncultured Candidatus Saccharibacteria bacterium
AAGAATAGATACATATAAAAAAATGGCAAATATAGATACTTCTGAAATGATATTTCAAGTAAAAGATATTATGACTAAAAACTGCATTTATATTGATACTCAATCTACAATAAAAGATGCATATGATGTTTTAAACGAGTTTAAAATTGAGCAGATGCCAATAGTTACATTTGGTAAAAAGATACTTGGTATAATAGATAAGAAGATGATTTTAAATCTTTTAATGGAAGATTTAGAAAACCCACAACATGTATTAAATAGAAAAATAGCAGATATATATTTACCGCAGCTTTTAACAGCAGATCCATCAACAGATATAAGAAGATTAGCAAATGTTATGATTGATTTTAAACTTCATGCTGTTCCAATAGTTGGAACAAATGATATTTTAGTTGGTATAGTTTCAAAAACTGATATTATAAAAGCAGTGTCACATATACCTCATTTTCAGCTTTGGTCTTGATTGTTATCAATTAAATATATTTTTTATTTACCTGGGATTTTATTCTTGATCTCGGGAATTCCCCAAACTAGAAAACTGATCCGGACCAAGAGCTCGCGCGACATCAGCCTGACTATGTATCTCTTGACCCTGCTCGCTATCGCTATCGTGGTCATCGATGCTTTCATCCAAAAAAACATGAGTATATTGGCTTCGAATTTAGCGAGCCTCTTAATCACCGGGCTAAACACTTTCCTAGTCATCAAATATCGCAAAAATTAGACAAATTGGCAAGACTTAGCCCCGCGCCGACAAGTCGGCGCGGGGCTTTGCACGTTAGTGCGAGGTAGCGGAAGTGCGATCCCTGCTAGCCTTTGGATGGATGAAACTTCCAGGTTGGTGAATCCTGAAAACCGACAGGTACGACGAGAGAGTGGAGGGTCTGATTCCTTCCATCATCATCTCAGGATGGAAGGAAAACTCGATGATGCACTTAGGCTTGAGATTACGAAACTTTTCAATCCCAGGGTGATCTTTGTACACCAGGAGTTCTCGCTCAGGCGCATCTGGGTCTTGAAAACTTTGCAAAAGTATCTCCACACCACCATCGAGTGTATTCGGATCGATATAAGCAACGATCCAAACCTCCTGAGAGATTTCAAGAGCACGGAAGACAGTACCCTCGGTAGCCGTAGGAACTTTTTCTCGAAAGCCCCAGGCGTACAACGCGCCTGCTCCAATCAGGAAGCAGAGAGGCAACGGGAACATGCTCCCCGGAAAAAGTAACGCAAGGAACACCCCGATGAGAAACAAAACCAGTGCGACCCCTTTTTTAAGCTTCATGACTTGTTTCCTTTCTAGAAACTGTGAACTACAAAAAACTAAAAGTTACTAAACCAACCTTACCATGCAACACACAGAGGGTCAATTTAAAAAAACTAAACCAATTTTTTGAGTTCGGCTTCGTATTTTTTCATGACCAAGAGGCTGGCTTGCTCTTGGCTCATGCCACTTTTAGTTTTTTCTTCTATTTCTTTGGCGATGGTTGTAAAAAGTTCTGGATTCTTCTCCATCATCGACACAAACATATTTATCTGGGCTTCTGGAACTCCCTTCAACCGCAACATTTTTCTAAGTAAAAAATTTTGAAACATATATCATTCTAATTATTTGGCATCTCTGTGTGATTG
Source organism: uncultured Candidatus Saccharibacteria bacterium (assembly GCA_964531535.1). GTDB lineage: Bacteria > Patescibacteriota > Minisyncoccia > Phycocordibacterales > UBA9973 > UBA9973. The sequence continues at coordinate 1,633 of CAZHDU010000038.1, forward strand.
TAAGCAAGCTTGCCACATTCGGGACAAGTCGATACCACATAACTACCGCCAAATCTAACAAAATTACTCGAAGCTACAGAGATTTCTCTGTGGCAACTAACACATCTGATAATAAATCTCGCCCCCTCACGTTGCTCACTTTTTTGAAATTTTTCTATATGGCCTTCCATAATTTTACTAGTATATCACAACTTTTAATTCGGCTCACAAACCGCTCGCAGGGCGGAAATGTCGGCTGGAGAAAGGCTCAGGCTATCGCCTTCGTTTACTTCATACATGATGGCTTTTTGGTCGGGAACGTGTTCGAGACCGAGAGCGTGGCCAAGCTCGTGAGCCAAGACGCGGACGAGCTTGGCCCGACTGCTAAATTCGTAGATATCGATATAATGAGTTTTGCCATCGGTGACATACAGCCCTTCTTCATAGGATTCTCCGCGCGCGTTGTTTGTGGTGTTGTAATTGTTGACGGTCAGGTTTAAAGTCTTGGCTAGTTTATTTAGATTGGCCACCATGGCGTTTATCTCATCAATTTTTGATTTAAGACGAGTTTGTTCGGCTTGAATCTCGCGCATCTCGGCATCGAGAGATAGGCGGGTGGCTTGCAAGGCGTCGTATTCTTTTTGCGGCGCGCCACCTTTTTTATTCCAACTAGTAACCGAGCTCTCATAGGCCGACATTTTTTTATTAAAATCTTCCACCCGCGCATTCAGCGCAGCTTCTTCTCGAGTGTAGGCAGATTTTTTAGATTTATATTCGGCCTGGAGAGAATTGTAAGTGGATTGATTGTCTTCGACAACTCCGCCTAGCCGATCTAATTTTTCGGTAGCTTCTTGGCGATAGTCATATATGAGGTTTACTTTCAAAAGATTCTTGGCTTTACTCTCGGGCGCGTAGACAAAGAGGTCTTTGCCATAGCCACTCTCCCACATGGCTTCGGCGTCGCTCAAAGCTTGCATAAAATATTCCTCTGAGACATCAAAACCATCGCTAAAAGAACCCAAGGTGTATGGGATAGGTTCGAGGCAAGGCTTCATCGAGCGGATAGTCAAAAAAATATGGTAGCCGAGCACTCCACAGATGGAGAGCAAAGCGATAGTTTGGATAAATTTTTTCAAAATATTTTTTATATTAAATTCTCCCCACCTCTCAATTCTAACAAAAAACAAAAACTATAGTAAGATATAGGTATGCGAACCAAAATAATTTATTTTATCCGACACGGCGAAACCGAATGGAACTCACGCGGGATCAGACAAGGGAGCGTCGGCCCGCTCACCGAAAAAGGCCGAGACCAAGCACTGGCTACCGCCAAAAGATTTCCAAAAGCTAAAAGCAAACCCGAAGTCATCATCGCTAGTCCTTATGAACGGACCAAAGAGACCGCTTCGATCATCGCCCACGAGCTCGACATGCCAGTCGAATATTGCGACCTCTTGGTCGAACGCCGAAACCCAACCGAGATCATCGGCCACGCCGGGACCGAACCCGAGACAAAAAAAATTGTCGACATTATCGATAAAAGTTTTCACGAAGATAACATGAGATATTCGGATGAAGAAAATTTTACCGATTTGAAAAATCGCGCCGGCAAACTCTTGGAGTATATCAAGACTCGACCCGAACAGAGAATCATCATGGTCACCCACTCTATATTTTTGAAAATGATTGCTTCATATATGCTCATCGGCGAAGAACTGACGGCTTCGAAATATAACGCGCTCAGTTATCTAAACCCGATTGAAAATGGCGGAATCACTATCTGCACTTACACGGAACAAAAACGCTGGTTTAGAAAACCAATCGAAGAATGGCGCCTAGTGGTCTGGAACGACTTGATCCAAACCGAACCGAAAGAAGAGGAATACTAAAAAAATTGTAAATAAAAAACGAAGGCCCGGACCTTTTAGGTCCGGGCCGCACCGCTACAAGACGAATCTAGAGCGGTGAATGTGATGTCAGAGCCGGAGAGGGCCGGCGCCGATCTCGAGGAACGCGAAGCACGGGGTGGTGGTGCTGTCGCCTTTGGTCGTGACGGTCTGGCCGTCCTTGGTCGCGTCCATCGAACTCAGGACAATGGTGTCGACCGAATCGGCCTGCACCTCCTGATTCTTGATGGCCACATTGGATCCGACGAGCACCTCGCCGACCACTTCCGGGCCGAACGGGTTCTCATTGTTGGCGACCAGGGAGATCGACACCGGCGATGCAGCCAGAGCCTTACCCGGGAGTGCCACGACCAGGGCCACGAGGCCCAACGCGAGAATGAGGAGTCTCCTCATCTTTTTCTCTCCTTGTATAGTTTACTGAAGAGTCTTCTCAACTCTCATGGGTCTCTTCATTACCCCAGAGAGCTACTTGTGTTCAGATAAAGTAAATCACAAAACCAATACAGCAGTCAAGTCACGGAGGGGAAAATTTTCTAAACGCAATTATTTCTCACTAACTTGGACATCCGATGTCCAAGTTTACTAGAAACGAAAAGGCCGTCCTTGCGGGACGGCCTGGAGACTAAACTTCAGTCTCCTTGATGTGAACTACTTGCGAACTGCAACGACCCACGACCCCGTAACCGGAATCTGGTCTCCGTCCAGAAACTCCGTGATGTGTTCCTTACCCTCCGGAGTGTAGGAAACCATTTCCCAGATTCCAAACATTCCGCAGGAGTTCTTCTGGAAAGTTTTCACGGAACGATTGTCGACCTTGGCCACGGCACCTGTGATTGCCGTAGAGGCAAGACGCAACCCCATGGAATCCATCTCCTTCTGAAGCTTGTGGATCGTGAAGTTGTCGTTGAGCCAGAACAGGAAGGTTTCAATTTCCACCTCATGAGCTCGGAAACGACAAGAGAGAAGACCTTCTCTCCGTTTGGCGCGACGCAGGATCTCTTTGACGAAGTCCGTGGCGATCTGGTCTCCCTCGAACTCCAGGATCTCCTGGAAGAGTCGATGAGTGAGACTATCAGAGGACCTCATGATCTTCGCACTGATGCGATCAGCGAGGCGTCCGACTTGTTCTTTGGTGACGGGGGCAATGCTTTTGGGCATCGGCGGCATCTCCTATTGTTGTACTTCAATCTTCTACTAGAGGAACACGGAATGTGGTCATAGCGAGGAATGGCTAAATTTTTTCAGCCACTTTTCGCTACGACCACACATTTTCGCAAGTAAATTTTAAGGAACAGTTTATCTATATAGTATAGCACAATTCAAGCTATTTGTCAAACCAAAAAGCCTTATATTTAAAGGCTCTTGTGGACTTTTTCCTCCCCTCCTAAATTAGGAGGGGCATTACGAAGTAAGGGGTGGTTTATTTCTCACTGATTGTATAACGATCGAGGATGGCTTCGAAGATTAGCGGAGCGACGATAGTCGCGTCGGATTCGATGACAAACATCGGAGTCTCTACGGTCAATTTATCCCAAGTAATTTTTTCGTTTGGAGTCGCGCCGGAATATGATCCATAGGAAGTGGTGCTGTCGGAAATCTGACAGAAGTATCCCCAAGGGCGAACTTCTTTTTTCAAATCATATTTGATAGAAGGAACGACGCAGATTGGAAAATCTCCCGAGATTCCGCCACCGATTTGGAAAAATCCAAGACCTGGACCATCTTTAGCAAGTTCTGGATACCAATCATAAAGGGCATTCATATATTCAATACCACCTTTCATCACTGTAGCTGAAACTTCACCAGCTTTTACATAGCCAGCAAAAATATTTCCCAAAGTAGAATCTTCCCAACCTGGGACGACTATCGGCAAATTCTTTTTAGCAGCTTCGAGGAGCCAGCAATGTTCAGCATTACCATCAAAATGTTTTTGCAATTCACCAGAAAGTAAAATTTTGTAAAAGTACTCATGCGGAAAATATCTTTCACCTTTTGCTTCCGCTTCTTTCCATATTTTTAATATAATTGGCTCCACCACCCGAAAAGCGTCTTCCTCGGGAATAGAAGTATCGGTGACTCGGCGTTCGCCTCGATCCAAAATATCTTGATCGTCTTGCTTGGTGAAATATCGATAGTCTGGATAATCTTTGTATTTAGTATGAGCGACTAAGCGGAAAACAGATTCTTCCAAGTTGGCCCCGGTGCAAGAAATCGCGTGGATCTTGCCGTGTTTGATCATCGGCGCCAAAGTTATCCCCATTTGAGCGGAAGACATTGCCCCACCCATGGCTAGCAACATTTTTCCACCGTCATCGAGGTGTTTCTTGAAGGCCAAAGTCGCGTCCTTCATCTGGCGAGCGTTAAAGTTATAAAATAATTTTTGAAATAAACCGAGCACAGTATTTTCTTGTTTCATTCTTATAGTATACAAAAATTCAAAATAAAAAGACAATAGAAAAAGCCGCACTCCCCGGAGGGTAGCGCGGCCTATTCGCCCGATTAAGAACTTTTTTCTTCAGAGTGTCTTTTCATACTCTGTACTCGGAACCAGCGCCAAGCATCGCTTTTGGGAATTATTCCCCAGCCACCGCCTCTTTGGCATCCTTACGTGAGCTCTCAAGTATCTCTGGAGCAAAGACGAACCAGACACATGCCAGAACCCATCCTGCAATCACTACAGAGAAATAGATGTTGCCGGAGGCAAACGTCTGAATGAGAGAAAGCACGCCGAAGCCGCCAATCACGGACAACTCGAAATACTTACCCCAAACAAACCACCATGCCATCTCCTCAGAAGATTCAAACTTCTTCCTCTGCAAGATACGAGCGACAGCGAGTGATGCTTCCGCAACCAACGCTACCGTCATACCAGCAACTGGAAACGAAAGAACCACTTCCATAATCGTCCAGTTACCTGCTGCTGCTTGTGCCGCTTTGGCCGGACCGCTCCAGAGAGCGTCCCAACTCACGGCGAGAATTGCGATGATGCGACGAGTGTCGTCCTCTTTGAGTCCCATCCGGTCCGAAAACCATGACGAGATTCCAAAAACCGGCTCTTTGCCAATCGCTTCGCATACGACTTCGTACACGAAAAGGAAGACAAAGATGAAACCGACGAAGCCGAGAACTGGGGTCAGGGCCGAGAACTCCTTGCGGAGCCCCCAAAACCCGTAGTACCCGAACGCGGGGAACAGGATGTGTGTCCCCATTATGGGTAGAGTCCAGTTCTGGAACGACATCGTCCGGTCTCGGAACTTTGAGACCGTAGCCATCGCAACGTCGATGGCGATCCCCACCCCCATGAGAATCGACGGGAGCCAAAAGGAAAAGAAATCGAATTCGCGATGTGTCATGATGCCCTCCTGGGCTATTGCATCGAGCTTTAGCCCGAATTGTTGTCAAAGAAAAAGTCAGCCCCAATGGACTGCCCCCTCATTACTATAAGTATAGCACAAATTGAGTTAAAAGTCAAGTACAACGTATAGGTTCAATAGCTTGGCACCACCTCATGGAATACCATTGAGATATGCCA
>CAZHDU010000039.1:0-760 GCA_964531535.1 uncultured Candidatus Saccharibacteria bacterium
ATGTGGGGTAAGGTGACTGGTGGACGAAAGACTCGAACTCCAAAGAAATATTCAAACGTGTTTATTGTTTCTCGCCGAAAGACTGGAAAGAATAAATAAAAAGAATCCCGACCTCGCGTCGGGGTTTTTTATTTATGCACATTTTGTATTTACTTTAAATTTTGCATGTGATTAAATATAGGCTAACTTGTTCTTTCTCGTCAGTATGGGACTGGCTTGTCGAACAAGTTTGGAGTGAGGGAACATGACTCAGCAGGAAAAGTCTCGCAAGCGCAGGGCTCTCCGTCGTTTCCTGGCCAGCATTCGTGAGGAGTACCACAACACCGTCGCTCGGATCAACTCCGCCATCGCGGATCGTCGGCAGCGTCGGGGGATCGCGGCGCGCTACATGAAGCGCCATCAGCGCAGGTTCGCGTAGTCACACACTACGCGACGCATCTTAGGGGAGGCCACTTCGGTGGCCTCCCCTTTAAAAATTATCTGAAACCATTTGACATTTTACCTATATTTGCTAGTATGTTTTTAAGGCTCACATGAGAGCCGTTTTGTTTGCTTAGTAAAGGTAAACACCCAATAAATACATGACCCGATCAATCAAAAAAGGAATAAACATAGATGAAGGACTGCTAGAGAAGATTGCAGGTAAAAACCCGTTGTCGACACCTACTATCAAGACTTGGAAGCGTGCAGCTGTCATCTCTCCAGAGATGTTGGGCTTTACTTTTGGCGTACACAACGGCAAGACTCACATAGACGTATT
>CAZHDU010000039.1:770-4955 GCA_964531535.1 uncultured Candidatus Saccharibacteria bacterium
GTTGGGCACCGATTGGGCGAATTTTCTCCAACTAAGAAATTCACTAAACACGGAGGAAAGATGCAAAAAGAATTAGAAATGAAAAAGAAGGAAGCTGAAATCGCTCAAGCTAAGAGTGCGACTGAAGCAGCTGCCGCAGTAAAGAAATAATAGTTCAATGAATTTACAATAAAAATTATGAAAGCTTACTTATACAACTACAGACAGTCTCCGAGAAAGGTCCGCCTAGTCGCGGGACTTATCCGCCGAAAAAATGTCACTCAAGCTTTGGCTTCCTTGGATTTTCTTCCAAAGCGCGCAGCTTTACCGATGAAGAAGCTTTTGCTTTCTGCGGTAGCTAATGCAAAAAATTCTGGCGTAGAAGTTGAAAATTTGTTCGTTAAAGAAATCATGGTAGATAAAGGTATCACCATGAAGAGAATGATGCCAGCAGCCATGGGTAGTGGTCACCGAATCAACAAGCGCACTAGTCATGTCGCTTTGGTTTTGGGTGAAAAGGTAGTAGCCGCAAAGCCGACTGCAAAAAAGGCCAAGGCAGAACCAAAGACCAAGACAGTAAAAAAAGTAGCAGCCAAGAAAAAATAAAAATATATGTCAAAAATAGTACATCCATACGCACATAGATTGATTATCCTCCGAGATTGGAAGTCTCGCTGGTTTGCTGATCCAAAGAAATACGTCACTTATCTACAAGGTGATGTTTTGATCCGCCAATACCTAGAAAAGAAATTGCGTGGGATGTATGTATCGTCTATCGAGATTGAACGATCTCGCAAGGCGACTCGATTTATCATCAAGACTTCACGACCAGGTTTGATCATCGGCAGAAACGGTGAAGGCGCGACAAAACTAAAAGAAGACATCTTGAAAAAGATGGATAAACTAAAGTTGCCTCGTCCTGAAGATTTCAAATTGGAAATTGTAGAAATTTCAAATCCTGAAGCCGATGCCGCTATTGTGGCTTACATGATTGCGGAAGGTTTGGAAAAGCGCATGCCTTATCGCCGAGTCATCAAGACTATCATCGAAAAAGTCATGCAAGCTCGTGGGGTAGAAGGAGCGCGCATAGTCCTCGGTGGCCGTCTCGGTGGTGCTGAAATTGCTCGTACCGAAGAATTAAAGCGAGGAAGTATTCCTCTTCAGACTTTCCGTGCCGACATCGATTTCAAGCGTGAACGAGCGACTTTGTCATACGGAGTCATTGGTATCAAAGTCTGGATTTACCGCGGAAAAATATTCGCCGACAAGAGACGAGAAGTTCCGGCTCAAGAAGGAGAGAAGAAAGAGAGCAAGACAGATTAATCGTTCCAAACATTTACCATAAAATATTATGTTATTACCAAAAAAAGTAAAATTTAGAAAGTGGCAAACCAAGCGTGTGAATCCAAAAGCGATTCGCCCAGATTCTCGTGGCACCAAATTAGCCTTCGGATCTTTCGGTTTGAAATCTGAATCTCAAGCTCGCATCAAGTCTAATCAAATCGAAGCTGCCCGCAAGGTCATCTCTCGAACTTTGACCAAGGCTGGTAAATACTGGATCCGCATTTTCCCAGATCGACCATTTACAGCTAAGGCTGCCGAAGTGGGAATGGGTAAGGGTAAAGGAGACCCACAAGGATATTGCTTTGATGTTTTGCCAGGACGCATAGTCTTTGAAGTAGACGGCGTGGATGAAAAGATTGCTCACGAAGCTCTTCGCAAAGCTGGTACAAAATTGCCAATCAAGGTCCGCATTATTTCTAGAGTTCACAATCAATAATCAATTATATGGCAAAAAAGAAAGAACAATTTAAGGGGATGAAAAAAGAGGAAATCCAAAAAGAGGTTCTTTCTTTGCGCGAACAAATTCGAACGATTCGTTTTAAGGCTGAGGGATCAAAGCCCAAAAATACCAAAGAGACTTTGGCTTTACGAAAACAAATCGCTCGAGGGTTGACCATGATGAATGCAGTTACTAAGTAGTTTAAAGTTATAAAGTAAAATGAAAACCAAAAAAGATACAACTGAAAAGACAAAGAAGACTAGCTCCCTCAAGGGCGTCGTGGTCGGAGACAAGATGGACAAGACCATCGTCGTCTCAGTCTCTCGATTCATCAAACATCCTTTGTACGGCAAGTTTTATAAAGTCAGCAAGAAATACAAGGCTCACGATGCGGAAAACAAATACAAAATCGGAGACACTGTAGAAATCATCGAAACCCGACCAATGTCGAAAGACAAGAGACACCAGGTGGTCAAGTAGTTATTAAGTTATGAAGAAATTATATGATTCAACCACAAAGCTTAGTTAAAATAACAGATAACGCCGGAGGAACACTCGGAGCTGTTTTCAAGGTTCTCGGTTCTTCAAAGAAGCGTTATGCTGAGATTGGAGATTTGGTTATCATTTCCGTAAAGATTGCGAGTCCTAGAAAGGCTGTCAAAAAGAAGGATGTCCACCAAGCTGTCGTCGTTCGTACTCGAAACGCTTACCGTCGAAAAGATGGTTCCTATATTCGTTTCGATGACAACGCGGTAGTTATTTTAGAAAAAGGTAAGCAAGATCCAAAGGCGGGAAGAGTCTTCGGTCCTATTCCTCGTGAATTGGCTGAAAAGGGTTTCCAAAAGATTATTTCTCTAGCCCCAGAAGTTATTTAAATACGCCGTAGGCGCACAAGTATATGAAAATTAAAAAAGGAGATAAAGTAACAATAATCACAGGTAAGGACAAAGGCAAATCAGGAAAGATTGTCCGAGTTCTTGTCGCGGAAAATAAAGTAGTCGTCGATGGTTTGAATATGATGAAGAAACATCAACGTCCTCGAAAGTCCGGTGAAGTCGGTTCGATCATCAGTGTGTCCATGCCTATACATGCTTCAAATGTAAAGAAGGCTGAATAGTTCGGAGAGCTCACTACAAGTAAAACAAACATATGAAACATTTAACTATAAAAGAAAAACAACAAGAAGCTGTCGCAAAGATGAAAACTAATTTTCATTATAAAAACGACATGGCTGCTCCTCGCATGCAAAAAGTCGTCCTAAACGTCGGTACTGGAACCATGATGAAGAAGGACAAGAACAAGAACGAAGCTATTGCCGGACGTCTTGCCAAGTTCACTGGTCAAAAGCCAGCTCTCCGTGGCTCCAAGCAATCTGTGGCTTCTTTCAAAGTTCGCCAAGGTGATCCGATTGGAGTAGTGGTTACTTTGCGTGGTGGACGGATGTATGCGTTCTTAGAGAAACTTCTCAATGTCGCTTTGCCTCGTACCAAGGACTTCCGCGGTATCAACAAGAGTGGGGTAGACAATATCGGAAACCTAACTATCGGTATCAAAGAACACACCATCTTCCCAGAAACTGCTGATGAAGATATTCGTGATGTCTTCGGTATGTCGATCACTCTAGTCTCGACTGCCAAGGATCGAAAAGAAGGTTTGGAATTCTTTGAACTACTCGGAGTGCCTTTCAAAAAAGAAGATACAAAGGAAGTAAAGAAAAAACCTAAGAAATAGTTCGACAAGCTCACTATAAATAATTTTTAAACAAAAAATCCCCTGCCACTCGGTAGGGGATTTTGTTTTCATTGACTTTTTAGGGTTTGAGTTATATAAGTTACATAAGTCACTGATCCGGCAGAACCCGGAATTGTACAACACAAAGGAACAAAACGATGAATCACATCATCGACGCGGAACCGGCCAAACTGGCTGGTCTGCTCATGGACATGCTCGCCAAGTATCGGTCGGGGCACATCACCCTCGATCACCTGGCGCGGTTCAACAACCTCTCCGCTGAAGACCGGGAGGTGATGTTCGGCCGCAGTCTTCCCAAAGACAAAGAGCCTGAAGCCAAACCCACCGAACACCTGATCGACCTCGATTCTCCTGCACAGCTTCCGTTCCAAGGAGCTGTGCTGGAGGTTCACCGCGGTCAGGGTGTGGTCAAGCTCGAGAGTCGTGCCGATGGGGCTTACCTCGACGGCAAGAAGCTTGGCCTTTACCGATCCGACCGGCAGAAGTCGGGAAGCTCGATCGATGGGCATGATCTCCTCAAGGAGCTCGAAACCCGAGGCAACAATGTGAGCGCGAAGGTGCTTGATTACTTCGTCGCTCACCCTGAACTCTGGCCGGAAGACTGGAAGAATGACGAGAATGGCAAAACTCTGTTTGTTCACTTCTGGGACGACATCTTTCATGGCTCGGTG
>CAZHDU010000039.1:4965-6929 GCA_964531535.1 uncultured Candidatus Saccharibacteria bacterium
CATCCGCTTTGGTTGCTGGAGCGGTGGCGTGGTGGTCTCAATCTACTTCTGGCTCGGCGATGACTGGGACAGCAACCACCCCTCCGCTACATCCGCAAGCTAGTCCTCATGGACTTATTCGCTGTGTGCTAGTTTAGATGCTGCGTTTAAGGTCTTCGTATCCGCCCCGCGGCCGTTAATTCGGCCCGGGGCTTTCGTATTTAGGAATCCTCTCCGCCTAAATTAGGAGGAGTGCCCAAAGGGCGAGGTGGTTTAATTTTCCATAAAATACCCCTATTTAAAGGCTCAGAATAGACCTTGACTTTTGGGCTATTTGGGTGTATAATATATAGATAGTCGGCAATTTCTGCTGACGTGCTCTTTGAGGGGAAAATAAATGGATATGTCTCTCGTTAACTCTTTTTTGTTCTACGGTTTCATCCTCGCTCCGGCTGTAACGCTGGTCCGAGAGGGATACCGGAACATTTCTGAGGCGTTCTGGTTCGTGCCGTCCTCTTGTCTCTTCATCGGCATCTTCATGGTCATCAAGGTGAATGCCGGAGAATCAGAGTTTTGGCAGGTCGTCGCAGTGACGATCATCACCTTGTTCCTTTCCGTCCTCCTCCTGTCTTTGGGGGAAGCGCTCGGAAAGGGCAAGCAGACCAAAGCGACGACACCGTAGTACATCTGTGTCATCCAGGCCCCGTCGTAGATCTTCAAGATCTCCGGGGCCTTTTCGTTTGTAGGTTGACCCGGTAGTGAGACTTTGCGACCCATCTTTAGATGCAGGCTATGCCTATCGCAAAGCTCTACTACCGGGTTGACTATTTTATTGAAATTTGTTAGGATTACCGAGTCCAAGGAAATAGGTTGATCTGTGCTTCTCCTCCGACGCTTTGTCCAAAAATACAAAGGTTCGGAGCAAAATCACACGATATCATCTATAAAACGGACGAATTTACACATGGCAAAAACATCAGTCATAGCAAGAAGTAAGAAAACACCAAAGTTCAGCACTCGTGCCACGAACCGATGTTTTCGATGTGGTCGTGGTCACGCTTTTATGAGAGATTTCGGAATCTGCCGTATCTGCTTCCGAGAATTAGCGAACGAAGGAATGCTTCCAGGAGTTCGAAAGTCGAGTTGGTAGTTCGACAGGCTCACTATAAATAACACATTTTATGGATCAAATTTCAAACATGATAATAATGATGAAGAACGGATCACTTGCAGGCAAGGAGTCTGTTTCTTTACCTTATTCAAAATTAAAGGAAGCTATCTTGCAATGCCTAAAGAAAGAAGGCTATGTCCACGCCGTGGCCAAGAAGGTCAAGAAAGATCACCCAGTCCTCGAAGTTACTTTGACTTATGTAGACAAGAAACCAAAAATCACTGAAGTCGAGAGACTTTCCAAGCAATCTCGCCGAGTATATTTTGGTATGAAAGACATTCATTCAGTCCGCAATGGTTCTGGTTTGCTAGTCCTTTCGACACCAAAAGGAATCATGTCTGGTAAGGAAGCTCGCAAGGAGCATGTCGGTGGGGAAGCATTATTTAGAATGTGGTAATAAATTATAAAAATATATGTCAAGAATTGGAAAACAAGAAATTCAAATACCGGCTGGAGTCAAAGTTGCTTTAAACAACGGAGTGATGACAGTGACTGGTCCAAAAGGAAATATTTCCAAGACTTTTCGAGATGACATCGCCATCGTTATCACTGACGCGACAATCACTTTAAATATCAAGCGTAACGACAAGTTTTCAAAATCTCTCTGGGGCACATACGCTTCTCACATCAAGAACATGATCGCTGGTGTACAAACTCCTTATGTCAAAAAACTAATCCTCGAAGGAGTCGGCTACAAGTCTGAAGTCAAAGGTAAAGAATTCCAATTTGCTCTCGGCTTTTCTCATCCAGTCATGGTTCCAATCCCAGAAGGCATCACTGCTACCGCTGAAAAGAACGTCATCACCATCACAGG
>CAZHDU010000040.1:0-6813 GCA_964531535.1 uncultured Candidatus Saccharibacteria bacterium
CTCGCCCACCAAACAAATCGTCTAGGTATTCAATCTTGTCGATCATACCGCTGATGGTGATATTCTCCCCGCTCTCGACTTCAAAATCTCGCTTAATATATTTTTCCAAATCCACTTTGTGAGTCCAGGTGTCAGCGTAGGCATCATAATATTCAGAAAGCAATTCTTCCCCGCGTTCTTTAAATTTCTTTTCTTCTTTATCACTAAAAGATTTACCCTCCAAAATTTCTTTAAAACTCGCCAGCAATTTAGCTTTTGGTAAAATCTTTTCCGCTTCTTTGGACCGGCGGAAAAATTCTTCGAGGGATTCATGGATAGCGCTACCAAATTCCAAACGTGATTCATAGCTCGATGGAATTTGTAACAAGTTTTTATAGAAATAACGAAGTGGGCAAGAAAGATAGTTGTTTAAGGCCGAGACATTCAAAGTCCGACGGAAAAATATCTGCCGGATATAATCGGCTTGATAGAGTGATTTCAGAGATTTATTCGGCGCCACAAAATCAAACAATTGATTCAAGTTCTTTTCTTCAAAGGCTGACATATTTTCACTCTCGATGCATTCCGGATCAATCTGAGACAAAAATTCTGAAGGTTCATTTTCCCGACCCTCGTTGTCGCTGTGTGAAAAAGATATGGCCAGGTGGTGTTTAGCTCTGGTCATGGCCACGTAAAATAGCCGACGTTCATCTTCGATATCGCCTTCATATTCTTCGATAGGTAAATCAATACCACCATTGGCCCCACTGTTCTCCCAACCTCGGCGGATGGCGTTGATAATATACACATACTCAAATTCTCTGCCCTTGGAGCCGTGGGCGGTCATCAGGTTCACCCCTTCGACAATCTCTGGCGCGCTCGATTCAATATCGAGATTGTATTTCAAAAATGCGTCGACAAAATATATGAAATTGGAAAGTTTGTAGTCAGCTCGTTCACCGGCTTGTTTTTTTATCTCATCAAAAAGTTTGTCGATTTTCAAAAGTCGATCTTGGCCATCAGCCGAAGAGAGCATGGCTTTCAAATAACCAGAACTTTCCAAAAACGATTTGAAAAAATTTGGGAAATCGCCCATCTCGGATTCGGTTTTCAATTTCTTAATCAGTTCAGCAAAAGCTACGAAATCATTGGAATTTTTGACTTCGGCTTCTTGCAGAGCTTTTTTGTTTTCGATAATAGCAAAAATATGCTTTTTGCCTTCGGTGCGAGTTCGTCTAAATTTCTCGAGAATTCGGACCGAATCATAAGCATCTAGTCCCAAGAAATTTATAAACAAAGCCTTGCCGAGAGATTCTTCATCGTTTGGATTGTGAACCACTCGGAGAATCGTAATCAAGTTGCGAATATTGCCGTCATTTAAAATGTGCCCTTTCGACAAAATCGTGTAAGGTATCTCGCGATGATCAAATACCGACTTGATGTCGTAGACATATTTGTGAGCTCGATAAATCACAGCGATTTCGCTGGGCTTGACCCCGCTATCAATTTTTTTCTTGATATCGTCGGCTAAATGTAAAAGCTCGAATTTGAAATTTGAAAACTCTCTCACTATCACCTTTTCATTCTTTTCGCTATGAGTCTGTAAAAATTCAGTCTCGGCTAAATCGGGATTGTTTTTGATGAGCAAAGTCGCCGCGTTTAATATCGGCGCGGTTGATCGATAATTATCGGCCAAGGTGATGTTTTTTACATCTTTATACAAACTCTCAAAATGTCGAAAAGTCTCTCGACTGGCGCCCTGGAAACGATAGATAGACTGCTTTTCATCTCCCACCGCAAAAATATTGGCTCGGCCTTCGAGATGTGGAGCATCGGTCAAAAGTTCGATCAGGCGATTTTGCCCGCGATTGGTATCTTGGTGTTCGTCGACTAAAACATATTGAAACTTTTCAGACAAATCGGCTTTGAGATCGGCATTGGTCTCGAGCTCGGCCAGCACTGACAAAATCATATCCGAAAAATCATAGCGACCGAGTTTTTCGATCTCGGCTTGATACAAGCCAAATATGGTTTGCAATTCGTTAACCTTTTCTATCTTGTGATCAATTTTTTCTTTTTCGGCTGGCTTGATGTCCCCTTTTTTATATTCACCATAGTCTCGCTTGTAATAGACATCTTCATTGGCCAACAAATCTTTTCGCCAAGCTGGAATGAGCTCAGCAAATTGTTTGACCGACAGACCTTCTTTCTTGATATTGTTGATAGCCCGCACGATATCTTTCAAGAAATAAAATTCATCGTTAAAAGTCGATAGCTCGGAAAAATCGTTCTTCTTTAAAATAGATTCTAAAATCTCTACTCGCTCGAGATCGTTGATGACTCGCGCCCCGACAAAACGTTTAAAATAAAATGGAAAATCCTTGATTGTCTTTTCGCAAAAAGAATGGAAAGTAAAAATATTGATGCGATAAGCCGCGTCGCCAATCATCTGACCCAATCGCTCTCGCATGGAAATCACCCCCGAATTGGTAAAAGTCAGCGCCAAAATATCTTCGGGTTTGGCATCCGTCTGCCGTAAAATGTTGGCGATACGTAGGGCCAAAATCTGGGTTTTCCCCGTCCCTGGACCGGCCACCACCATAACTGGGCCCTCGATAGCATCCACAGCTTCTTTCTGGTTTTTATTGAGTTTTTGATAGGCTTTATTAAATTCCTCTTCAAACTTGGATTTCATCCCTCTATTGTACTCCTAACTTCGCCCTAAATGAAGCTTGGATTTCCAGAAGAAAAACCCGATGACTAAGATGGTCGCCAGTGGTGATAGATACTCTGGAATGTGGAAACCGAAGCTATGTAAAATCATAATCACTCCCAAAATTAATATTGAATACATGGCTCCATTTTTCAGATAGACATAGCGCTTTATGTGTTCGATATTACGGATGGTGAGCTCGCGGACAATCAAAGCCCCGAGACCATTGCCGAGCAAGATGAGAGGCACAGACAAAGTAAAAGCGAAAGCTCCCAAAACCCCATCGATAGAAAATGTCGTGTCGATAATTTCCAAGAAAAAAAGTTTACTCAAATCCGATTGAGCCATCCCACCACCAGCATGGTGAAGTAAGGCTTTTTCTTGCGCTTCAGCATTTTGTTTAAAACCATGAGTAATGAAAAACAAAGTCGAACCGACTACCGCTCCAAAACCCATCAAGTTGCTCTCTTTCAAAGCAAACCAAGAAACTACCGATAATAAGATAGATACGGTGGCATAAAACCAAACCCCTTTCGACATGAAGAATTTTTCCGTACGAGGTAGACCGAGATTTTTATCTTCCAAAAACAACCAGTGTAGAAATAAAAACAACAAAAATACCCCACCAGCGATGAGTAAAATCGGCGCGGATTGTTCGATGGATTTTAAGACCAATGGGTCATTGGACCAAGCTGCCGATAAAATCTGCATCGGGGAAAGCGAGGTATTGAAAGCCCAGACAATAGCAAAAGGCAAAACTCCACGAACTAAAAACACGGCGATAAACATTCCCCAAGTCAAAAACCAGCGTCGCGCCCTAGCGCTCATGGTATTTAAAACTTCAGCGTTGATGATGGCGTTGTCGACAGAAGAAACCGTCTCAAACAGAGATAGACCGATAATTATAGCAATTGATGACCAGATCATGATATTTAAATTAACTTAAGTAATATATAGATTATACAGAAAAAAACAGAAATACGAAACATTTTGGAGGCAAGACCTCCAAATTCGTACATAGCGGAAGTGGAGAGATTCGAACTCTCGAGACCCTTTCGAGCCTGCCACCTTTCCAAGGTGGTGGAATAAACCGCTATCCGACACTTCCGTTGAACCAACCTATACTACCACAAATTTTTTAAACTGGAATAAATTAATCGGCGTTGGATAGACCCAGAAAATACTCGTCGGAAAAGCCACCAATCGCCATTTGATTATAGTCAACCAATTCAAACCAACCCTTGGCTCCTTTCGCGTTCGATAGTGCGCACCATTTTACGTTGTCACATCCCAACATGGTGATCTTATCCCCTTTTTTAAGACGAAAAGCTAGGGTAGAATCGGTAGGAGATTTTTGCATAGAAATATCTTTCAAGATAGACACCTGCATCTCACCCTTATAATGTTCACGATCATAAAAACTTTTTGGAACGTTTGCCAAAGTGTGTCCAGATGACAATTTATAATCATCTCGGAAAAACCAAGTGTCTAGAATATTTGCCCGGGTGATTGTAGACAATCCTCCTTGTTGATTAAATTTAATTTCGGACAAAATACCGCTAACTCGCCCAACTTTGAATAAGCGTTGCCCATCATAAGCAAAAAATGTCGTACTATAATCACTACTTGGTCCATCGGCTGAAATAGCTATTTCTTTATAGGTATCAGCGGTATCAATATCTACAATAGTAAAATCTTTATGGATATTTTCTTCAGTGATATCTGTGGTCTGGTCATTGATGGTCAAGCGAGCTGAACTGAAAGAGTCTGGATTATTACCGAAAAAAGACACAGCGATTTTTTCAGCCTGCCCGTCTCCATTCAAATCGACTTCTTTGGTCATACTGCCTAAACTCTCCATCGATACACTCGTATCGTCAACCACAGTTTCCTCTGTCGCTACATCATCGGCAAAGCGCCAAAAAGCAATAAAAATTGCAATCAGAACGATGGCCCAGATTAAAATTTTATATCCTTTTTTCATATATTTACCTTACTATATCATTTTTATAAATTCTTGCTCGGATAATATTTTCACTCCTAATTTTTGAGCGTTAGTGAGCTTGCTTCCCGCTTCGGCTCCAGCCACCACATATGAAGTATTTGAGGATACCGATCCAGAGACCTTGCCACCTAAAGCCAAAATCTTTTCTTTGGCTATCTCACGAGACATGGTCTCGAGTGTCCCCGTCAGCACAAAGGTCTGGCCTTTCAATTTTTGATTCGTAGTTTTTGGTTTATAGCTTTCGACAATCACGCCGTTCTTTTCCAATTTTTCGATAAATTGCAAATTATTTTTATCGGTAAAAAATTCATGTAGACTTTTCAAAACTGCTGGCCCAATATTTTCAATACTGTCTACTTCAGCTAGGCCTTGCCTCGCTGAATGCATTACTTTTTCCAGGGTTCCAAAATGTGTCGCCAGATCTCGAGCTGTCTCTTCCCCGACATGGAGGATTCCGAGTGCCCATAAAAATTTTGAAAGTGGGATGCGCTTCTTTTGGTTTATTTCTTCGACAATATTCTCGGCCGATTTTTCTCCAAAACGATCTAGTGTAGCGATATCTTCTTTGCTTAAAGTAAAAATATCTGCGGCGTCGGTAATCAAACCCTCATCTTTAAAACGACGCAAAATTTTTGGACCCATTTCATAGATATCAAATACTGACACAAAGTGTTCGAGGTAGCGTTCATTCTTGGCCGGACATTTTTTATTACTACAAAAATATGCCACAGATGTCCCAACAGGTAAAGAATTATGCAGACGGAAGGTTCCAGCCGAAGGCTGGAGTAATGTCAAAGAATTTTTTACCTGTTTGGACATCATTTTCTTCTGCACAGTCCCATCACACACAGGACAATTCTTTGGCATTTTCACCTTTTTTTCTTTCCCAGTTCGCATCCTGGTCAAGACTTCCACCACTTTCGGGATGACATCCCCCGCTTTTTCAATCACCACAGTGTCCCCAATTCGCAAATCTAGACGTTCGATTTGATCCATATTGTGCAAGGTCGCTTTGGAAACAGTCGAGCCAGCTACCAAGGTGGGTTTAAAAACCGCGAGTGGCGTGAGCACTCCAGTCCGCCCGACATTGATCAACACATCTAACACCACGGTGGTAGCTTTTTCGGCCGGATATTTAAAGGCCGACATATAACGTGGAGCCTTGCCGACCACGCCCAAAACTTTTTGCAATTTTAAATTATTCACCGAGACGACGATGCCATCGGTGCCGAAAGGAAAATCTGGGCGAATCTTTTCAAATTTTTTAATAAAATCTAAGACTTGGTCTAAGTTGCCACAGATAGCTTGATGTTTATCGACGTTAAAACCAAAATCTTTCAATTCTTTGTGTAGGTCGGAATGTTTTTCTTCATTAGAATTTTCACTTTTGATTAAATCATAAGCATAGAAATCTAAATTTCTCTCAGCGGCGAGCTTTGGGTCTAGCTGGCGCATACTCCCCGCGGCAGCATTTCTGGTATTGGCAAACAAGGTCTTGCCTTCCTTTTCGTTCTTTTTGTTTAAAGCAAGCAAAGTTTTCTTGGCCATCAAAATCTCACCTCGAACTTCTATCGTTCCATTCACCTCACCCTTCTCCTTATTAATGGCGAGAGGGATTGATGCTATAGTTTTTAAATTTTGAGTTATATCTTCGCCGACAAAGCCATCGCCTCGAGTAGCTCCGCGGACAAAAACTCCGTCCTTATAAATGAGCGACACCGCCAAGCCATCAAATTTTACTTCGCAAAAATATTCTAGCTTGGCGCTAGCTGGCAACAATCTCTTGATTCGATTCTCCCACTCTAAAAGTTCTTCATAAGAAAAAGCATCGTTTAAAGATAGCATCCGCGATGGATGAGTGACCTTCTCAAATTTATCGAGTGGTTTGCCAGCGACTCTATTCTCTGGCGCATTTGCATCCGCAAACTCTGGAAATTTTTGCAAAATCTCTCGCAACTCGCGCGACAAAGAATCGTAAACCTCATCGGTCACCCCCGGCGCATTTTCGACATGATAAGCCTCCCGCAACCGCGCTACCTCCGCCCGTAATTTCTTTATTCTTTTTTGAGCCTCAATTTTATCCATTTAATACATTTGAAGTTCTGTAATCTGAGTA
>CAZHDU010000041.1:0-3943 GCA_964531535.1 uncultured Candidatus Saccharibacteria bacterium
GCAAGTACTTACATTTTTTACGATTTTAAGAAGTAAAAAATTTAGTAACTTGTGATCACATAAACTTAGCACGCAAAGCGTTCCATACTGTTCCTGTAAGGAAAGATTCCCGGGGCTGGAAAATTTTCTTTTGACGAAAAGAAAATTATTGTGGCTCACAAAAACCTTACACGCGAAGCGTACTAAACTTTTTTCGCAAGGACTGTTCTTGCGAATCAACTAAGTTTATATGTTTTTTGCGTAGTAGTTTACAACCTGCTGAAAATCGTTGCGGTTCTTTTCTGCACTGGGATATAGCGAGAATTGATATACTTTGCTCCCAGCAAAAAGATACAGCCCGTCTGTTTCTGAACTCACCTCTGTCGTGTATGTCATACTGAAAGTTTTATACCCGTTGAGAGTACTCCATTTTTGTGTGGATAGAATTGGATACACAGTTATATTCGCAACATATTGCTCTGGCGTAAGAGTAGTTGTAGAAACTGAGATGTTGATTTGTTCTCCAAAGCAAGCTCCTTCTGTACCCTCGCAATATACACGTACCAACCATTTGGAGGAAACACAAGAGTGGACGAAGGATCACTATTTGTTGTCGGTGGATTTTGATTCTGCTGAACTGACGGATAATAATTTGAATTATCTGCTACTTCATTTTTTAGAGCTGAATTTTTCCCCGCAAAGTACACGACTCCACCGACCGCTAAAACTCCTAACGTAATTAGTAAAATTATAATTGGCGCAAAACCTTTATTATATTTCATAATGATTTAATTCTAACATAATTACTAACCAGTATGGCAACCTTTCGCCTACCTATGCCGATTTTGCCAAAGCCTGGCTTTGGCAAAATCATTTTTATATATTAAATTCTCTCACTTTTTTACTAAAAGATTTTCAACACAGACTAATTCGCAATTTGGAAGCGAAGGGGATATAATCCCCAATATAATATGTCATCAATAAATTATAATCTCGATAAGGGGACGATCATAAAACTATTTGAGGTTACCAAAAAATCTGGTCAGCTTGCTGAAAAATACGAAGGACATTTGGGTTGGTTTTTGGATGCAGAAAAGGATTCTATCCCACGCCAAAACGGCATCACCGGCATGTATCCGACTAGGGGCGAAACTTATTTAGAAATGCAATATAATCCCGCTGTAATTAGTGAGAAAGAAGTGAAGAAATATTTATTGAGTTTGGGTGTAGAAGTTGGAAAAATTGAAGAATACAAAATGACTCTCCCCAAGCTTATTTTGAAATGGCTACTGGCTCCGTTTGCTTTCGTGTCTGTTTTGATAATTCTAGGTGTATTAAAAATAAAAGGAGGATTGGATGATAAAGGTGGAACGAATTAAAGGAAAAGTATAACCGTTCAAGTCATAAATGATACTATGTCAACTGTCGAAATAAACAATTACACCCCAGCTTACCTCGTTTTTGCTTCAGATGTAGGCTTTTTTTGCCGAACAGCTAGAAATTATAAACGAGACTCTTTAATCATTAAAAATGACGATTATGGGAGTTGTAGTCCGACTTTCCACCTGCTCACTTCTTTAGCTTTTGAATTATTTCCCAAAGTTTTAATTGGTTACCAGGTCTGCTTAAAGTATCAAAACGACAGAACTATAACGGACGCAAAAATTAGAGAAGAAATATATAATGAAATTAAAAAATATAATCATAAACTAGACAAAGTTTATCTAGCTTTTCCTGATTTAATTAAGACACTGGATATAAAAAATATCTCAAGTTTTAAAAATGGCTTTGTTTGGGAATACAGAATTGAGCTAAATAATGGGAACGATCATATAGCAATAAAGGACATTGAAGCTATCAGATACGGCTCGTTTGCACGAAATAGAGATGTTGCAACATTTTGTGTAAGTGATCATATTTTGGTTGATCTAATAAATAAGATTGAGAAATATGTTGAAACTAAAGAAGCTGAAACAAACGAACAACTAAAAAAGCCTTTATATGATAACTAATCTTGACTCCATTAAGTTCGGATATTCAGAGGAAGATAAGGCTCTTTTTGACGATCTTCAAAGAGGTTATTTTGATAACATTTCCAAAAATTATCTTAAACTAAAAGAGTATTGTTTACCTGAGGTAGAAGTAATACAATCAAGCACCCATAAAGAATGGATTAGAGCTAGAATGAACCTATATATCACAACTTCAACAATGAGGTTGTTGTACTTAACTGAGTCTTTTACTGAAGCCTCAGAAAACTTTAACGCTGTCACTGTGGCAGTACACATAAAAGCAATGGTTGAAATACCCCTACATCTAGCTTATCTTGTTTGGATAGTCTCAGAAAAACATACTTTTGAAGAAATAAGAGAGGAACTAAAAAAACTTACTTGGGGTATTAAAAATCCTGATACAGGCTTAACACAAAAAGCCAATATGACCCAAAAAAAATTGTATCAAAATGCTGATTTGGTAACGAAAAAACTTTTTAAGGAAACACCAGAAATGATAAATATTTTTGAAACAATTTATAAAGAAGCAAATGCAACAGGACATCATAACTATGAGGGTAGAAATGTATTAGTAGGAGTTCAAAATGATAATACTTGGAAAATGAGAGACAGAAAAGAATGGTTCGTGTTTATAAGCAAGAATATATTTCAGTTTTTTCTTCAAGCAGACACAATTCTTTTTATGTCAGATATGCTGATTAAGGCAATCAATCACTATATTGATAAATTGCCCGACTATTTATCTGATTCCAACCCAGTTTAATTAGTTTACACAAACCAAACCTATGGTAAAATAAACTCATGACTACCACAAAAATTTCTATTGCAGCTATGACCGCAATATTGGTGGCAGGTGGATATGGCGGATATACTCTCATAAAAGAAAAAGATCTCGAAGGATTGAGTACTCTGCTGTGAGTTAGATTTTATACTTTATGATATAATTTTCTCATGAAAGACTTTGATAGTTGGAATCAACTAAAAAAGAAAATCGATGAAAAAGATACTCTACTTGATAAATTTCCAAAAGAAGGGGAAATCTGGATGACTGATGTAGGATTAAATATTGGTTATGAGCAAAATGGAAGCGGAGATAATTTTTCCCGTCCAATGCTAATTGTAAAAAAATTTAATAATCATATGTTTTGGGCGGTGCCGCTATCTACAAAGCAGAAAGGCTTAGATTTTTATTTTAACTATACTGATCCAAGTGGTGAAAAAGTTTCTGCTATTTTAGCTCAAATGAAACTAGTGAGTGTTAAAAGGCTAAAACGAGATATTTATGTAATGCCGGATAAAATTTTCATTGAAATAAAACAAAAATTAAAATCATTCCTGTAGAAAATCGAAACCCCGCTTTTGGCGGGGTTTCTCGAAGCCTTTCGGCACTTTGTATCTATATTATGGGCGAACGTTCGTCAAAAGTCAAGCAAATTTAAAATTTTGGAATTTAAAAAGCCAGCGACGTTTCCTCCTTTCGGCGTGCTGGCTTTTGAAGGTATGAGACCTTCGGCTCTGGCCCACTAGTGGGCGGGGGTTGGGGATGCAGACTTCTGGACGCTGGTGCTCTTGGTGAGCAAGAGGAGCGGTGTCACCAACAACGCGAAACTCGCGATGTTGGGGGCGGATCCGTAAAGAATGTAGATCCCCATGTAGATTGGGATACTCACGATCGCCAACCCGAAAGGGGTGAACACCTTGATCCTTCCTCGTTTCGTCATACGGAATGGCAGACAGATGTTGCCCTCGCTCAGATTCCTTAATTTCTGGAAGTCGACGGAGAATCCGAAGAGCCAGAGTGCGAAGAACCAGACAAAGTTCACCACCAGCCCGACCGGCAGCTCGACGGGGACCGAGAATCCCCAGTACTTCCAGCGGTTCTCGGGAACCGACCCAGTCCACATCCGCTCGATGAGGCGGTAGTGCCACGACTGCTTGTTGGGCGTGAAGAA
>CAZHDU010000041.1:3966-6805 GCA_964531535.1 uncultured Candidatus Saccharibacteria bacterium
CAATGCGAAGCTTGTTCTGCATGGGGAGGGTACGTCCTTTCTTTTTCTTTTGTTGTTGTTTGGGAACGGCTTTTGCAAACTTTACATATTTTATGTAAATTAGTCAATACGAAGTTAGCAAGAACGGTTCTTGCTCGTTTTAAATTGTGCATTCTGTGATATAATTTTTTTATGGAAGTTGTTAAGAACACCCCCGAGGTGATGAATAAAATTACTTTTAAAAACAAATGCAGTGTTCCGGCTTGGATGCCTGAGGAGAAGAAAGTATTTCGGGAAAATTCTGATGAGTATTTTAAAAAAGCTTTGGCCCAAGTGCCCATGTTTGAAGGGCAAGATTTGGAGCTAGAATATTTTTTAAATGGTGTCGGTTCTATCGTAGCGAAAATTGTCACCAGTAGTGGCGAAATTTTTGTGATGAAAACTACAGAGATAGTAAATAGGACAAATGCTGAAGTAGGTTCATATAAGGCAATGATTGAGCAAGGCATAAAAGTTCCTAAACTGTTTTACGATGGAGATGTCGATGGACATCCATTTTTTATTATGGAATATTTTGGACAAGGGACTCTCGGCGATAAATTGGAAAGCGGGGAAATTTCTTTTGAAGAAGTGGGTGACATAAAAGCTAAATTTTTTGTTGATCTAAAAAAGATTCCAGGCAAGGGTTTTAATTGGCCAACTAAATATGAAAATGGGGTGTTGGTAGGAAATATTTCAAATATAGATGATTTCATGAGCGAATGGTTTGGAAAGCCTGAATTAGTGGGCGTCGCAGAGACGCATTTACCTGGGTTTCCATGGGAGGAAAATTTAAAACGTCACACAAATAGAATAAAAGAAAACCAACAAGGGGGTTCTACAAAGCTGGGAACTTTTGATTTTCAAAATGGGCACTTGTTTGCTTCCGATCCAGCGACACTTTTTGATCCCGCAACTAGACTCGAACCCGAGTATCTCGATCTGGGGCATTTATTAATTCCTGATTCAACTATTAATGAAGATTATTTTAAAATTAAAAAAATTATACTTTCAAAATATCAAGAAACTTTTGGTGTGATTAATGTCGAGAGGTTGTCGTCGGCGATTTGGTTGCAAGCTTATCGTCTGGCAACAAATTTTTTATTGCGAACAGACGAGAGGAGAACAAGGGTTGGTCTGTATCTCTTAAATATGATCAAGGATGAAAATGTTCTAAGGGAATATGTGGACAAGTGTTTGGGTAAGTAATTCTGTACGTATTCGTGAATTTAAAAAGCCAGCGACGTTTCCTCCTTTCGGCGTGCTGGCTTTTGAAGGTATGAGACCTTCGGCATTGGCCCATGAGCGGGTTAGAGGATCTTGTTGGCCACGTGCAGATACAGTGCCAACAAGCCTATAAAAAGAATTGAAAGACCCGTCACGATCAACCAGGCTCTCAAGAACTCCACCAGCTGAACCCTCAGGATGAGGAAGCCGAGAGAGGTGAGGCAGAACGTAAAGATGAATATTTTCAGATTGTGTTTCATCTCAACCCTCCAAAAAGAACGCCGCGAAATGCGGATTTAATATCTTATGACACAATTTTATAAAGAATGCAAAAAACGTTGACAATATTGATATTTTATTAGCTTGACATTTAGGTATAAAGTGTTATATAATATATCCAGAGTTGCCTGGGCAGATTGGCCCACAACTAAAGGCCGGGAGGCCCCATGAAGTTCTTCAAAACCGTTCCCGCGTTCGTTCTCGCTCTCGTCCTCGTCCTCGCGCCGTTCGTTTCGGCGCAGACGATCACCACGCGCGCGACGCCCCCCGGCGTCGACCTCGTGACGTATCCGGTTCTTCCGGAGCACGTCATGACGTCCGCCGAGATGGCGGCGATGCGACTCCACCCCGTCCTCCTCACGGAGGATGTGGTCGTCTACAACTTTTCCCACAGGATCGGCGGATTCTTCGTCGACATCCTGAAAAAGGGAGAGGTTGCCGTGGCCGACGAGAAGGGTGCGCTGGTTTACAAAGCCAGCTGCACCAACAGGATCGCCGTGATTCCGCCCGCCCCAAAGGCTGCGGTGATCCCGGCGGAATCCGGCTCGTCGACTGCGGTCGCTCCGGTGGACTCGACCTCACCTTCGTCCGACAAGGAGAAGAAGGAGAGCGAGTGGGGTTCCGAGTTTTTGGATGGCCTGTGGGCGTTGATCAAGAGTCTGTTGTTCTTGATCGCGCTGATTCTGCTTCTCTGGTTGTTGGCCGCAATTCTCCGCGGTCTTTACAACTGGATTGACAGTTTCGGGGCCGAGGGTGGTTCGAATCACCATCCTTCTCCCGCCGTTGTCCCAAATCCGACCCCGACGCCTTCCACAGGGCAGACGACTGCTCCGGTTGCGGTTGCTCCGACGCCCAGGCCTACTATGGTCGCGCCGGCTACCGCTCCGACAGTCGTTCCGGTTCCTCGCCACCCTGCCAGCACCGTCAGCATTCGTCGCTGGGGGCCGTTTCATTCGATTTCCGTATCGGATCGGCAAGCAAAGGGGTACCATGTGATGGGGGACGGGCAGACCCTGGGGACGTTTGCTAACCCGGGCCGTACCGAAGACGCGGGGGCCTTCGGGCACTACTTCGTCATGCAGGAGACGAACTAAGCAAAAAACCGACGCTCGGCGGTTCCGAGCAAAAGGAGAGAGCCCTTATTAACTCTCAATCTAAGAAGCCGGTGTCCCCAGGAGGAGGACGCCGGCTTTTTCAGTTCCATTTTTTATTCCTCCAAATGCGGTTTGTCGACTTCGATGAGTTCTATTTGTGGTGAGGCGCCGTTGATGCGGAGGACGTCTTTGTCTACCTTTTTTAATTCTTTACTAGACGC
>CAZHDU010000042.1:0-6616 GCA_964531535.1 uncultured Candidatus Saccharibacteria bacterium
TAAAATTTAGTAGAACTAATCAAAACGAAAAACGGTTTTCACTATCATCTATTTTGAATTCACACTAGAGTTTGATCTTTGCTCTAAAAATTATTTCCCGACCCTAAGGTCGGAACAAAAAAACAAATTGAGACTTGCTTCTCAAGTACCCCGCCGATCTTTTTTTTGGCGGGGCTATTCATTTGTCAAAATACATGGAAACTAAAACGCCTATCCAAGAAAGGAAAGACGCTGGAAGCAAGTATATACCAGCCACAACCCTAAGTCAAGCGCCTATAAAGCCTTATTTTTACTAGCTAAAAGGCTGGTCTTTTTTATACTTTAAAGCAAAGACAAATAGCCCGATTACCACCAATCCGGCAAAGGATATACCCACCCATGGTAACCATGGCATGCGTTCGGTCACCCGTCCATCGATCTGGTCGCAAGCATCACCTAGACCATCTTGGTCTGTATCAACTTGAGACATATTCGGGATATCTTTACAATTATCTTTTTGGGACACCACACCATCGCGATCGTAATCTTCACAAGCATCACCTAGTCCATTTAGATTGCTGTCTTTTTGATCTGAGTTTGCTATCGTAGTGCAATTGTCTACTAGATCCGGAATAGAATCGAAATCAGAATCGGATGGCCTGTATTCTAAATTTTGAATATTTTCACCACCCAGATAACGGACAACACCAGCATCAACCGATAGATTTCCAGACTCTTTCACTGGATAAGAAACAAACCTGTCTGCAGAGAAATATACTCTATAATGTTTTCCAGGTTGGGCTAGAAAACGCAATCCAGAAAATTTCTGAGTTTGCGATAAATCGTTTATTTTAATTTCCGTGATTCGCAAAGGTTGTACGTAATCAAAAGTAATTGTCCAAACCATAGATTTAGTTTTTGGAAACACGACATAACCGCCTTGTGGTCTAACCTTATTCTGCACCACATAATTCTGACCATTTACTATGGCATTGATAGAGATTGCTTGCGGAAATGCAACATAGCTATCCAACAAAAAATACAATGAAGAAGCCTCTACTGGTTTGGGGAAATTCAACACGATACTAGCATTATTTAATTCATCTCTCACCGGAAACTCTACATAAGTACTATGATCAGTATCGCTCAAGTTGTTTGGGTTTCCCATACCTTGAACTGATTCAGTTTTTACAGGAACCGGCACCTCTTTTACAGAAAAATAATTTGGTTCAAATTCCAAACTATCTGTATTGTAGACAGCAAAAACTGGTTGCTGGAGAGAGACTGATTCAAAAGGAACCTCGACGACAGTAGGCACAGATATGGCTGGATTTACATCTCGATAATACTGAAAAGCAGAAAAGTCAGGAGAACTAACGGCTTGCGCAAAGACAGGAATCAGGATTATTAGAGCGAGTAATGTTTTTTTAATTTGTGATGTTTTCATTTTTATTTTTTCTAGTTACTAAAGCAGTACTCATCAACAATACACCTATGGCGATAAAGGTAATTACTTTTCCGAAAAGCTCCATCCCCCAGATGTCCACCAATAGCAACCTGACCACCACAAAACCAATCAAGGCTATACCATAAGTCTTGCGCATCAAGTCGTGGATATGCAAACCATTCAAGTAGGCAGCCAGGCCGATAATTGTATATATCACCAAGGCGACCATGGTCGCAAAATCTGGAGTCGTGATAAACATAATATGAATTATCTGCCAAACCAAATACCCAAAGTACAACACTCCGAAAAGCCCGTACACATCGCTCGCATCTAAATTGGTATCACTAACCGTGGAATTATCTTTAATCAAATATCGTCCAGTATAGAGCAAGGCGATGGCCAACCAAATCAACACAAAGAAATCTTGAGTGAAAATTTCTTTCGATCTAGAAAAAGCCAAGATGCTTTCTAGTGACAAAAACATTGGTACCACAAAAAGCAAAGCTGTGTTGGTAGCGGCTTTCAAATTATTGGTCAATCGGAGAACCAACAACACCATAAAGAATATCTCGAAGATAAAAGCAATCGTCAGTACTGCCCCGTGGAGCTCAGCCGCGGTAGCGGCAGCGATAAAGGCTGCGGCCACAGAACCATAAGCATAAAATGGAGCAATTTCTTTTCGAATCCATAAAGCGGTGAAAGACCCGACAGCAAAGACCACAGCCCAAACTGCAAAAATAAGAGATGTCCATTCGTCCTTGGCTACCCCACTAATCCAGGCAAATAAAAGCAATCCGTTGAACACTGCCAAACTAATCTCGGCCTGAGCATTCTCCACTCCGTTCTTGACCACAGCCAACATTCCAGAAAATAAATACAGCAAAGAAAAAACGTATATGAAATTTAAGACGAGCTCTCTGGTTGGCAAATCACCAGAAAATCCAGATAAGTATGGCAAACTATATAAGCCCACAAAAAACAAACTAGATGTAATCAAATTTCTCCAACCAGTCGCACTCGCCAATAGCAATGTCGCTAGCGATACCAAAAGCAGATAAGTAAACAAGAAAATTACATCGGTTTCACCAGCCACCAAAAGAGGCGTTAAAAAAGCCAACACCTGACTCAATAGGCCTAGAGATTTAATATTGAATTTATAACTAGCAAAAGCTATAAAAGACACTAGAATAAAATCAAAAGCGACAGCTTCGACTGGAGTAAAAAAACCATACAGAGACCGCCCAGCAAAAATAGACATGATCGACATACCAGCTCCGAGCGCCATAAATACCGCGCCCTGAGAAGCGTATTTCATCATCCAAATAAAACCAAAAGTCATAATCAAAATACCAGAGACCACGCCGAGACTGATTCTACCGACTGGACCGATCCAGTTGTTGGCAAAGGCATAAGACACAAACCAGCCGAAACCGATTATAAAAAGAAAAGCTCCCAATTTCATCAACCAATCTTCTTTGAGCCAAATCCAAAAACCATTTGGAGCAGATTCGGCCACTGTTTGACTAGCATAATTTTGAACTGGTGGTAAAGGATTCGTAGTAGTCTTTATTTCTAAATTTGGCGTCGGAGCTAGATTATGATTTTTATCTAATAATTTTTCTTCCAAAAAAGAAACTCGACCTGATAATGAAAACACATACAGCGCGAGAACAACCAAAATTATTATATACATATATATATTATACCCCTATGTTCTATCTCTATCAATCGGTCATACTTGGCTAGACGTTCGGGGCGGGTCGGTGCGCCGGACTTTATAAACCCACAACCAAACCCCAAGGCCATATCGGCGATGGTGGTGTCCATGGTCTCGCCAGAGCGATGCGAGACTATATTTTCAAAGCCTTGGCTCTTGGATAAGTTGATAGCTTGCAGAGTCTCCGATATGGTTCCAATCTGATTTAATTTGATGAGCACGGCATTAATGGCTCGAGTTTCGATTGCCTTCTCGATTCGCTTGGTGTTGGTCACCGTCAAATCATCCCCGACGATTTTTATTTTCTGTCCGAGTTTTTCGGTAATCATTTGAAAACCTTGCCAATCTTCTTCAGCTAGTGGATCTTCGATAAAAATAATTGAATATTTATTTACCAAATTTTCATACCAAGCCACCATCTCGACATTGTTTCTCTCTTCAGTGGTTCCGCCAACCTTAAAAACATATTTTCCATTTTCATAAAAACTCGAAGCGGCCGCATCGATACCAATTTTTATTTTTTCAATATATCCAGCTTTATTTATCGCCTCCATGATGAGCTCGAGCGCTTCTTCGTTGGTCTTTAGTGCTGGCGCAAAGCCACCTTCGTCACCCAAATCAATCTGGTAATTTTTACTTTGTAAAATTTCTTTCAATTGTTCGACGACATTTTTCGCCGCCTGAATTTTTTCCGCAAAAGTATCAAACCCTGTCGGGACAATCATGAATTCTTGTAAATCGATGCCACTCCCTGAATGCCGGCCACCGTTTATGATATTCAAACACGGGTTTGGAAGTTTAAAAATTGAATTTTGAGAGATGTCGCCAAAATATTTATACAGCTCAATTCCCTGCTCAGCGGAAACGGCGTGAGCAAAAGCCATCGATACGCCGAGGATGGAGTTGGCCCCTAATCTTTTTTTATTCTCGGTTCCATCGAGATCTATCAAGGCCTGGTCGAGACTAGCTTGATCAAAATCTCCACCTTGTAATTTTTGATTAATTTCAACATTTACATTTTCCACCGCTTGTAAAACTCCAAAGCCCGCATATCTCGCCATATCTCCGTCGCGAAGTTCGAGAGCTTCAAAACTCCCCGTGCTCTTACCGGAAGGAACTGCCGCCTCACCCACCGCTCCACTATCGAGTTCGCAAGACACACTGACCGTGGGATTGCCTCGTGAATCTAAAATTTCTTTTGCGATTATTTTTTTTATTCTAGCCATTTTAAAAATGATTGAAGACTTTATTTTTCATGTGGGCTTCGGCTTCGAGAGCGATGTGGTTCATGACATACACAGCCCGAATCGGATATTTGCCCACTGAAGTTTCCTCTGAGAGCATGACCGCATCCGAACCTTCGAGAACAGCGTTGACTACATCGGTGACTTCGGCTCGAGTAGGCGTCGGGCTGTCTTTCATCGAGTAGAGCATCTGAGTAGCTGTGATGACGGGCTTGCCGGCCGCTTTGCATTTCTTGATGATATCTTCTTGCACAAAAGGAATTTGTTCCAGCGGAACTTCGTTGCCGAGATCACCCCGAGCCACCATGACTGCATCGGTCACCGCGATTATCTTGTCGATATTTTTCACCGCTTCGGCTCGCTCAATCTTGGCGATAATTTTTTGCGAACCACCACATTTTTTAATTTCCTCTCGGCATTCCAAAATATCTTCTTCACTACCGACAAAAGAAACCGAAATATAATCGAGACCATGTTCAACTGAAAATTTTATCAATTCTTTATCTCGATCAGTCAGCGCTTTAAAAGCTCCGACGCTATAAGTGTGGCCATCTTTATCTTGAATTCTTGGCCCTGACAAATCGGCCATGATTTTAATTTTTCGGTGATTGAGTCTGGCCATCTCTCGGATACTCATCACCCGGTTGATACTCTCAGCTGGACCCGGCCAAAAGAAATTTAACCGCGCGATATCCATCCCCGCTTTCATCATCTCGTCTAAAATTTCTGGCTTTTCTGAAGCCGGACCGATGGTAGCCACTACAGCCGTTTGCGCTTTGGCTTTTTGTTCGATGGTCACGTGGTCGAGCTCGGAAAGCTTACGAGAATCTTTGTGGATAGAGTGACCTTCTTCGTCGACGTCGTAAATCAAAACTTCACTAAATGGCATCTCGACATCGGCGATACCTTCATCGGAAATATTTTCGATATATTTCATCATCGCCCGAATAGTATTACCATGAGAAACCACCAGAACATTTTCTCCACTATTTAAAACTGGCAAAATTTCTTCTCGAAAAAATGGAATCGCGCGCTCATAGACCATCTTTAAAGTCTCACCGTGTGGTATCGGATAGTCCCAATTCCTGCGCAAAGCATGGAGCTCTTCTTTAGAAAATTTATTTTCCTCTTCGAGCTTGCTCATCCCTGTGTAATCTCCATAATCTCGCTCGTTTAGGGCGCTCGAATACCGAATCGTCTCTCTGGTGCAATGTCTAGCCCCACTCATCATGCAGACTTCGGTCTCGATTGACCTGGCTTGGAGCGAAGCAAAAACTCTCTTGATTTCAATATCTTTGATTAAAACTCCGAGCAATTCCGAATCTTTAAAACCCTTGCTACTCAAATGAACATCTTGCCGGCCAGTAAAGAGATGAGCCTTGTTCCATTCAGACTCGCCATGACGCACCAATATCAATTTGCCGATTTTGTGTTCCATTTATTTTGTGACCTGATCTTCAGGTTTTTGACCATTAAAAAATTCTAAAATATTTGTCGCCGCCAACTTGGCCATGTCTTCGCGGACTTCCATGTTCGCCGAAGAAATATGCGGGGTCAAAACTACGTTTGAGAGCTCGAACAATCCCGGAGAAACTTTCGGCTCAAATTCAAAGACATCGAGCCCAGCGCCAGCGATGACTCGCTCGCGCAATATTTTCTCCAAGGCCAATTCATCTACCACCGGCCCGCGAGATGTATTGATCAAGAAACTCGTCGGCTTCATCAAGCGCAACTTCGCTTCGTCTATCAAATGTTTGGTCGAAGGCAAGAGCGGGACATGTAGACTCACAAAATCTGCTTGTGGTAAAAATTCTTCTAGGGATTTAAAATATTTCGCTCCGTATTTTTTATCTAAATTTTTATTTGGGTTTACATCGTGGTAGATAATTTGTAGCCCGAGCCCATGACAAAGCTCCGCTACACGCTCACCGATTCGTCCACCACCGATTATGCCCATGGTCTTTTTAGAGAGACTGGTTCCGAGCAAAAGCATCGGGTCCCAACCATGATATTTTCCATCTCGGATAAATTTATCTCCTTCCACAACCCGACTAACCAAAGCAAAGAGTAAGGCCAAAGTGTGTTCGGCTACGGCTTCGCCAGTGAGAGTCGAAGGCGCATTGGCCACCACCACGCCTCGAGCCTTCGCTTCATCTAAATTGATATTATCAAAACCAGAAGCAAAATTTACAAATATTTTTACTGACGGCCCACAATCAAAAACCGCGG
>CAZHDU010000043.1:0-6161 GCA_964531535.1 uncultured Candidatus Saccharibacteria bacterium
GTTTTTACCATTGTACCTTCAGGTAAATTAATTATTTTATCTAGGTTATAATTAGATTAATGATCAGCCCCGGTATGAATAAAATTTCTTGTGTTAAGTGTGGCAAAATGTTGGCCAAGCATTATGGGGTGGGTGGCTTGGAGATAAAGTGTTTGCGGTGTGGAACTTTAAACAAAGTATTTGAGAAAATGATCGAGCAGGTGATTATTACAGACGCTCAAGGTAAAATTCTGTTTATAAATCAGGCCGTCGAAAACGCTTCTGGCTATAGTCTCGATGAAGCTATTGGTAAAAAACCTTCCGATTTATGGGGCGGACAGATGCCGAAAGAGTTTTATGTGGACATGTGGTCCAAGATAAAAGAAGGCAAACAGTCTGTAAAATTCAAGATGACTAATAAGAATAAAAATGGCGATCTGTATAACATTGAATTGATAGTCTCTCCAGTTGCAGATACCAATGGGGATATCTTGTTTTTCGTTGGCATTGAGGTTGTGGTATAATTTATAGAGTATCAAGTCTAGAAGCTCACGAAGCTCGTAGTTAATTTATGAGCAAACTACTTTATTTTTTATTATTTAGTTCAAGTCTTGTCGGGCTTGGATAATTTGTCTTAGTAAAAATTATGCAAACAGCACCAATGCCGGCTAATGAGAAAGAGCGTCTAGAGGCGGTCCACCAGTTGGCCATTTTGGACACCAAACCAGAGGAGCGTTTTGATTTGTTGACCAGAGAAGCGGTGAATAAATTAAAAGTGCCGATATCGACTGTTTCTATTTTGGATGAGAAGAGGGAGTGGTTTAAATCTTGCGTTGGGTTAGATAAACAAGAAGGAGAACGAGCGGTTTCATTTTGTGGTCATGCCTTGCTAGCCACAAATATTTTCATCGTCGAAGACACACTTAAAGATCCACGTTTTGCCGACAATCCGATGGTAGTTGGTTCTCCATTTATTAGGTTTTATGCAGGAATGGCCTTGTTTGATCACAAGACTAGGCACCCAATCGGTGTATTTTGTGTAAAAGACACCCAGCCGAGAAAATTGAGCCCAGAGGAAATCAGTATTTTAATAGACATAGCCGAGCGGGCCGAGAAGGAGCTCAATAAATAGGTTTTGTGATATAATACGCTCATGGAAAATTTAACAAACGCGGATGTATTTTTCTTTATTTCTTCAGTTGGTTTTATCATCATCTGGGTTTTGGTGTTGGTTTTTGCTTTTTATCTAATTTCTGCTGTTAAGACTTTTTCGAGAATCATCGCTAAAATCGAACAAAATATAGACACTGTCGGAGATATCACCAGAGAATTACTAGGTGAAGTCAAAGATAGTATGATTTTTAGATTTTTGTTTGGAAAAAAGAAACGAACCAAGAGTAAATAGCTTCTTAGTTATACCGGATTTGTATGCCGAAAAAAATAGTCGTCAACAACATTTTTCAGAAAAATTATACCTATATTTTGTCTGAAAAAATGGGTAAAAATTTTCATCCTGATTTTCGACCAGAGCTAACTCCGAAAGAGATGCTTCGCCTTGGAGTTTTTGGTGGTTTATATTTTTCTGATCAACCGAAAGAGTTTCCCAGCGATTGGTTTACTAAAGCCAAGCTGTCTCCTGATGGCAAGAGACATAAGGAACTAAATTTATTTGGGGTGAATGCCAGCCAACCGCTTTCGGTTTGGCGGGCCAAGGGTTGGATAAATCCCCAAGACCCTCGAGGTTGGTTTGAGTGGTATTGTCGTTATTATATTGGTCGACGTTCACCAGATGATGAGAGACAGATCAAGCGTTGGTCGGCGATTCGTAGGCATGTTATGCAAGTCAAAAAATATTGTCGAGCCGGTGATGTTTTTTGCCGGCCACGCCAACGCCAAGCCTTGCTTCATTGGGCATATGATTCACGTAAACTTTAATATATGAAAAAAACATTATTTTTATTTTTTATGATTTTACTTGTGGTGCCCAATTTGGCTTTGGCTACCAATGGCTTAGCTTCTGAAAGTGGTCAGACTATAATCCGAGCCCGTGTGTTGGAAGTCTTGGAAAGTGGTCGAGAGGATATTGGCGGTGGTCTGCTTTCTGTGCTTCAGAAATTACAAGTCCAGATTTTAGAGGGGGACAAGCGAGGCAAAGAGATTATTGTGAAAAATGATTACGTGGCTCTGGAAAAAGGCGAACAATTTTTCTTAATGGAGAATTTAAATTCTGAAGACGGGGTCACTACTTTTACGGTTTTTGATAAAGATCGAACCTTAGGCTTGGAAGTTTTAGCGGGTCTGTTCTTGATCTGCCTTTTTCTTTTTGGTGGGATTCAGGGGATTAGGGGTCTGATAAGCTTGCTCGGCAGTGTGGTCTTGATTATATTTGTTTTGATTCCTGGAATTCTTCATGGCTATTCACCGATATTGGTCACGATTGGTGTGTCTTCTTTGATAATTATCGCTGGATCATATGTGACTCATGGTTTTAATAAAACGACATCTTCAGCTGTGCTGGGTATGATTGCCACTGTGGTATTCACGGGGATTTTAGCATACCTCGCAGTGCATTTTACTTCTTTGTCCGGTTTTGAATCCGAGGAGGCTATTTATTTAAATTGGAATACAGGTGGCACTATAGATTTTGTTGGTTTGTTGTTTGGTGGAATCATGATTGGATTGTTGGGGGTGTTATATGACGTGGCGATTGGTCAAGCGATTGCTGTCGAAGAGTTAATGATTGCTGGGCCACATTATTCAAGAAAACAAATTTTATCTAGAGGAATTAGAATTGGTAAAGAACATACTGGAGCACTGGTGAACACTCTGGCCATAGCTTATGTCGGCGCATCACTGCCATTGCTTCTTTTGTTTTATGGCAATGGGCAGAGTTCTCTGGTGAGTATAATCAATAGTGAGATATTTGCTACTGAGATAGTGAGAACATTAGTGGGTTCCATCGGGTTGATTTTAGCTGTGCCGATAACCACATTAATTTCGGTGTTTATGTTGTTTAAAAGAGAAGGTGAGACTCTCGAGGCAGGGCATGATGAGAAAGTTGTAAAGCATCTACACCACCATCATCACTAGTTATACAAGTTGCAACTAAGCTCTTTTTAGCATACTATTTATATAGTTATGTCATATATTTTAGCTATATTGAGTGTAGTCGCCGTGAGCCTGGTATCTTTGGCTGGGGTTTTTACTTTGTCGATTCGGGAAGACAAGATTAAAAAATATGTTTTTATCTTAGTCAGTCTGGCGGTTGGAGCTTTGCTTGGGGATGCTTTTATTCACCTCATTCCGGAAGCTTTTGAGTCATCTGAGAATCCCACAATGGTAAGCCTTTTGATAATCGCGGGAATTTTAGCTTTCTTTGTTTTGGAAAAATTTTTACATTGGCACCATCACGGCGAGGACACCGAAGAAGATCACGTCCATCCTGTCGGTAAACTCGTTTTATTTTCAGATGGAGTTCACAATTTTATTGATGGGATAATTATTGGTACAAGTTTTCTGGCTAGTACTTCTTTGGGTGTGGCTACAACTATCGCAGTCATCTTGCACGAGATACCTCAAGAGATTGGAGATTTTGCCGTGTTGCTACACTCAGGCTATACCCGCAAGCGAGCTTTATGGCTGAATTTTCTCTCGGCCCTGACGGCAGTATTGGGCACAATCGTGGCTTTTGCATTTGGTAATTTTGCTGAGGCTTTTTCTACAATGGTTTTACCTCTGGCTGCTGGAGGTTTTATATATATTGCGGTGGCTGACCTAATTCCAGAATTACACAAAACTAAGGTCGTCAGACATTCGATTTTACAGTTTGGCTCTTTGCTGCTTGGCGTGTTACTCATGCTCGCCTTGCTTCTTCTGGAGTAATATTTCTCTTCATGAATAGTTCATGCTTTAGGTGTACAATGAAAGTATGAAGTTATTGTTAGTGGAAGACAATGGAAAACTAGCTGAAAATATCAAGACTGGCTTGATGCAGGAGGGACACGCCGTGGATATTATTGCCGATGGTGGTGTAGCCTTGCGTCGGATTTTAGTAAATCGTGATGAATACGACCTGGTGATTTTAGATCGGATGCTGCCGGGGCAGGACGGGGTGTCTGTGTGTAAAGAGTGGCGAGAACAACAGGTTTCTTTGCCGGTGCTCATGTTGACGGCGCTCGATGCAGTGGATGACAAGGTGGCTGGTCTCGATGCCGGAGCAGATGATTATCTAGCCAAGCCTTTTGCCTTTGAAGAGTTATTGGCTCGGATAAACGCGTTACTGCGTCGTCCGAAAGAAATTATCGCTAGTGTGCTTCGGGTGGGTGAGATAGAGATGAATCTCACTGATCGGTCTGTGTCTTCATCTGGTAAACGTGTCACGCTTACCTTAAAAGAATTTATGGTGCTAGAATATTTGATGCGGAATGTAAACAAAGTAGTCACTCGAGACACCTTATATTCTCACGCCTGGGATTTTGCCGATTCTTCTTTTAGTAATACGGTCGATGTGCATATAAAAAATCTAAGAAAGAAAATAAAAGATCATGGAAAAATCATACAGACAATTCGCGGCGTCGGTTATAAAATGGTGGACTAGTGTAAAATCCGATGAATTTTTTCTAGCTAGATTAAAGCTCACACTTTTTTATTCTTTGACAGCCTTGTCTATTTTAGCTGGGGCTAGTTTTGTTCTATATAGAGCTCTGCTTTTAAATATTCATGAATTGTTGGAAGAAAATTTCATGGATCCAACTGTGGTCCGTGAAATTTTTGAAAAGACTCAGACCTTACTCCAGACTCGAATTCTAATTGTTGATGGGGTCATATTTTTCCTGGTTTTATTTTTGGGATTTTTTTTGACGCAAAAAACCTTGCGACCAATCAAGATAAATTCATTGAAACAGAAGAGGTTTATCGCTGATGCTTCACACGAGCTTCGGACTCCGATTGCTGTGGTGATTTCCGGTATTGAGGTGGCGTTGCGTAATAAGAAATTTGATGTGAATACGGCCAAGCTGGCCTTAGAGAATAGCCTAGAAGAGATGCGATCACTTTCTAAATTGAGCAATAGTTTGTTAGATATTGCGAAGTTCAATGATCACAAGCCTAAAGATTTAGATAATATAGTTATTAAGGATTTGCTTGCTTATGTGGTTTCTAAAATAGGAGTATTGGCAGCTGAAAAAAATATAAACGTTGTGACAGATTTGAAATCTAGCGCACAAATTAAGGGGTCCAAGATGGAGTTAGCCAGAGTGTTTTATAATGTTTTAGATAACGCTATTACCCACACACCAAGTGGGGGCAGTATTACAATAAAGGATGAGGAGAGTGGTAACAGGTATGCTATTTTAATTACCGATACAGGGATTGGAATTCCTAAAGAAAAATTATCACATATTTTTGATCCATTTTTCCAGGCTGATTCTGCCCACAGTAAGACTGGGGCTGGTTTGGGGCTGACTTTATCAAAAAAAATTGTCATCAATCACGGTGGTTCGATTAAAGTAGAAAGTGAAGTTGGCCAAGGGACTACGGTGAACATATCCTTACCTATAAACAATTAAATATTGCTTCATGATGGTTTCATTTTATGAGTCTACAATATAAGTATCTTTAAATTTAGTCATTTAAAGTAAATTAAAAATAATTTTTGTAAAACATGAAATATAAAAGACAATTAATGGGTAGTATTTTTGCGATGGCACTTTTGGTGGGTAGATATCCCGCCTTGGATGTCGAAGATGTCGTGCCAAATTCAAAAGTGAATCAATATTTGAATCAGGTGCATATGAAGTCTGGTGTTAGTAGCGGAGAAGACAAGATTGATGAAGGGAAATAGATTAGAGCAAAATCACCCGAAAGGGTGATTTTGCTCTTCATGAAGCTTTCACAATGATGTATTATACTATATGAGTATGAATATAATTAAAAAACATGTAATGTCTTTGCTCATAGTAGCTTCTTTCGTTTCTTATGCATTATACAGAAACGATGTCAGTGCAGGGGCTCCAGTCACCCAAGAGAGTTTGGGCAATTTGGTAGCCGGAATGATAGGGAACAAGCCAGTGCCCAAGGTTGTCAACAAAACTCCAACCACTCTACCAAAATCAACTGCATCAAATAAGCCAACCACTAATACAACCCCAGCTACTCCACCGGTAACTATTCCCAAAGTTGCT
>CAZHDU010000044.1:0-6037 GCA_964531535.1 uncultured Candidatus Saccharibacteria bacterium
CTATGGTACCGGAGCAATTATGGCTGTGCCTGGTCATGATGAACGAGATTTTGAGTTTGCCGAGAAATATAATTTGGAAATAAAATATGTTGTTGCCCAACCAGAACGAGAAGTAGTGGATGCCCCCAAAGCAGAACTTCCTTTTGTTTACAGGAAAGCAGTAGAGTGTTATGTGCGCAACCCAAAGAATAACACTTTTCTTCTTTTGGATTGGAAAACTGCTAAATGGAAAACCTCTATTACTGGTGGAGTGGAAGAAGGTGAAGACCTAATTGAAGCTGCAAAACGTGAAATTTACGAAGAAACAGGATATAAAAATTTAAAGTTTATTCAACATCTCGGAGCACCAATGCGTGCAGATTTTTTTCATCCAGCTAAAAATGAAAATCGCCGTGCAGATTTTTATGGTTTATTTTTTGAATTACAAGATGAAATTAAAGACGAAATTGACGATAGTGAGAAATCTAAACATACACCGGTATGGATACCACAAAATGATGTTTTGTCTTTTATGACAACCAGTACAGTTCCTTTTAAAAATATTGGCAAGACAAATCTTTCTTACGGTGAGTCAGGGATTCTGATTAATTCTGGAAAGTTTAATGATTTAAATTCAGAATCAGCGAAAAAAGAAATAATAAAATTTGTAGGTGGAAAAGAAAAAATAACTTACAAACTTCGGGATTGGGTTTTTTCTAGACAGCGATATTGGGGTGAGCCGATACCGCTAATCAATTGCGAAAAATGCGGTTTTGTGGCTGTACCCGAAAAAGATTTACCAGTGAAGCTACCAAATGTGGCTAAATATAAACCGACTGACAATGGCGAGAGCCCACTCGCGGATATCAAGGCTTGGGTAAATGTAAAATGCCCACAATGCAAAGGTAAAGCCAAGAGGGAAACCGATACTATGCCAAACTGGGCAGGTAGTTCTTGGTATTATTTGCGTTATGCAGATCCAAAAAATAATAAAGAATTTGCTTCAAAGAAAAATTTGGATTATTGGCTCGGGGACGGGGTAAATTGGTACAACGGAGGTATGGAGCACACCACGCTTCACCTTTTGTATTCTCGTTTTTGGCATAAATTTTTATATGATTTAAAACTCGTACCTACGAGTGAACCCTATGCCAAGCGGACTTCACAGGGGATGATCTTGGCTTCCGATGGAGCAAAAATTTCCAAATCTAAAGGTAACGGCATTGACCCGATGGATATCATAAAAATATACGGTGCTGATGCGATACGTATGTATGAGATGTTTATGGGACCATTTGATCAGGCTGTATCTTGGAACAATGACGGTATGGTGGGCCCACTAAGATTTTTGGAAAAAGTCTGGAAAATCGGTACAAATCTTGAGAAAAATTCTGTTCAAGATTCTTCTATTCTTAAACTTCTTCACAAAACAATCAAAAAAGTTACCGAAGATATCGAAGCTATGCGTTTTAATACAGCGATTTCATCTATGATGATATTAGCCACCGAGATGGAAAAAGCTGAAAAGCTAGATGCTAAAAGCTATAAGCTATTTCTTCAAATTCTTTCTCCATTTGCGCCACATATCACCGAAGAACTCTGGAGTATAATGGGGGAAAAGAAATCAATCAATCTTTCGACTTGGCCGACTTGGGATGAGGGTCTGATTGTCGATTCTGAAGTTAAAATAATTATCCAAATCAACGGCAAGATGCGGGGTGAGATGATGGTGGGTGTGAATGTGACGGAGGAAGAAATCAAAAAGATGGCTGTGGAAAACGAAGCTGTGTTAAAATACGTAAGCGGTCAAGAAATAAAAAAAGTAATCTATGTAAAAAATAGATTAGTGAACATCGTAATTTAACAATGGAGAAAATTTTAAGGATATTTCATAGAGAATATGGCAATGTAAACCAAGCGGCAATTTTGCTTGGTTTTTTTGCTTTTTTGTCTCAAGTCTTGGCTTTGTTTCGAGACCGAGCCATCGCTCACTTTATCGGTCCTTCGCCAGCGCTCGACGCTTATTATGCGGCTTTTCGAGTTCCGGATTTGATTTTCATCTGTATTGCTTCGCTTGCTTCGATCACCGTGCTCGTACCATTTTTGGTGGCTAGGATGACTGATGACAAGGTCACCGACGAGGCCAAAAAATATTTAAACGACGTCTTCACGGCTTTTTTATTGCTGATGATTTTTGTTTCAGTCTTGGCTTTTGTGTTTATGCCGTTTTTGTCCAAGTTTATTGCCCCTGGTTTTGCTACAGAATTTCAAGCTAAACTAATCTGGCTTTCAAGAATTATGTTGCTATCACCAATTTTCCTCGGCCTTTCAAATTTGTTTGGCACCGTCACTCAACTCTTCCGCAAATTTTTCATATATGCTTTGAGTCCGATTTTTTATAACCTAGGAATTTTGATTGGGATAATTTTCTTGGTGCCCATGTTTGGGATATACGGGTTAGCTATTGGGGTGGTGGCTGGAGCCTTTATGCATTTTGGAGTTCAGGTTCTCTCGGCTATCAATTGCGGTTTTCGGCCAGCTTTTTCCTGGAATATAAATTGGTTAGATGTGAAAAAAGTGGCTATCACCTCGCTACCTAGAACTCTCGGGCTCGCTTTCAATAACATATCAATCATCGCCATTATTTCCTTGGCTTCATATCTAAAGAGTGGCTCTATTTCTATTTTTAATTTTTCATACAATTTGCAATCCGTCCCGCTAAACATCATCGGCATATCTTACGCCGTGGCCGCTTTTCCGACTCTGGCTAAATCAGTCTCGGCTGGCAAGATGGAAGAATTTAAAGATCAATTGAAGTCGGCAGCGCGAGCGATTGTCTTTTGGTCACTGCCAGTTATCTTTTTGTTTATCGTGGTTCGGGCTCAGATCGTCCGAGTTATCTTGGGCTCCGGTTCTTTTTCTTGGGAAAATACTCGTTTGGTCGCGGCCTGCCTGGCCATATTTTCTCTGTCTATCGTGGCCCAAGGAATTATTACTCTGTTGTCTCGGGCATACTATGCCAACGGTGACACCAAGCGCCCACTCATCGTGAATTTTTCTTGTTCACTTTTAATTATTTTTTTATCATACGGATTGATGTACGGCTTCGAGCATTTTAATACTTTTAGATTCTTCATCGAGTCGTTGCTAAAGGTAAGCGACATTCCAGGCACAGGAGTGCTCATGTTGCCGTTGGCCTATTCTATCGGTACGATTTTAAACGCATTTTTGCACTGGCATTTTGTTCGCAAAGATTTTATGAAAGGGGATTCTTTTATTACCAAGACCTTTTTTCAAAGCCTCGGCGCGTCTTTCTTCTTGGGAGTGGTGGCCTATCTCTTTTTAAATATTCTCTCGCCAATTTTGGGCACGACTACATTCTGGGGGGTCTTTTTGCAAGGATTTATCTCGGGAATTCTGGGGATTTTCGCAGCTATTTTGGTCTTGTACTTACTAGGTAGCGAGGAATTGAAAGAAGTCAGCCACACCTTCCGCACCAAGTTCTGGAAGGTGAAGGTCTTACCCCCGTCTCAAGAAGAGTTGTAAGATAAGCATTTTTTGTGGTATAATACACACCTTATGGATAAAAAATACTCCAATTTAAAAAGGAGCCAGGTACTTAAGTATTACTGGCAGGTGGTTAAAAAACACAAAATTCCGTTTTTTGTGGTTATTTTAGCGACTGCGTCTTCTTCGGTTTTGGATGTGATAATACCTTATCAATATTTAAAACTTTGGAATATTTTAAGTGCTAATGGTTTCGATGCGGTTTCAGTTGCTAGGTCCGCAATTTTGGTCATTTTATTGTTTAACTTTGCTAGATGGGGCTTTCGTAGGCTTTCAGGTTTTTCATTGTCCTATTTTGCCTCTGTGGCTATAGCTGGCTTGCGTACCCAAGCTTTTTCTTACTTGTTAAACCATTCTCATTCTTTTTTCGCAAATAATTTTGGTGGTTCGCTCACTCAAAGAGTAAATAAATACGCAAAATCTTTTGAGAAAATTACTGACAAAATGGTTACTGATGGTATACCGCTTTTGATTCGTGGAGTTGGTACGGTGATTGCCGTGTACACTTTGTTTCCTAAGTATGCCTACATTTTAGGAATTTTTTGCATAGTTTTTTTACTAACAGCTTTTATTTATATTCGTCTAAAACTCAAGTATGATGTCTTGGCGGCTGAAGCTGATTCTAAGACTACTGGAGCCTTGGCTGATGCTATTAGTAATCATTCCTCAATCCAACTTTTTACTGGACACAAATTTGAGAAAGATAGGTTTGGTAAAGTTGTGGACGAACAAAGACAAAAAACTGTTTTCAATTGGTATTTATGGGAAGGGCTTAATGCCTTACAAAGTTTCTATTCTTTTTTGATAGAGTTTGTGATATTTTGGCTCGCTCTTGGAGATTGGAAAACTGGGCTAGTTACTTTGCCGATGATGGT
Organism: uncultured Candidatus Saccharibacteria bacterium; assembly: GCA_964531535.1. Classification (GTDB taxonomy): domain Bacteria; phylum Patescibacteriota; class Minisyncoccia; order Phycocordibacterales; family UBA9973; genus UBA9973. Next base: position 4,422 of record CAZHDU010000044.1, read on the forward strand.
GCTTTTGCAAAACTATATAGGTCGTTTGGTTGAAAATCTATGGAGTTTTGGTGGTATAGTGCGTGCTTACTATGAAAGTTTTGCTGATGCATCAGAGATGGTCACGATATTGAGCACTCCTTATGAAGTTCAAGATAAAGGTCGGGAAAAATTAAAGGATGCTAAGGGTGAAGTTGTTTTTGATTCTGTAAATTACATTTATGAAAACAATAATTCTAAGATACTAGATAATTTTTCCTTGGTTATTCCGGCTGGGCAAAAAATTGCCTTGATTGGTTCTTCTGGGGCTGGCAAGACAACTTTTGTGAGATTATTGTTGCGTCTATTCAACATTAGTTCGGGAAAGATTACCATAGACGGCGTAGATATAAGTAAAATATCTCAAGAAAATTTGCGTGAAAAAATTTCTTTTGTACCTCAAGATCCGGTGCTTTTTCATCGTACTTTGATGGAGAACATAAGATATGGCCGGAGAGATGCAACTGATGAAGAAGTGAAAATAGCAGCGCACTTGGCTCACTGTGATGATTTTATAGACGAACTACCAAATGGTTATGATACATATGTCGGCGAGCGCGGTGTAAAGTTGTCCGGCGGTGAACGTCAGCGAGTAGCTATCGCTCGAGCAATTTTGAAGAATGCCCCAATCTTGATTTTAGATGAAGCTACTTCAGCCTTGGATTCGCATTCGGAATCTTTGATTAAAGATGCCTTTCATAACCTAATGAAAAACAAGACGACTATTGTCATCGCACACAGGCTATCAACCATCAGAGAAATGGATAGAATTTTGGTTTTATCGAAAGGTAAAATTATTGAAGATGGAACACATGATGATGTGATTAAAACAAAAAATGGTTTGTATAAAAAATTGTGGGAGTTGCAAGCTGGTGGTTTTAAAAATCAAATTTAATTGTAATAATCAGTATTTCTGTTAGGATAAATTTATGGATCTAAAACACATTCGAAACTTTTCAATTATCGCTCACATCGACCATGGTAAAAGCACCTTGGCTGATCGGATGCTCGAAATTACTCACACTGTCGAGACCCGCAAGATGCGCGACCAGGTCTTGGATTCAATGGAATTGGAACGAGAAAGAGGCATAACTATCAAGATGCAACCAGTCCGGATGGAGTATTCTTTGGGCACTGAAAAATACATATTAAACCTGATCGACACCCCAGGCCATATAGACTTTTCTTATGAGGTTTCTCGCGCTTTAAAGGCCGTAGAGGGCTCAATTCTCTTGGTTGACTCTACACAAGGAGTCCAGGCCCAGACCCTCACCACGCTCAATATGGCGCGCGAGGGAGGGCTTAAAATCATTCCTGTGCTGTCTAAAATCGACTCTCCGCTCTCTCGGGTGGAAGATGTAAAAGAAGAGGTGGTCAACCTGCTGGGTTGTAGCCCAGACGAGGTTTTATTGGTCTCTGGTAAGACTGGCGAGGGGGTGGAAGATCTGTTGCAAGAGATCATCAAGAGGGTGCCCGAACCAAAAGATTCCGACCTCGCCCTAGATGGGGCAAACAACAACGACAACAGTCTGCGCGCCCTGGTGTTTGATTTTAAATACGACAACCATCGTGGGGTGATTGTCTTCGTCCGAATTTTG
>CAZHDU010000045.1:0-5430 GCA_964531535.1 uncultured Candidatus Saccharibacteria bacterium
CTTCTTTTTTAATCATGCCGTAATCAAAGGGCATGTTGTGAGCCACGACGACAGAATTCATATCTTCAAAAAGTTTTTTGATTTTTGGAAATTGGGGAGATTCGATAAAGGCTGGCTTGTCTTTGACCATCTCGTTGGTGATGTGGTGGACGGCGGAAGCTCCTGGAGGAATCGGGATGGCTGGTTTGAAGATTTCATTAAAGACTTCGCTTTCGCCTTGCTGGCCGGAGTAAACTTTGTAAGCAATCTGGCATAAAAAATCTTCGGCACCAATACCGGTAGTCTCTGTGTCGAAAAATATAATTTTTTTCATTTCACTATTTTAACATGGTTCGGGCTTACTCACCATGACCCTCAGTTTGTATAATGGGTCATATTTTGGTACAATATTAAACAGGAGTTTTGTCATTTCCAGGGTCGTATAATTTTTTACTAAAAATTTACTCCTTCTCGGCCCGTCGGTCTGCGAAAGACCCTGAAAATAACATAACTCCTGACTAAAAAAATTATGCTACACGAACAAATAAAAAATGGAATAAAAGATGCGATGATGGCTAAAGACAGTGTCCGCTTGGAGACATTGCGGGCTATGGTCGCTGGTTTTATGAATGATTTAGTAGCCAAAGGGCGCAAACCTCAAGAGATGCTCACCGACGAAGAAGCCCTGGCTGTCATCACCAAGCTCGCTAAGCAACGCAAGGACTCTATCGAGCAATTCAAAGCTGGCGGTCGGGAAGATTTAGTAAAAGTGGAAGAATCACAACTCGCTATCCTCGAGACATATCTGCCAAAGTTGATGGAAAAATCTGAAGTCGAAAAAATTGCCAAAGCAAAAAAGGAAGAGTTGGGACTAACTGACGCTACTAAAAAGGGCATGCTGATGTCGGCATTGATGAAGGACTTGAAAGGTAAAGCTGATGGCACGGTCGTCAAGGAAGTAGTCGACGCTTTATTCTAATTGATATTTAAAATGGAAACCAAGAAATTAAAATTAGTAACTCACGATGGGTCTTTTCATGCCGACGATATTTTTGCGACGGCGACTTTGTCGATATTGCTCGAGAGTAAGGGAGAAGAATTCGAAGTCATCCGTACCCGAGAACCAGAAATTATCGCCAGCGCGGATTATGTCTATGATGTCGGTGGGATTCATGATGAAGCTACAAATAGATTTGACCATCACCAAGTCGGTGGAGCGGGTAAAAGAAATTTTGGTGAAGGCGATAAGGCTGTAGATATAGAATACGCGGCTTTTGGTTTGGTTTGGAAAAAGTTTGGCCCAGAAGTTGCTGGAAGTAAAAAAGTGGCAGATATAATAGAGCAAAAACTTGTCGCAGCCATAGATGCGGGGGACAATGGTTTTGAATTAGGGAAATATGATTATGAAGTTTCGCCTTATTCTATACAAACAGCTTTTTATTCAATGCGCCCGACTTGGAAAGAAACTAATTTGACTGAAGATGAGATGTTTTTTAAATGTGTCGTATTTGCTAAAGAAATATTACTTCGAGAAATAATTCAGGTTAAAGATGCAGTCGAAGCTGAAGAAATTGTCGTTTCAGTTTATAAAAATTCGGAAGACAAAAGAATTATCGCACTAGATGATGCGTATCCTTTTGAATACGCATTGCAAAATTTTTCCGAGCCATTGTATGTGATAATCCCAAGCAAGAGTGCAAAAGATAAATGGTCAGTACGAGCTGTTCGACAAGATTCGAAGACTTTTAAAAACAAAAAGGATTTGCCGAAAGATTGGGCGGGTCTCAGAGATGAGGAACTTCAAAAAATAACGGGTGTAAAAGACGCTGTATTTTGTCACCGAGCCCTCTTTATGGCTGTCGCCAAATCTAAGGAAGGAGCCATCGAACTCGCTAAAAAAGCCCTCAACGAGTAGAAAGTGTAAAGTTATAAAGTTTATAAAGTAGGAATTTCATGCTATAATACAGATTATAGGTTTTTAACTTTATAACTTTTTACTTTACACTTATATTATATGGCTTTTATCGATGAATTAAATATATATGCCGAAGCGGGGCGCGGTGGCGACGGCGTGGTTCGTTGGCGCCAGGAAAAGTTTGTCCCTAAGGGCGGACCGGCTGGTGGCGACGGTGGCCGAGGTGGAAATTTCTTCATCGAAGCTGTTCGCGACATCCACATTCTCTCAAAATACAAGGCCAAAAAAGATTTCGCGGCTGGACGAGGCGAAGCTGGTGGCAAGAAAAGTCTACACGGAAAAAGTGGCGACGATTTTTTCTTGCAACTACCAATCGGCTCGATCGTGACTCGCGAAGACACTGGTGATAAATGGCATCTCACTGAAGAAGGTCAAAAAATCATGCTCCTCAAGGGTGGTTATGGTGGATTTGGTAATGAGCATTTTAAAAGTTCGACCAACACTACTCCACAACAATCTCGTGAGGGCCAAGAAGGCGAGCATGCGAATTTTAAAATCGAACTCGAATTGTTTGCTGACGTCGGCTTGATCGGTCTACCGAACGCAGGCAAGAGCTCGATGCTAAACGCTTTGACCAATGCCAAAGCTCAAGTCGGGGATTATGCTTTTACTACCCTCGATCCCAATCTCGGAGATTTTTATGGATATATCATCGCCGATATCCCGGGGCTCATCGAAGGGGCGTCTGAAGGGCGAGGTCTCGGAATTAAATTCTTGCGTCACATCAAGCGAACTCGGATGTTGGCCCACTTGGTTTCGTTTGAAAATATGACTCCCAAACAAAAGACTGCTGCCGGCATGATCAAGATTTATAAAGAAGTCCGCAAGGAATTGACTAAATACGACAAAAAGATGGCTGAAAGCGGAGATACCGAAGAAGGCTTGTCGGACAAGCAAGAAATCATCATCTTGACCAAGACAGACATGGCCCCGGATCCGAAACTGGTCACCAAGGTCGCTACTGAATTTAAGAAAATAAATAAAAATGTCCTTGTAGTCTCATTGTTCGATGATAAAATGATTAAAAAGGTGAGCGATTCTCTGGTCAAAATTTTACAAAAGAAATAATTTAAATTAATCAAAAATAATAAATGAAAAACGAAAATAAAATTAATAAAAAATATATAGCTCTGGGATTGGTGGTATTGGCCATCGCTTCTTACTTTGTCTTCCATGCTGACTCAGCGACTACTGGCCTACATACTGTAGCTACGCAAGATGTGGCGCAAACTGTCGTCTTGTCAGGTACTGTCAAGACGAGCGACAAGGCTGATTTGGGCTTTGCTTCTTCGGGTAGAATTTCGAAAATTTTTGTCCGTAACAATCAAGCTGTCGCTGCTGGGCAAATTTTGGCTCAACTCGAAGTCGATGATCTTTTGGCGGATTTAAAAATCAAACAAGCCAATTACAAGACTTCGGATTTGGACTTGGAATCAGCTGTGGAAAATAAATACCGGACATTGCTTTCTGATGGTTTAGTTTTGGTTCCGGATTCGGCGGAATATAATGTGGAACCTCCGACAGTAAGCGGTATATATGATGGCGCTGAGGGTACATATAAAATTTCTATCGCCAAGGACAACCCGACTTTGGCTGATATCAAAATAACTACATTCAACTTAGAAAAAACTAAAGTCGTCATGAATGATTCTGGTTCGACTAAGCTCGGCTCACACGGATTATATCTGTCTTTCCCAGAGACCGACCATGATCTGTATGATGGGACTATTTGGTACCTAGATATTCCAAACAAGGCTAGCTCTTCTTATCTAGCCAATTACAATGCTTATCTCGATGCTAAAAAGCGACTCGATTCTTCTTATACAAATACCAGCGACGCTTCTTCGCTTGTAGCACAAGCTGAAATTCAAAAGATTAATGCCCAAATCAAGAAGAGCACTATCTACGCTCCTTTTAGTGGCACGGTAACCAATATTGAAAAAGAAGTCGGTGAAAATGCTTCTGTCGGTGACAAGGTCATGTCGATGATTGGTTCTGGTGGGCTCGAAGTCGTCATGCAAGTCTCTGAACTCGATGTCTCACGAATTGCTACAAATGCCCCAATTGAAATTACCCTTGATGCTTTTCCTGGCGAAGTTTTCTCTGGCTTGGTCAAGACTATCAACTCTCGCGACACTCAAGTCGATGGTGTGTCTGTCTATGAAGCTTTTGTCGAACTCAAGCGTGATGACCGAATCAAGACTGGCATGAGTGCCAACGGAACTATCACTATTGCAAGCAAGACCGGCGTGTTGGCTATCCCTAGTTACTATGTCAAAAAAGTTGATGGAAAAAATTTCGTGGAATTAGTCTCACCGAGTGGAGACACTGTCGAGACCGAAGTCACCTTGGGCTTGGTCGGCACAGATAGTACTGTGGAAGTGACTTCTGGACTACAAGCTGGAGACCAGATATCTACTACCGCTAAGAAATAAAAATCGCTTAAGTTCTCGATGAAAGAAAAAAAACCACAAAATTTCATAGAAAAATGGTCCAAGATTTTTTCTGTGGGTTGGTTTTTGGCTATTCGTCAAATCAAGGGCTCAAATAAATCGACGACATTTCTCATCATCTTTATCATGATGTTGACCTTCTTGAACCTCATCGTGGTCTCGGGAATTTTGGTGGGATTGATCGAGGGTGGAAGTGTGGCCAACAAAAAACAATATTCTGGAGATGTCTTGGTGACAACTCTGGCTGGAAAAAATAATATCGAACATACCAATGAACTCAGTAATACCTTGCACCAGATGGATGGCATCGGCGACATCAGCTTGCGATACATCAAGGGTGCTCAAGTCGAAGCGAACTACCGGACTCGTCGCGACTTTAGTGAACCCAAAGACGTGGCGGCGACTCAGATCACTGGGGTAAACGCAGTCGATGAAGAAACTTTGTCAGGAATTTCTAAATATGTGACCGAAGGATCTTTTTTAAATGACAACGAGAGTGGTTATATAGTTTTAGGAAAAAATTTATTGCACAGATACTCTGAAGCATTTGGAGACGTATTTGCTTCGATTGAGGGCACTTATCCTGGCGATGAAGTCAAAGTCACCGTCGGTGGCAACACCAAGACTTTTATCGTCAAAGGTATCGTCAGTTCCAAAGTCAACCAAGTTTCTCTGCGTGCTTTTATCACCCGCGAAGATTTTTTGCGCTTTGTCGACAAGGCTGATTTGAATGCCAATGAAATCGCTGTCCGCATCAGCCCGAGCTCGACACTGACTCCAGATGAAGTCAAAGCCAACTTGGTCAACGCAGGATTTTTGCCGGATGCCAAGATCCAGACTGCGCTCGAAGCTGTGCCAGAATTTTTAAATCAAATCAAATTGGCCTTTAGTATTTTGGGTAACATCATCGGGCTCATCGGTATCGTGGTGGCTTCGATTACGATTTTTATTGTGATTTTCATCAACGCGGTCACTCGACGAAAATATATCGGTATCATGAAGGGGATCGGAATATCTGAACAA
>CAZHDU010000045.1:5484-5935 GCA_964531535.1 uncultured Candidatus Saccharibacteria bacterium
TTTCATACATCATCCAATCCATTTTCTATGCGCTCGTCGGGGGAACTATCGGTCTGCTCATAGTTTATTTCTTGCTCGTGCCATTCTTTGCTGCTTATCCGCTAAACTTTCCTTTCTCGGATGGAATATTGGTGGCCCCAGTGAACGAGACTATGTTTAAATTCGGGTTGTTGCTTTTTGTGACCTTGATTGCTGGATATATTCCGGCTAGACAAATCGTGAAGCAAAACACATTGGATAGTATCTTGGGACGTTAAAACATATGAAAGAAAATATAATTACAATTAAAAATTTACAAAAAATCTACAAGACCAAAGACGTCGAGACAAAAGTCTTGCGCGGAGTAGACCTTGAAGTTAAAGCTGGAGAATTTTTGGGCATAATGGGAAAGTCTGGGGCTGGGAAATCTACCCTAATGTATCAAATCGGCTTGCTCGATCACCCGACTTCT
>CAZHDU010000046.1:0-5885 GCA_964531535.1 uncultured Candidatus Saccharibacteria bacterium
CGGGTAGCGGAAGCTGCTCGTGGATTAATTCAATTTGAAAAACGGTCGCGTAGAATTTATTTTTTACGCGATCACGTGAGTCGGTATTGCACGCCTCAATTGAGCGCGCAATAGTTTTGATCCAAACTTAAAATGGATTCGACTATATGGAAAGACATATAAAACAAAAAAGTTAGCCCCGACCTAGGTCGGGGCGATAGAACGAAACAAAACAAAGAACGGTTTAAAAACACCTCGCGCAAGCGGGGTGTTTTTTGTTATAATCAGACCCATGGAAGGAATACATTTTAGACAAACTGTAGAACAAGAAAAAGGCCGGGAATTTATACCACCAATAGCCAAAGGTTTTTATGCCTTGCCAGCAATCGCTTCAGAATTAATTGACCCAAGTTTGCCAATACAGGAGAAAGAAAAAATACAGCGACAACTTGAACATAGGGTTCAGAGATTGTTGAGAGGTAATTTAGATGGAGCTGAATATGAATCTTTGTTTGATCAATTCATGTGGGCTAAAATAGAATGGGTTATGTCTCAAGAATTTGGACGAAGGTGTAAGCGGTTCAACTTGACTGACGAAGATATCAGTATTCTGCGGGAAATGATTAGAAATAATCTAACAGATGCTCAGGTTTTTATTTTGCCTCCAGAGAATTTCGATGAACTAGTCAGAGTTCTCGAAGAGATTAATAAATTAAATGGCCTAAATAGACTTTCATCGATCGATTCCGATGGACAAGTGATGACTGAAGCTTTTTTTGTGCATAAAACTAAATCTGTTTCAGCTCTAAACAATTCCATGGTTTTTAAAGCTGGCCAAGATGGGCAAGTGAGACCGGATATAGTTAGCCACGAGCTGGGGCATGTTGGTTTTTCGGCTATCAAAGAATTTAAAAAAGGACAGACAGACGAACCAAATTTGGCTCGATTTTTGCCTAACACTAAATTGAATTCACCTAGTTCTGAATATGTGGGCACTTGGATAGAGACAGACACTCGAGTTCGAGCTATGTTTAATGATTTAGTTGGATTTTTGGATCCAGCTAAAGAAAGCTTTAAGATGAGTCACTTATTAATTTTAAAATTTAAAAGAATAATCGGCACATTGAGCTATGATGTTGTAGATTTGCTCGATCACTATTCTGATGAAGATATAATAGAGTTAGCCAACACTGCCCCAGCGATTTAATAAAAAGAACGAACCCCCGCCGGGCATGAGCCTGGCGGGGGTCTTTCGATTACTTCTGATTTCTGCGTGGAGATGTGCGTCTCCGCGCGTTTGTTCTTCTTCGGAGCTGTTCTCTGATGTAGCTGGTGAAATTCCCTGTGGTCTTCTCTTTGTCAGGAATGGGTTCGATGAACCTCGAGACAAAGTCTGCACTGAACCCAGTGATGGGGTCTTCCTTCATCAGGTCGGCGACCGTCCGCTTCTTTCTTTTCGACATAGTTACTCCTCCAAGCTAAAAATATCATATTATTCTTATTTCATCAAATTCGAAATTCTTAAAGGAATTTGTTTGTGTTATAATTAATTTATGAATAAAGAATTTTCAATATCAAGATTTCTATTACCCCTTAGCATTTTGTTCTTAATTGTGGGGTGTTTTTTACTTATTGCAAAAATGTTAGGTTTAAATTTATTTAATTCACTAAGTAGAGAGTTTGTAGTAAGTGTAATTTGGGACTGTTTGGTTTTTGGAGTTCTGTTCTTTGTAACTAGCTTGTTGGATTTACATATTATGCGCAAGCGCAATGTTGAAAATTCTCAGGAAATGTTAATATTTGGTTATGAAAGTAGTCTTTTTGTAACCTTGGGTTGGTTATGTATTTTTCTAGTGGTAGGTACCTTATTTTTACTATTTTCTGTGTCCATGTCTGGTTAATTTTTAAAAATGGTTACTAAAAAACGAGTTGGAATATTGCGAGGGGGAATGGGAGAAGATTACCGAGCTTCTTTGGATCGGGGTGGGGAGTTGATTGCTTACATCTCGCAAAACTTGGCTCCGAAATACCAAGTCATAGATATTTTTGTAGATAAAGATGGACTGTGGCATGTCGGTGGGTTGCCAGTCGACCCAGATGATGTCTGCCATAAGGTGGATTTGGTTTGGAATGTCTCCAATCACGATTTCTCGCTAACCTTGAAAAATTTCGCTGTGCCTTGCATTGGTCAAAATTCTTTTACCCACTCTCTCGCGAATAGCGAAGAAATTTTACGCGAACATGTCAGGAGTCTGGGGGTGAAGATGCCAAAGAGAATAGTTTTGCCTGTATATCAACCAGACTTTGATGGATCCAAAGAAACCTATGCCACTCGCAAAGCCAAAGAGATTCATGAAAAATTTGGCGCGCCATGGATTGTAAAGTCTTTTACCGTAGATAAAACAATGGGCATACACCTGGCTAAAACTTTTCCAGAATTAGTGGGTGCGATTGAAGATGGAGTCAATCATCAAAAAAGCATTTTAGTCGAAGAATTTATAGCTGGTAAGGTTACTTCGGTTCATTCGGTGCGAGATTTTCGAAATGATGATTTTTATACTTTTCCACTCGGCAATTCCTATGGAAATTTTTCAAATGATGAGAAAGAACAGTTGAGCAATTTAGCTAAGAGTTTGCATAATCATCTAGATGCGTCACATTATTTAAAATCAGATTTTATAGTGACTCCACGCAAACAAGTCTATCTCTTGGGTATAAGCCTCCATCCAGACGTAAAACCCAAGTCGCATTTTTCTGAAGTAGTCGAACTCGTCGGGGCCAAAGTCCACCACGTCATAGACCATATATTGAGTAAAGTTAGCTAGTTTGACTTTTCTGTAAAATAATGCAGAATATTGAAGGACGTTAACATTCAAAAAAAAGGGGAGCAATCAGTAATGGTTAAATTGGACAGGGATACTCAGAAAAGGGCTCGTGAGAGAGTCCTGGCACTGAGCATCGGCGGATTTGTCTATGTTCGTATTAAGGTGGGGGAAGACACCCAGCAGTACGACATCGGCATCATGCACACAGGAGACATCTCTCGCCTGATGGAGTCTATCAGGAAGAACATTCCTGAGAAAAAGATTTCCTACGAGATCTCTCACATTGGTTTCGTTTCAGGATCTCGTCTGGCTGATGACAACTCCTCGTCTTCGGGCGGGGATCGTGACGCCATCGCCAAGATTCTGGCGAACGATGTGATGGCGCTCGCCTTCAACATCCCAAAGAAGTAGGGGGTAATCACGGGCGTCGAGGGCACTAAAAGGGTGCTTCGGCGCCCTTTTAGTTTCTATGTGAATATGTAAAATAAACCTAAAATTATGAGCCCAAAAGTCTCCTTGACTTTTGGGTATTTTTGTGCTATACTATATCACAGATGGGGCGGTTCCAACCGGGATTAGCTCTAATTCTTTCACAAAAATGTCGGGCCTGAAAACCTGACACAAGCCCTAGGAGGGGTAGATGGCTCACCTTGAATTCGCTTTCTGGACATTCGTTTTCGCGTCGATGTTGATGGGCATGGGTATCGCGATTGACGTCGCGATGGCCACTGTCTCGAAGTTCCAGGATCGTTCGACGACGTTCTGGAACTGGACGTTGCCCATCATGGCGACCCACATCGGCTTCCCGGCTCTGGGCTACTATGGATTCTGGGGACTCCGGTATGAGTTTCCCGGCCTGTCGTCAGCCCTTGGTGTTGTCGGGTTCCTGTTCGTTCTCGCCTTCGTCTACGAAGTTGTTTGCGAGACGATCGGAATCGAGCCCGTCTTCGGAATCTCATCATCGTTTTCGAACATGATGGGGCTCAAAGAGAACGACACTCGGCGATTCATCGCCATCCTTGCGGTCAGTTGGGACGCTCTCTGGAGCGGTCCGGCTAAGGCTGCTCAGGCGGCGGCGGGGAACTGGACAACAGCAGAAGTTGTCCTATCGTTTCCTGTTGCTGGGGTGACTGTAGCTGTCATTGCGCAACTTTCTCTCATCGTTGCGCGACTTCTCCAGAAGCAGAAGTTTGAGTCGGCCAATGAAATGGCCAGCTGGTTCTTCTGGGGCAAGTACGTCGAGCTTTCCGTCATTGGCGGATTCGGCGTCCTCTCCCTCATGCAGGTGCTGGCCAACGGAGTGAATCTCTACTGGTCTGTTGCTATCGCAGCGGCTCTTCTTGGGGTGGTCTGGACACGATTCGTCAGCGAGATCTCAAAGAGTTCGCAGGACGAAGCCGAAGAGGCGATCGAAGCGGCCTAACGCTTCAAGTGTATCTCGACACTATCTTCGAGTACTGGCCGTTCCCTATGGGGGACGGCCTTTCTTGTTGTCTTTCTTTTTGCACTTATTGCATAAAATTTTTATTTATTGTATACTGGCTATAGCAATTGAGTATCTCCTTGTTAGTCATGTTAGTTTTCCAGGTTCTCTGTCTTTCGGCAGACTGGTCTCCTCGTTCGGCAAATTTGTCGGATTTGTTTATTATTTTTTAAATTATTAAGTTTATGACACATGTAAATTTATTTGAAGCATTGGGTTGGGAAAAGGAACACGTGATGGACAAGAGTTTGCCAGAAGTGCACAAGTCTATCGCCATTCCATCACACTATTCATTTTGGAGAAAATTATTGGTCTATGCTGGACCAGGGTTTTTGGTGGCGGTCGGCTATATGGATCCGGGAAATTGGGCGACTGATCTCGCTGGTGGAGCAAAATTCGGTTACGCGCTCTTGGCGGTTATTTTGCTTTCAAATTTCTTTGCTATGATTCTCCAACACTTGGCGCTCAAGCTCGGCATAGTCACTGGGCGAGACTTGGCTCAAATTTGTCGCGAGAGATATTCTAAAAAGACGGCAATCTTTTTGTGGTTGATGGCCGAGATAATGATCATGGCTTGCGACTTGGCTGAAGTTCTCGGTTCGGCGATCGCTCTCAATCTTTTGTTTGGCCTTCCGATATTGTGGGGTGTCATCATCACCGTCCTCGATGTGTTCATAATTCTTCTTTTGCAGAACAAAGGTTTTCGATATATTGAAGCTGTGGTGGTGGCTTTAGTGGGAACCATCACTCTAGCTTTTGTGACAGAACTCATCTTGTCTTCACCAGAACTTGGTCCATTGTTTGCTGGCTTTATCCCAACTTCGCAAATAGTTTTTAACCCAGAGATGTTGTATATAGCGATCGGAATATTGGGAGCGACAGTCATGCCACACAATTTATATCTACACTCAGCTATCGTGCAGACTAGAAATTATGAAGAAACAAATTTAGGAAAAAAAGAAGCAATCAAATTTGCTACTATTGATTCTACTTTTGCTTTGACTATCGCTTTGTTTGTTAATGCATCGATACTCATAGTTTCTGCAGCAGTATTTCATTTTAGTGGATATCAAGATGTCGCTGAAATAGAAGAAGCTTACAAGTTGTTTGCGCCACTACTCGGGACCAGTCTCGCTAGCATTTTGTTTGCCGTAGCCTTGCTTGCTTCCGGGCAAAACGCGACTATCACTGGCACGTTGGCTGGCCAGATTATCATGGAAGGTTTTATAAATTTGCGAATCAAGCCATGGATGCGCCGGATGATTACTAGATTGTTGGCTATTATTCCAGCCGTAATTTTTATTGCAGCTTATGGAGACAGGAGTGTGACGGATCTACTCATCTTGAGCCAGGTTATACTTTCTATCCAATTGCCGTTTGCTATTTTCCCGTTGGTGGCTTTTACTAGTAGTAAAAAGGTGATGGGGGAGTTTGCTAATGGCCGGGTAGTTACGTTTTTGTCTTGGGCTATCGCGCTACTCATCGGCTCTTTGAACGTCTGGTTGATTTATAGTATACTTAAATAGTTTTCAGTAATTTGTTTTTATCTGTAGCGAGTGGTCGCACTCACATAGGCACATATGTTGGAGGTTAGCCAT
>CAZHDU010000047.1:0-5845 GCA_964531535.1 uncultured Candidatus Saccharibacteria bacterium
TTAATTATGAGAAGTTGTAACGATTATGATTTAACTAAATGCAACACCTTCGGCGGTTCAGTCCGGGCGAAATTTTTTACCGAGCTGACGAGTGTGGAAGAGGTAGCGACGCTTTTAGACACACCAGAGTTTAAGAATAATCCAAGAATTTTTTTAGGTGGAGGGAGTAATGTCTTGTTTACCAAAGATTTTGATGGATTGGTGGTGGTGAATAGAATCAAAGGGTTGGATATCACTAAAGAAGATGAGAAGAGTGCCTCTCTGCGAGCTATGAGTGGGGAAGGCTGGCACGACACAGTTTTGTTTGCCGTCGATCGTGGATATTGGGGGATAGAGAATTTGTCTTTTGTACCAGGGACAGTCGGGGCCGCGCCGATGCAAAATATCGGAGCTTATGGTGATGAATTAAAAAATTCTTTAGAATCTGTCGAAGCTATCGACCTCGAGACCAAGGAGATGAGAATTTTTAGTAAAGAAGAATGCAAACTCGGCTATCGCGACAGTGTATTTAAAAATGAGCTTAAAGATAAATATTTTATTTTGGCGGTGACCATGAAATTGAGTAAGGTGGAGAAGAAAAATATTAGTTACAAAGTCTTGAAAGAATATCTAGAAAAAAATAATATTGTGGTCAAAACCTCGAGAGATGTCAGTGATGCTGTGACAGCCATCCGTAAGAGCAAGCTTCCTGATCCGTCAGTATTAGGGAATGCTGGGAGTTTCTTTAAGAATGTTTTTGTAGATAAGGAAAAATTCGCCAAGATCAAAGAGGAATACCCGGATGTGCCTTCTTTTGTCGAAGGAGATCAGATTAAGATTCCTACTGCATGGCTCGTCGAGCAGTGTGGATTTAAGGGGCGAATAGTTGGTCATGCTGGCGTCCACGACAAGCAGGCACTGGTCTTGGTCAACCACGGTGGCGCGACAGGTCTGGAAATTTTAAACCTAGCCCAGACTATCATCGACTCTGTGTATCAAAAATTCGGCTTAAAAATCACCCCCGAGGTGAATTTGATTTAGGCAACCTTCAGTGTATAATGGGGGCATTACAAGATAATTCCGAACGGAAGTGTCGGAGGTTAATAATAAATTTATGATTGAAATACCAAATCAATATATAAAGAATCTATACAAGGCCGCTCTAGTGTTTTTGGCTGTCGTGTCTGTTTTCTTTGTGGTTAGAGTTATGAGTGAGTTTCGAGCTTACAAGAATGCCGGACAAGGATACAACAGTATCACTGTCGTCGGTCATGGGGAAGTGTCTTCTGTGCCTGATATCGCTACTGTAAGTTTCAACATTAATAAAGAAGCGAAGACTGTCAAAGCTGCGCAAGAGGCAGTGGCTGTCGTCGAAAAATCATCGCTGGATTTCTTGAAGACATTGGAGGTAGCTGAAAAAGATATCAAGACATTGAATGCTTCTTTTAATCCGAAATATGATTACCAACAAAAGCTTTGTCCTAAGACTATGGGTGCCGATGGCACTATGATGGCTAGTTACTACTGTGGTGGTAAGCAAGTCCTCTCTGGTTATGAAGCTCACGAGAGTATCACTGTCAAAGTTCGCAATGTCGACGATGCTGGAAAAATTATGGAAGGTTTGGGCAAGCTCGGTGTCTCAGATTTGAGTGGTCCAAATTTCTCTATCGATGATGAAGATGGTTTAAAAGCTGAAGCTCGCAAGCAAGCTATCGATGACGCCAAGGTCAAGGCCAAGGTTTTGTCGAAAGACTTAGGAGTCAAGCTCGGTAAAATCTTGAGTTACAGTGACAATGCTGATTACCCACGACCTTACTATGGCGAGATGATGGCGACTGACATGGTTTCTAAATCTGCAGTCACAGCTACTTTGCCAAAGGGTGAGAATACTATCACTTCTGAGGTCACTATCACTTACGAAATTCGATAAGCCTTTGTAAATATTGGCTGATTGACTTTTGTAGCTAAATAGAGTACTATTAAAAAAGCCCTTGAAAGGGGGCTTTTTTAAAATAATATGCTTAACAAAATTACAGAATATTTCAAAAATACAAAGACAGAATTAAAACATGTGATTTGGCCTTCACGCAATCAAGTTTTTTTCTACACGCTGATGGTCATCGTCGCTTCTGTGCTAGTCGCATACTATATTGGTTTTTTTGATGGAGTTTTTTCTCGAGGACTAGAAAAATTAATAGCCCTTTAATCTAAAAAATATTTATGTCGAAACAAGAAACACAAGGAGCGAGAAATTGGTATGCAATCCATACTTACGCTGGGTATGAAAACGTTGTCTTGCGCAACCTTCGTCAGCGCATAGACTCTCTAGGCATGAACGACAAGATTTTCAATGTCATTGTTCCTGTCGAAAAGAAGATCAAGATCAAGGGCGGCAAGCGAGTCGAAGTCGAAGAAAAGATTTATCCCGGTTATGTATTGGTAGATATGATTGTGACAGATGATTCTTGGTATGTTGTACGCAACACTCCGAGAGTGACTGGTTTCGTCGGGGCAGGGGTCAACCCAGTTCCACTCAAGCAAGACGAAGTAGACTTTTTGTTCAAGAAGATGGATTCTGGTACAGCTAGACACAATATCGATATGGTTGTCGGCGAGAGTATTTTGATCACCGATGGTCCGTTTAAAGATTTGGAAGGTAAAATCAGTTCTGTCGATCAAGAACGAGGTAAGATTAAAGTGTTGGTGTCTATGTTCGGTCGCGAGACACCAGTCGAACTCGACTTCTTGCAAATAAAGAAGATATAAGCTAATCTGTAAATCGTATGTCAAAGAAAATTACAAAGAAAATTAAATTACAAATCCAGGCTGCTAAGGCTACTCCTGCTCCACCACTAGGTCCGGCGTTGGGTCAAGCTGGTATCAACATTGGAGATTTCGTCACCAAATTTAACGCGGCTACTCAAAGTATGGCTGGAGACAAGGTTGGTGTATCTATCACTGTCTACGAAGACCGAACTTATGATTTCGTAATCAAGACTCCACCAGTCACTGGGTTAATCCTCAAGGCGGCTGGAGTAGAGAAGGGTTCTGGCACTAACGCCAAGACCAAGGCTGGCAAGATCACCCGAGCTCAAGCTCTCGAAATCGGAAAGAAAAAGCTCGCTGATTTGAATGCCAAAGATGATGAAGGATTGATCAACATCGTCGCCGGTTCAGCTCGAAGTATGGGCATTGAAGTGAAATAATTCACTTCAATGAACCGGAGCCCGACGGGGCGAGGTGTGCCCAGACAATTTTTCAGCAGAAAAATATGTGTGGGTTGAAGTGAAATAATAACTAACAAACTCTAAAAAAGCCGACACGAAAGTGTTGGCTTTTTGATTTGTGGAGGAGTATATTATAGGAATGAAAAAGACTGGAAAAAAAGAAGAGAAACATAAAAGGCCATCGTGGGATGAGTACTTTTTAAATATGTCTGAATTTGTCGGCACTCGAGGTACTTGCGATCGAGGTCGGGCTGGAGCAGTGATTGTGAAAGACAAGAGAATGTTATCTGCGGGTTATGTGGGTGCTCCAGTTGGTCTTCCAGATTGTGATGAAGTTGGTCACGAGATGCACAGTGTTACACACGAAGATGGCTCGGTGACTAGGCATTGTGTGCGTACTGCTCACGCTGAACAAAATGCCATAAACAATGCTGCCAGAGTTGGTGTTGCCGTAGAAGGTGGGGTTATGTATTGTAAGATGGTTCCTTGTTATAAATGTTCTCAAAGTATAATTAATTCAGGAATTCAAAGAGTTGTGGCTAAGTATGATTATCATGCCAGCAAGGAATCTAAAGTTATTTTCAAACAAGCCAAAATAAAATTGGATATTATTCATAAAGAAGAAGAGTCTTACAAAGATAAATAATTTTATGGTAGACCTAAAAGAATTGCAGAAAGAAGTCATGCGAAATAAGGTGGAGAAGGGTTTTAATACTACCGACACTGCGCTGGAATTTTGTCGCGCCCATGAAGAACTATCTGAAGCATTTTCTAAGTTTAACAAAGGTCAAGATGGCGTAGCCGAAGAGTTTGCAGATGTGATGATCTTTATTTTAGGCATGTGTGAAAAAATGGGTTTTGATTTAGAAAAAGAATTGGTTCGAAAAATTGAAATCAATAAAAATAGAAAATACACAAAGACTAAATCTCCAGATGGCAAGGATGTTTTTATTCGAGTGAAGACTGACGAAGACCCTTAGATAAATTTTTCGTAAACTGAAAAAGTGTAGTTAAAAGGATTCTCGGAATCCTTTTTGTGTTCTTCGTGCTTAATTTCATTCCAGGCTATTGGGATGATTTCTGGGAAGAAGGCGTCGGCATCTTTGACGCTCCCGTCTATATGGGTGATGTAGAGTTTGTTGGCGATAGGCATAGTCTCTGCATACAGCCAAGCTCCGCCGATAATGAAAACTTCTTCGTCTTTATCTTTGATTAAATCCAGAGCTCCAGCCAGCGAACGAGCCATTTCTACTCCAGCTGGTTTATAGCTGGCATTGCGAGAGATGACGATGTTTCGTCTGTTTGGGAGAGGTTTGCCAATAGATTCAAAGGTGTTGCGTCCCATGATAACAGTGTGGCCACGAGTGGTGTCTCGAAAATATTTCATATCTGCAGGCAAATGAAAAACCAAAGCATTGCCTTTGCCAATTTCGTTATCTTTACCAATAGCGGCGATTAGTGAAATCATAAATTTATACGGCGATAGGAGCCTTGATGGCTTCGTGAGGATTGTAATCGATTAGTTCAAAATCGTCTATGGTAAAATCTTCTAGTTTATTTTTATTTGGATTTATTTTCATTTTCGGCATTGGTCTGATGTCACCTCGGCGGGAGAGTTGAAGGTTGGCTTGTTCTAGGTGATTTAGATATAGGTGCACATCTCCTCCAGTCCAAACAAATTCTCCAGGTTGCAGGTTGCATATTTGGGCTATGACCATAGTCAGTATCGCATAGGAAGCGATGTTGAATGGGACTCCCAGAAAAGTGTCGCAAGATCTTTGGTAGAGTTGGCAGGAGAGTTTTCCATCAGCTACATAGAACTGAAATAGACAATGACATGGTGGCAGCCCAGCCTTGGCCATCTCGTCGATGTCCGATACATTCCAAGCAGAAACTATTAGTCTTCGGGAATCCGGACTTTTTTTGATTTGTTCGATGACGTTTTGTAATTGGTCGATGTGGCCACCGTTTGGAGTCGGCCAGCTTCGCCACTGATATCCATAGATTGGTCCTAAATTGCCATATTCTTTTGCAAAATTTTCATCGGTTTTAATTTTTTCAATGAATTCTTTTAGGCCTTGGTTCCATTCTTCGCTTCCAGTGGCTGGCACGTTTAGATTATTTTTTAATAGGTATGCTTTATATGGCCATTCATCCCAAATGTGGACATTGTTTTCGGCTAAATATTTTAAATTAGTATCTCCACGCATAAACCAAAGTAATTCATGGATTATGGATTTGATTGGTACTTTTTTAGTGGTGAGCAGGGGAAAGCCTTCAGCTAGATTGAAACGCATTTGGTAACCCAGCAGACTCTTTGTGCCTGTACCAGTACGATCTGTTTTTACCACACCATTTTTAATGATGTGTTCGAGGAGATCTAAGTATGTTTCATCTACGTGTTTACTTTGCATGGCTACATTTTATCAGTTATAGATATTTAAACAAATTTGACAAAATAGCCGGTACATGCTATTCTTTAAAACATCATTCTCACTGCTTAATCTAATTGCATTTTGGGGATGACCCAATATGTATAAATCAAATATC
Source organism: uncultured Candidatus Saccharibacteria bacterium (assembly GCA_964531535.1). Lineage (GTDB taxonomy): Bacteria > Patescibacteriota > Minisyncoccia > Phycocordibacterales > UBA9973 > UBA9973. The sequence continues at coordinate 5,757 of CAZHDU010000047.1, forward strand.
AGATCTCCAAAGAAATTTGGAGGACGGCCTGCTTTTCACAAGAGGCCTCGTTTTCAAAATAGAAAAAGAAGTGGTTCGCGTTCTCGAGG
>CAZHDU010000048.1:0-1458 GCA_964531535.1 uncultured Candidatus Saccharibacteria bacterium
GAACCAATTTGATATACATGTCTTCGGTGTAAGCAATCACCTCTTCTTGAGTCGGGAATGACATTTCAAAATCAAGTTGAGTAAATTCTGGTTGACGATCACCACGAGTATCTTCATCACGCATACATTTCGCAATTTGGAAATATTTTTCAAAACCAGCCACCATAGCCAATTGTTTAAATTGTTGTGGTGATTGTGGTAAGACATAGAAATTTCCAGGTTCGAGACGAGATGGCACCAAATATTCTCGAGAGCCTTCGGGTGTGCCCTTGGTCATGATTGGAGTTTCAATTTCTAAAAATCCATGTTCATGCATGTGTTGTCGAAAGAAAGAAACTATCTTGTCTCGCATGCGAATATTTTTCTGCATTCGCTCTGTGCGCAAATCGAGATATTTATATTTCATTCGCAAGTCTTCATTGATGCCAGCGGTGCTCTCAGTGATTTGAAATGGTGTAGTTTCAGCTTTGTTTAAAACTTCGATATTTAAAACTTCTAGTTCAACTCCGCCTCCAGCTGCGGCGTTTTTATCTGTTCGAGCTTTTACCAAACCAGTAACTTTCAAAACCCATTCTGGGCGAATTTCCTTGGCTCTGGCTATAGCCTCTTCATGCACAGGTAAAGTCACGCATTGCACCCGGCCCGACATGTCTCGCATATCAAAGAAAACCATCTTGCCCTGATCTCGACGGACGTCTACCCAACCAGCGATTATCACCTCAGAACCTATCTTTGTATTTAAATCTTTTATATATATTCTGTCTGTCATATTAAAAATTATTTTAGCATAAAAAAAAGAAATTGGCGACCGGGCTTTACGAGCCCGGTCGCCTAATTCGATACTGCCTTGATGGAGAGCTTACGCCCTACCACCATCGACGTCAGAGAAATGGTCTACGCCCGTTATTTCTCTTGTCCAGCCATGGACGGGTCGGCACCACACCAGGATGATGCCGACAATCATTCAGAGTGGGTCGCGTGACGCACTCAACTGGACGATCATCCCCATCAGCTTGCGGAATGGATGCGGGTTCTTGTCTGAGATCTCCGCTGTCCTGAGACATCCCAGAGTTATTGGTGCCAAACGCACCATCGCCTGTTTCGTCGTACATATTCGCCCTCCAATTTACTTCCAAGGAACTATTTTTATCCCCGTAAAACGAGAACACCAGCCCTCGAGAGCTGGTGTTTGAGTTGTAGTTTTAGTTTAGTAGTTTTTTACAACGCAAATATCAGCCCTCGAGGGGTCTTAATAAACTTAATCAGGATAATATTCTTTGCGTGTATGTTTCGGTTCACGAAATAAATATAGCATGTGCTAAAAAAAATGCAAGAAATGAAATTTTAGTGTGTTGTGCGGGCTTCTGCTGCATCAATTAATTCTTTGGCTTTTTTCTCGAATTTTGAAATTTCTTTTTCGGCATCATCATCTTCTAACGTTTTGCCGCCGCCTGCGCG
>CAZHDU010000048.1:1468-5064 GCA_964531535.1 uncultured Candidatus Saccharibacteria bacterium
GGATATTTTTCAATTTGGCCATCAGTTTCCAAATACGCCTGAATACATTTCAACCTAAAAGAATGAGACATCACCACCACTTGTTCATTTGGATAAGATTTTTTAATTAAAAGCATCAAGTTTTTTATTTCACCAAAAATAAATTTTCGGCTTTTCATTAATTGATCTTTTATAAATAGCTTTTTAAACACCCTGCGGACTACTACACTTCCTTCTTTATTAAAACGGATTTTTGTGCAATTTTTTTCTAAATTAAAAGGTATTTCATCTAATTCGCTAACTTTTATAATCTTTATTTTCCTATTCCTGGCAATACATTGCTCAGCCCTTTTTAGCGTAGAACAAAATACAATGTTTGATTTTGGAACATATTTTCCTGTCTCGAGAGAAATTGGATCAATTTGCTGAGACAAAACCTTGCAAGCATACTCAAAAGCATAAGTTTTGTCTTTGTTTAAATTATATTTGAAAATTTTTTTAAAAGTTATTTTCATAATTATAGGGGTGCGACTTTTAAAGTCGCACCCCTGAGGTTATCCTACCTAGTACAAATCTTTTTTCAAAATACCCAGAGGAAACTTGGGGGTATTAATCAAAAGCTCTGTATATTGAGGAACGAAATTGCAGAGGTAGAAATTCTGCAAATTCGGCGTCTGATGATTAACAACGATAAGATTCTCCCCAAGGAAAACCTTTCGTAGTAAGGTGCCATGGGTGATGTACAGAGACATCCCGTGGGCACCAGCATCCAAGATCTCTTCGTGAGACAAAGAACGACCTCTGAATTTGCGAGCAAGTTCAGCACGGCTATAAGCGAAAGAACGAAACTTATACTGAAATTCTTCGGTCTCAGCCTGAGCCTTGATCTGGTCAGTCACATCTTTTTGGATTGACAAATAGTCGACACCAAAACTTCCGTAAAAGTCAGAAAAGGTCGCCACTGTGGCCTGGGTACTGACCGCCAATTGAATCGATACAGATGATTGGGCGCAACGAGAGAGGTATTCAGACTCACCACCTGCCACCCTTCCGATAAACTCACGCTCGACAATTTCCGGCAAGTCGGCAACCAAAATTCTCCAACTGACTTGAAACCCCAACCCACGCAGGGTATCGAGAAGGTCGGGAACATGGTTCATATGCTCCATAGCAGTGAGACTAATACCAGAACCCAAGGTTCCAGAAAAAGTGTACATCTCCCCATTGTGAGGATAGTCTGGGCAGACTGTGGAAACGACCACGATCTGCTTGTCTGTAGACATCATACGAATTTTCTTCACGTCGGATTCTTTAAAGTCTATGGCATCAGGTGGAGCAAATCCATTTTTAATCTTCATGACAATTCCCCTTTCAAAGAACAAAAAAGGCGCTTGATTGCGCCAGTTGGTGGATTCTTTTTGTTTAGTAGAGAAAAAAAATCAACGAAGCGACGCAAAAGCTATGAGCTCTCCCGCCCACCAAGTTTTACTCATTCCGTTGTTTTTATATGTATTCATGTACTAGTACATAGTAGTATACATAAATAAAAGCGCAAGTGGCGCCTGTGGATAAATCTAAAATTTTCCCTTCCTTCTATTATTTCTTTTTTGCTATTTTCTGTAACATCAGAGCGAAGCCTCCATGTTTATTACGGAGCTCTCGAGACCCGCGAGTCACAGTGCTAATACCTAGGCCCAGATCCCCTGCTACGGCTCTTTGTGTCTCACCGGCGCTTAATTTTTTCACTATCTGCCAACGTAGAGCCAAAGCCTCAAACTCGGCCGGAGTCAATAAATCAAGCAGGAACTCTACCATAAAGTTTTTATCGCCATTTATCTTTGAGAGTATTTCCACTAATTCTTTTTTGTATTCAAATATTTTTTTGTTTTGATGCTTCATAGTGTTAGTACACACTCACTCCGATTTTTTCTCGAACTTCGGTCATCTTGGCATCGGCTACTTTTTTAGCTTTTTCACTGCCAGCTTTTAAAATTGCCAAGGCTTTTGGAACATCTTTTTCAAATTCTTTTCGTCGTTCTCGAAGAGGAGCGATGAATTTTTCCAGGTCTTCTATCAAAAGCTCTTTCAGCTCTTTATATTTGCCAGCTTTTTCTTCATATATCTTTTTCAATTCTGCTTCATCGCGGACGAGTTTGTGTATGGCAAAGACGTTTTGTGGCAATTCTCCACTCGAATCGGTGACGATGCTCATCACGCATTTTTTTATCTCTTCGTATTCAGCAAAGAGCGGAATGGTGTTGCCATAGCTCTTGCTCATCTTGCGACCGTCTGTGCCAGGCACTATAGCTAAATCTGGCATTATCTTGGCTTCTGGTAAATTGAAAGTCTCGCCATACAGATGATTAAATTTTTCAGCGATATCTCGGCAGATTTCTACGTGTTGTTTTTGATCGGCGCCAACGGGTACGACATTTGGAGCATATAGCAATATATCAGCAGCCATCAATACTGGGTAATTAAAAGTACCCACTGAAATTTCTTTGTTCTTGGCTTCCGCATCTTTAAAAGCATGGGCTCGCATCAGATACGGCATGGTGATAATCGTATCGAAAATCCAAGTGAGCTCGGTGTGTTCGGAGATATCACTTTGTTTAAAAATCGTCACTTTTTCTGGATCGAGTCCGATAGCCAAAAAATCGAGTAAAACCGCAATGATATTCTCTCGCATTTCTTTGGGATTCCTGAGTGAATGCAAGGCGTGATAATCCACTATCATGACATAGCCTTCATATTCATTTTGTAAATCCACGAATTGCTTCATGGCACCGAAATAGTTGCCAATATGAGGCTTGCCGGAAGGCTGAACACCTGAAATAAATACTTTTTTACTCATGGAAATATCATATCATATTTTTAAGTGAGTTAATAACAGCTTTTTACACTTTTTAATTTGGACAAAAATTTCACTATGTTAGAATGAATCCATGTCAAAAATAGGAACCAACACTGGTAGAAACAATATTCGCATTCCACCCCAACATATCAGCTCCGAACAAGCCGTCTTGGGATCAATCATGCTCCGCAAGGACGCCATGCACGAAGTCGAAGATGCTCTCACCCCAGAATCATTTTATGTAGAAAAACATAAAACTATTTTCAACACCATGCTCGAGCTCGCTGCCAAGAGCGAACCGATCGACATGCTCTCACTCTCGACAAAGCTCGCCGAGAAAAAATCTCTCGAACAAGTCGGAGGTAACAAATATCTCGCTGAGATTGTAAACACCGTTCCCTCTTCGACCAACGTCAAACATTACGCTGACATTGTCCAAAAAAAATATGTACTTCGTAGTTTGATCGAAGCTGCCGACTATGTATCTGAGCTAGCCTTCGAAGAAGGTGAAGACCACATGGATGACATTCTCGATATGGCCGAAAAGAAAATTTTTGAAGTTGTCTCTTCTCCGAAAAATCAAAAATATGTAAACTTGAAGGATGCGCTACCAGAAGCCTACGAACGTTTAGAAAAATTGCATGAGAACAAGGGCGCACTGCGTGGCTTGCCTACTGGATTTAAAGATCTCGACACTATGCTCTCTGGATTACAACCAGCTGACTTGATCATCCTCGCTGCTCGACCATCTATGGGTAAGACT
>CAZHDU010000049.1:0-5008 GCA_964531535.1 uncultured Candidatus Saccharibacteria bacterium
GATCCGGAGATTTATCCATACCCGATAGGGCATAGCGAACTGGGTGGAGTATCTCTCCCCTACTTTCCAATTTATCGGCGACTTGCATGAGTGCAGTCTTGATCAAATCCATAGAAAAATCTTTTTCATCGAGCACTTCCAAAGCAGAAATAGCTAGATTTAAATTTTCTTTAGTTTTTTCTGGAGCAGTATTTTTATAATTTAATTTTGTTTTGTCGCATTTAGGTTGTTGAACGAAAAATTTCAGTTCACCTTTTTCAACCATATCTTCTACATCTGACCATTTAGAAATACGCTCTAAAATTATAGGCACCAATTTTTTGTTTCGCAATTCTTCTGGTAGGCGTTCAAACACACATCTCTCAACTTCTTCTTTACTCAATTTTTTAATATATTCTCTATTGAGCCAATTTAATTTATCATCATCAAGAATAGCGCCACTTTTACCTATTCTCTCTAATTCGAAATCTTTTACTAAATCATTCAAAGTAAACAACTCGCGATCATCTTTTGGGTGCCAGGCCATTAAAATTGTGAAATTTAAAATAGCCTCTGGTAAATAACCGAGTTTTCTATAGTCCTGGAGACTAATCGCGCCATTTCGCTTACCCATTTTTGTACGATTTTTTAATAACACAAAAGGATAATGGGCATACACTGGCCTCTCTGCACCAATAGCTTCTTGAATTAAAATTTGTCTTGGTGTATTTGCGATGCCATCTTCACCTCGGATGATGTGGGTTACTCCCATTTCGTAATCGTCTACAACTACAGTCAAATGATACAAAGGAGAGTTTACATCACGAGCGATTACAAAGTCTTTCAAATCAGTAGTGTCTACAGATATATCTCCACGTGACATATCATGAAAAGTTATTACTTTATTAGGATTTTTAAATCTAACAACTTCGCGTTCTACGCCTTCATCATTTTTTTCTTTTGAAATATAAGCTGTCCCCTCAGAAACCATTTTGGAAATATATTTCTTATATATATCTGTTCTATCAGATTGTTTAAAAAATTTATCGGGTTGAATTCCGATCCAAGATAAACCTTCCTTGATAGCTTCCTCATATTCAGGTTTAGATCTGACAGGATCGGTATCTTCAGACCTCAAAATAACCTCACCATCGTTTTGCCTAGCATAGATATAATTGAGCAAAGCATACATAGCTGTCCCCAAATGAGGCAAGCCAGTAGGACTCGGCGCAAACCTAGTCACCACCTTTTTATTTGTGTTATTCTGTCCTTCCATGAGGACATTTTAGCATTAATTTACCAATTCGTCACCTCTATTTTTCGTGAGACAAAGCTATGTCTATCAATTCACGAGCGATTTTTGTGGCCGCATCTTTTTTACCAAAAGCTTTGGCGCTGGCAACCATCTCAGCATATTCTTCTTTATCTTCGACAATTCGATCAATTTCAGAGCTCAAAATGTTGGCCGTCATGTTCATCTCTTCGATGACGCTACAAGCCCCAGCTCGAGCGTAAGCAAAAGCATTCTTCTTTGAGTGGTCAGCATTGGATTCAGAGAAAGGAACCAAAATTGATGGAATTCCCCATGAAGCAATTTCAAACAAAGTCGAACCAGCACGAGAGACGACGATAGTCGCTACTCCGGCTGCCATTTTCATAGCCAATGGATTTAAAAATGGAATCGAGGTGTAACGAGCCTTATTTGAATTATCAGAGAGGACGACATCGGCTCGGCCCTTGACCATCTTGTAGTTGCTGACTCCTGTCTGGTGGATGATTTGATAATTTTCTACCAATCTAGGCAGAGCATCGAGGATAGTGTTATTGATCAATTCCGCACCCTGTGAACCACCGATGATAAAAATCACTGGCACTTGGGATTCGAGTTTAAAATATTCCAGAGCCTCACTACGTAATGCTGGCGTCTCGATAGTGGAGCGAATCGGTTGACCAGTCCAAGCTACTTTTTCGCTCGGAAACATGGCCCCAGCTTCTTCAAAAGACACGGCGATCTTGTCCGCAAATTTTCCAGCCCATTTGTTGACTCGGCCAGGCATGGAATCTGATTCATGGATGACCACTGGTATGCCCAAAATTCTAGCCGCAAACAAAGCCGGAAAAGCCGCATAGCCACCCTTGCCAAAGACTACATCTGGATAAATGGTAAACATTTTGTAAGTAGCGTTGATCACTCCGAGCATGATTTTAAATTTATCTAAAAAGTTTAAGAGTCTCCCTTTCATCGATGGATTGATGCGAATCTTACCAGCATATACTTCTTCATACAAAATTCCATTTTCAAAAAGCACCGCTTGGTCATATGGACTGTCGGAGATGTAATATAATTTTGGATTTAAAATATTTTCAGCGTCAGCGATTTGGTTTACTTTTTCTGCCACCGCGATAATCGGATAAAAGTGTCCACCTGTTCCACCACCTGTAAATACAATTTTCATAATTTATTTTCTGATTAAGCTTTTTGTTGTTTAGAAATTTGAAAGACGACTCCGATAGCTGTCATATACATCATTAGCGCCGTGCCCCCGTGACTCATAAAAACTAGAGGCACCCCCGTCAATGGAAATACTCCCGTCACCGAAGCTATATGCATAAAAGACTGGGCTGTGATTATTATAACAATCCCAGTGACCAAAAGTCTACTAAACAAATCTGGCGAATTATTGGCAATTTTAAAGCCACGCAGAGCAAAAAGCATGTAAAGGACAATCACGAAAACTGAGCCGATAAAGCCAGTCTCTTCACCCAAGACAGCAAAGATAGAATCGCCTTGTGGTTCGGGTAGATAACTAAATTTTTGAATACTTTGCCCAAAGCCTCGGCCCGAGACTCCGCCTCCACCGAGAGCAATGAGTGATTGTTGAATTTGATACGAAGATCCCGAAGGGTCAGAAGATGGGTTAATGAAAGTTTTTACACGTTCTTGTAGATACGGAGTCACGGCAACGACGACAGATAAGCCCAAGATAGCCAGCCCGGAAAAACCCAAGATATATTTCATCGGCACCCCAGAAACAAAGAGCATGACAATGCCGGTGGTGGTAATCAAGATAAAACTCTTGGTGTCAGGTTGTTGAAGAAGGATGCCGGCGATGATGGCGAGCAGTATCATCAACGGTAAAATCCCAAACCGAAAATCGTTGACTCGGGTTTTGGCCCAAGAGAGCCAAGCCGCGAAATAAATAATGAAACCAAATTTCAAAAATTCCACTGGTTGAAAAGAAAAACCACCAAATTGAATCCAGCGTTCCGCTCCACCATGGCGCAAAGCGAGCCCTGGTATAAACACAGCCATAGTCAAAAGGATTGATCCGAGAAAAATTATAAAAGAATATTTTCGTAAAATTTTATAATCAAACTTCAGAGCCGCATACATGCCGACAAAGCCCAGACCCATCCCGAGCACGAGTTGATTCTTTAAAACTGAATAAAAGACCTCTTTATTTTTTACTAAAATTCCGAGCGAAGCCGAGACGAAAATCGCCGCTCCAATCACGAGCAATAAAAAGACAATTATTAAAAAAAATCTATCAATCTTTTTGCCTTTCATTTTTACCTAACTTATAATCGCTAAAATTATGCCAATAATCGCAAAGACAACTGAGATGACCCAATACCGCATAGTAACTTTATAAGGTGACCAACCGATAGCCATGAAATGGTGGTGAATCGGTGCCAATCTGAAAACTCGCTTCCCTCCCCTCAATTTTTTCGAAGTGAGCTGAATAATGACCGAGAGTGAAGTGACGACGAGTGGCAAGGCTACCACTGGCAATATCAAAACTGAATTAGTTAAAAAAGCCAAAGTGGCGATGGTAATAGTCAGCCCCATCATCCCCGTCTCACCCATATAGAATCTAGCCGGAGGAATGTTGAACCACAAAAAGACTAAAATCACCCCCGAGACGACCCCAGAAAAAGTCGCCAAGTCGATTTGATTGTTGGCAAAGGCAATAGCTGAATAGGCTGCAAATATCGAAGCCAAGACTCCGCCAGATAGGCCATCTATGCCGTCGATGACTCCGCCAGAAAAAGTGGCCAGAGCTACAATCATGAAAAATGGAATAATTAAAATTCCTAAAAATAGTTCTCCGTCAAATGGAATGTGAATGGAGTTCATCCCGAGCTTATAGTAAAACCACCAACCAATAGCCAGAGATAAAAAGCCGATGAGTATGGCCTTAGAAAAACGCCAAGATTTATCATCGCGAGCCACCGGCCCATGGCCATAGATTTGCATCAAGTCATCATAGAGCCCGATCAGCGCGCCTAAAAGCAAGGTCACCAGTGGAATCAAAGTCTGGTTGCGACTAAAGAAATTTAGTTTTTCGGTATAGTCTGAAGGAAATAAAACTGAAATAAAATAAAAAATAATTGTAGTTAAAAGCACTGTCACCCAGATGATGATGCCGCCCACTCGTGGTGTATTTAGTTCAGCGTTTGAGTTGTGAATCTTCCCAAATTCTGTGGCGCTCGAACTCTCACTCCGAGAATACTTCTTCCACATTTTGTATTTAAAGAAAAAATGCGTGGCTACTGGCGTAATGAGTAGACCCAAAAAGAAAGCCACAGCCGTCGGTAAAAAAATTTTAACTAAATCGAAATACATACCCAAATAATAGCATTTTTGGAGCTTCTTAGTAAACTAACCCTGGTTAATAAACTTCAGCTTGATAACACCGCTCACAGTAAACAATCTCTGGTCGATCTGGGGCATAACTGGTTTCAAATTCAACTTCGCATTTTCCTTCGTGGTTTGGATGACTCTTGTCACACATGCATTGTCGGTGCCAAAGTTTAATCGGATTTCTCTTTTTCAATCTTTTAAAATGTCTACAATTGGGACAAAGTCTAGGTAAGGCGAATTTCATCTTGCGATATAATCTAAGGTCTTCGGCACGAATTTTAAAAGCTTCAGTACACTGCTCTTCACATTTACCCGCATGAGCACACTCAATAATCTTACCGATTATCGAGTCATCCACATCCTTAATGTGATCCGGTAAATCTT
>CAZHDU010000050.1:0-2162 GCA_964531535.1 uncultured Candidatus Saccharibacteria bacterium
CCACGAGAGGGTGGAAGCCGGGGGTTGCTCTCGAATCACGGTGTTCTCCTTGCGAACATTCGTGTTGTATCCTAACACCGGCGATGCGTCAAGCCCTACTTCGCCTTCGGCTTCCAGAGCTCCAGCGTCCCGTCCGCCGCCCACACCGGCTCGGCGTCCTTGAACCACCGCTCGGAGAGCGCCGGCTCGGCCTTCACGTCCACGTCGGGAGTGAACCGGCGCATGGCGGCGACCATCACCTCGACGGTGCGGAGTGCGGCCGCGCTGGCGCGCTCCCGGTGCGCCGGCACTTCGAGGATGATCTCGTCGTGGAGGAACATGACCGGGCGGCACCCGTAGAGGGGGGAGCCGTCGCCGACGTAGCACTCCTCCGCCACGTCGAAGAGGGCTTCCTTCGCCCCTCGCGCAGCGAGACCCTGGAAGTAGGTGTTGGCGCCGGAGGTGTACCGGCACCCGCCGCGGACGAAGTTCGTGCGGGGGAGGACGACGTGGAAGCCTTGCTCCCCACCGCGGTCGGACATGGAAGAGATGTGGTCAAAGTACATCTTCGCCTCCCGCCACTTCTTCATCCAGACGACCTTGAGCTCGCGGCTCTTGTCCTCGGCGATGAGGACGTCGTACGTCGCCTTCGCGAAGGCGCAGAACGTCACCGCTCCCAGGCCGCCAGGCAGGCCGAAGTTCAACGCCTTGGCGATCTGTCGGTATTCCTTCGCCCACTTCTCGCCGGCCTTGCGGGCGGCGTTGAGGAAGTCGTAGGTCATCTCCGCGGAGGAGAGCGTGTGAACCTTCCCGGCCTTGTCCGTGTAGGACAGGCCCCGGACGTGGTCGTCCGCTCGGCAGATGTCCACGGCGAGGTCGACGTGGGGGTCCATGCCCGCGTTGATGGAGTCGCGGAGGTCCGAGAAGCCGAACAGGTCGAAGCAGGTTTGAGCCCAGGTCACGAGCTCGAGGAAGCTGTAGTCGACCGAGCAGTACCAGTACCCGGGCCGCGGGATGAAGCACGGACGGACGCCGCCCTTCCGGTCGGGGTTCTGCAGGTTGGGTTTCTTGCAGCTCGTGCGGCCGGAGCTAACCAGTACGTTCCAGCTGGCGTTGAGGAGCCAGCCGCCGGGGAGGCGGAGCCCCTTCTGCTCGTACTTCTTCGTGTTGCCGACCTTGAACAGCCCGCGCATGGCTGGCACCCAACCGGTGAGCATCTTCGCGTCGGTGCCGACGTCGGCCAGGACCTTGAGGTCCGGGTCGCCGGTGAGGAGGAGGGTCTCCTCGTCCGTCTTGACCTGACCCTCGGGGAAGGTGTCGGAGGGCGGCGTGCGCGGGGCGGCGTCCCCCAGGAGGCGCTCGACGCGGGCCTTGACCTCCGTGAGGTTCTTCGACCACGTGACCTCGTGCAGCCCGGTATCCTTGTTCTTCTTCGACGCCCCCTTGAGGAGCCCACACTTCTTGAGGTGCGCGTTCGCCACGTCAACCGTGGCGTGGAGCTCGGCCTCGAGCGCGTCGACCGCTTCCTCGTCCGTGCGGACGCCGTAGACGCTCATCAGGTGGAGCGCGAAGGCGCCGCGCATCTGCCCCGCCTCGTCGTCGAGGGCGTGGGCCGGCACGTCGGAGATGGGGCTCTCGTACTCGAAGGCCTGGTCCTCGCGGGCCTGGTCCTCGAAGACCCGGAGGTGGTAGACCGCGTCGTCGATGGCGTAGCGCTTCGCCTCGGCGGGCCACTTTTCCAGCGGCACGTCGTCGAGCTCGGAGTATCGGAGGCGCCACACGTCGTCGCCCGTCTTGTCCGCCGAGATGTCCAGGTCCAGCCGGCGCTTCACGAGGTCGGAGAGGTGGAAGCCGATGGCGGGTCCGTTGTCGTCCGCCAACCCCACGGCGGCGTTGTGGAGCATCATGTCGCGGATGCGGGTGCAGTGGATCTTCCCCGCCCGGAGCGCCTTGAAGGTCTTGCGGAGGAGCGCGTCGGTGCCGTGGCGCCGGGTGTACGCCTCGCACATCACGGCGACGTCGAAGGGCGCGTTGTGGATGACGAGGTGGACGTCGGGCGCGTCGAGCATCTGCTCGTACATGTCGAGCGCCTGGTCGCGCAGGAGGAGGTAGCCGCCGTTCTCCACCTTTGGACACACGCTCGCGACGACGAGCGGCGGGACGAGCATCCCAGGTGCGATGAG
>CAZHDU010000050.1:2262-4888 GCA_964531535.1 uncultured Candidatus Saccharibacteria bacterium
GACCTCTCTTGCAAAAAAGACAACAGGCCGGCGCACTCTTCGCACGCCGGCCTGTCCGGTTCCGCCGCAGGATTACGGCTTCTCTCGCCTCGGGAACCACGAGCCGTATCGAACAAGCCGCCCCGGAGCCGAAAGCTGTGGGGAGTACAGACCGGAGCGGCGTGCTCGCGCGAGTGAAAGCGCTACCCGATGACCTGCCCGTCGTCGTTGAGGGAGATGCCCTCGAGCTCGGCGGCGGTCGGGAAGTGGTAGGTGCAGACCGTGAACTTGCCAACCTTCGTCTTCATGTCCACCTGCTTGCTCTCCACGCGGATGGGGTAGCCGGCGATCATCTCCCCGCCGCCCTCGTGGATCGTCTTGAGGATGGCGCCGGTGTAGTTCGCGCGCGGGAACTCGTAGCGGGGGTCCCCACCCTTCTTGCGGAGGCGCATGCTCATCGAGAGCGCCGTGCAGTACCGGTTCTGCCACTCGTCGCTGGTGCCGTCGGACCTCGCGGGACGGCGACGGGTGAAGGTCTTGCCAACCACGTTGGTCGGGCCTTCGAGGACCTTGAGGACCCGCCACTTGCAGACGTTCACGTCGTCCAGCTTGCGCTCGTTGACGATGTTGTCCGACAGGATGGCGACGATGAAGCTGCCCTCCATGTCGTGGAACGGCGGCTTGTCGACGAACTTCGCTTCGCGTGCCTTCTCGTCGTAGTTGATTGCCATGTGCGTGTCTTCCTTGTGTGCTGTCGTGTCTTCACCGAGGCTCATCCCCGGTGAATCTGTTGTATGCTACTTGCTCTCGTGCGTCAATGCCCCAAGGTCTTTTTCTTCGATCCACTTCGCGTAGAAGATGCGGAACGGGAGCCCCGTCGAGTCCTGCTGGTACAGGCTCGTCGCGCGTGCGGACGCCAAAGCGTTCTCGCTCGGCTCGGTGTGGTTGTAGTAGAAGGCGAACACGTCGTCCGCTGTCTGCCCCGCCCGGTGCGTCCGCGAGAGGCTTTGCTCCAGCACCGTGCCGCTCGGGGGGAGGGACATGTAGAGCATCTCGGTGTGCCCGTACTGGAGGTTCTTCCCTTCCTTGTGGCAGTGCAGCGAGATGGCGGCGCCGTGCGCCCCGCGAATCTCCTGGGGCGCCGAGCCCCGCCCGTACACGGGGAGGCCCGCGGCGGCGAAGGCCTCCTCGATGGCGCGCTCCTCGTACCACACGAGTCGGGCGGGGCCGGCGTGGAACCAAGCGACCGCGTCCTTCACGAGGTAGTCGGAGATCCACACCGTCTCCGTCGGCGGGGTGGGCTCCCCGCGCCACCGCTTCGTGCTGTGCGGCGCCCAGTCCTCATAGGCCTGGAGCAGGGCGACGTCGTCCTCCACGAGGCTCGGGTGTCCCGCGCGTGCAAGGTGGACCTGCTGACCCACGAGGAGCGGGCTGTCGAGGTGGGGCTGGTTCCGCTCGACGACGTCACGGACGGCGCGGTGCCAGGCGGCGCGCGCGGTCAGCCAGTCCACGTCCTTCTCGTCGTTCGGCCAGCGCCACCGGTAGTAGAAGCCCTGGGCCAGTTGCCGGCCGCACCGCCACTTCGCCGGGGCGTCCACGAGCTCCTCCCCGTCAGGGCGCTGCCAGGTGTCCTCGAGCTTCGTCAGCGCGTCGAGGACCTCCTTCGGAGCGGTGACGTCCCTCCGGACGATCCACAGGTTCGCACCGACGGACGCGGTAGAGGTGCCCACCACGCCGGGAGCGTGGGTGAAGCGGTCCTTGAAGATGGCGCGCGCCCGGGTGACGCGCGGGCTCGGTGAGCCGTCCTCACCGTCGGTGTCGTCATAGTCCCGCCAGTCCGGGAAGAGGGCGCGCATGTGTGTGTAGTCGCCGGGCGTCGCCTTTGCTGCGAACCGTCCGCTCCCTCCGGCGGCCTTCGTCGGCTTCGCGTCGAGCACGGCACACCACGCCATCAACGTCATGTAATGTTTGAGCATGGGCAGGGGGGACTGCCCCTTCAACGCCCACTCCGAGAGGTGGGCGTAGTCCTGTAGAGACTTGGCTGTGAAGGTCCCCGAGGCGAACACGCAGGGTGTGTTCGGGTGGAGCTTCATGAACCGTGCGACGCGCTTCGTGCGTGCGGCGTCGAGGTGGCGGAGGTTGTGCGCCTCGTCGCCGATGAGCGCACCTGGGACGTTCTTCTCCAGCCAGGCAGTGCTCGACGCCACCGAGAGCTGGCTGTACGCCATCACCTTGAGGTTGAGCGGGAGCTTGAAGCTCTGGTTGTAGAGCTTCTTCTCCGACTCGAAGCTCTCCCGCATGGCGGGCGGGAGGAGCAGGAGAGGGGGGCGGAGGCTCGGGTTCGGGAGCACGCTCGACACCAGCGAGAGGATGAGGGTCTTCCCCCAGCCCGTCCCGATGGGGTAGAGCGCGCCCCCGCAGAGGTGCGCGACCATCAGCGCCATCGCCTGGACACGACGGAACTGCATGGGCGCGTTCGGCCCACGTGACCACTTCTCGTTCGCCCACTCCAGCGCCGCCTCCACCGCGTAGTCCGCGGAGTAGTCGACCCAGGGGAGGTCCCGGATGCGGGCGTCCTCGTAGAGCGTCTCCGAGGCCGGCGCTGCGGAGCGCCGCTTGGCGGCGTCCGCGAGGCTCTGGAGGTACG
>CAZHDU010000051.1:0-1368 GCA_964531535.1 uncultured Candidatus Saccharibacteria bacterium
ACCGGGAAATAGAAAGAAGGCTTTCACCATAGTGATGCCGCCACCAAATGCCAACGGCGACCTACACGCCGGACACGCCCTTTTTATAACGCTAGAAGACATCATCACTCGCTACAAAAGAATGCAGGGTTATAAATCTCTCTGGATTCCAGGCGCAGACCATGCTGGATTTGAAACCCAAGTGGTCTATGAAAAAAAACTAGAGAAAGAAGGCCGTTCAAGATTTGGAATGGACCCAAAAGAACTTTATAAAGAAATTTTAGATTTCACTCTACTAAATAAATCCAACATGGAAGCCCAAGTCCGTTCGATGGGCGCATCTTGCGATTGGTCCCGAGAAAAATTTACCCTTGATGAAGATATCGTGCAAAAAACTCAAGACACATTTATAAAAATGTGGAACGACCAACTAGTCTATCGAGGAAAGCGAACTGTAAACTGGTGTTTTAAACATCAGACCTCTCTATCAGAAGTCGAGACAGAATCCAGTGAAGAAGAATCCCCTTTTTATTATTTTAAATATGGCCCTTTTGAAATAGGTACAGTCCGACCAGAGACAAAATTTAGTGATAAATATGTAGTCATGCATCCGGAAGATAAAAGATATGCCGAATACACCCACGGACAAAAAATTACCGTAGAATGGATAAACGGACCAATCGAAGCGACTATAATCAAAGACCCAGTCGTAGACATGGAGTTTGGAACAGGCGTCATGACCATCACCCCTTGGCACTCACAAGTGGATTTTGAACTTGCCCAAAAATATAATCTTGAAATTGAACAAATCATCGGATGGGATGGAAAACTTCTACCAGTCGCTGGTGAATTTGCTGGTATAAAAATAAAAGAAGCTAGACCAAAAATAGTAGAAAAATTAAAAGAAAAAGGACTACTCATTAAAATAGACGAGAAATATAAAAACGTAATCAAAAAATGTTACAAATGTAGCACTGTCATCGAGCCACAAATAAAAGATCAATGGTTTGTGAAAATGGCTCCACTAGCCAAGATGGCTCTCGATGCAGTAGATCGTGGCGAATTAAAATTCATTCCAGACAACTATGAAAAAATATTTAGGTACTGGATGGAAAACAACATCGATTGGAACATCTCCCGACAAATAGTCTGGGGTATTTCAATTCCCGCTTGGTTCCGAGTAAATGGAGACAAGCAAGAAGCTGTAGCTAGCAAGGAAAAGCCTGATGGTGTTGGCTGGGTCAAAGATATAGATACTTTTGACACTTGGTTCTCTTCTGGACAATGGCCATTGTTTGTCACTGGTTTTCCTAATGAAAAAGATTTTAACTCACACTACCCGACCGATGTCATGGAGACTGGTCACGACTTGATATTCAAATGGGTTCC
>CAZHDU010000051.1:1379-3622 GCA_964531535.1 uncultured Candidatus Saccharibacteria bacterium
ACGCATGGTTATCTTCGGATTATATCTTTCTGGAAAATCTCCATTTCACACTGTCTACCTACACGGCCTAGTCAACGACGCAAAGGGTAAGAAAATGAGTAAGTCAAAAGGCAATGTGGTAAATCCTTTGACCCTCACTGACAAATACGGGACCGATGCATTGCGCATGGCTCTTATAGTCGGCAACACTCCAGGTACAGATCTAGCCTTGCAAGAAGAAAAAGTAAAAGCTTATAAAAATTTCGCCAATAAGATTTGGAACGCGACAAGATTCGTCTTGGACAACACCAAAGACTTTACCCTACCAGAAAATCCAACCTACGACGAAGAAGATGCCAAGTCTGATGCCGAATTGAAAGCGCTCATCGCTGAAATCACTAAAGAAATGGACGAATATAAATTCTACATCGTGGCTGAAAAAATATATCATTATTTCTGGCACACTTTTGCCGACATAATCATCGAACGATCCAAGAAAAAAATAATCGAAAGCGAGACCACTAAGGCAAACGTAGATGGAACTAAGGCTCTCCTCGTAAACCAACTCCGCACACTGGTCACCGCCCTCCACCCATTTATGCCATTCGTCACCGAAGAAATCTGGTCGATGTTACCAAACACCAAAAATCTCTTGATGATCGAACGCTGGCCAGAACCTATGGAAACTTCTAAAAAATAAACATGATGAGCAATCCAAAAATCTGGGGCTTGGCTTTTATCTTAGGGATAATCCCCTCACTTTTATGGTTGTGGTTTTGGCTTCAAGAAGACAAGAAAAACCCTGAGCCAAAAGCCGTCCTCTCGGTAGTCTTTTTGATGGGTATAGTTAGTGTCATCTTTGTCATCCCAATCCAAAAATTTATTGAGGCTCATGTCGGGACTCACGAGTTGCAACTTCTCCTCTGGGCTACAGCCGAAGAACTCGTAAAATATTTTGCGGTGGTCATCGTCATCTACCGGACAAATTTAGCCGATGAACCAATCGACTGGCCTATATATATGATCACTGCCGCTTTGGGGTTTGCCGCTCTCGAAAACGCTTTATTCTTGGTCCAGCCCATATCTGTCGGTGAGACTGCGGTGGGGCTACTCACTGGACAGCTCCGCTTCTTGGGCTCGACCTTACTCCACACGGTGACCAGTGGATTGGTTGGCCTGGCTCTCGGCGCTTCCATCCATATGCATGGATTTAAAAGAAATTTCCACCTCTTTGAAGGCCTCCTCCTCGCTATCACCTTGCATAGTATCTTTAATTTTTTTATAATGAAGAATAACGGTAACGATTTTCTGACTGTGTTTTCTTTCTTGTGGGTCGTCACCATCATTGTGTTGCTTCTGTTTGAAAAAATCAGAAGAATGAATTAAAAAATTTTTAAGATTATAAATTTATAACTAATTAAATCCAAAATAATTATGGAAAATAAAAAAATAAGTTTTTTTGAGAGACTAACTGGTAGCATCAATATCGACGATGAAGAAGTAGAAGAAACTAAAAAGAAACCTGCTCCTGGACACGCGGGCAAAAAAGCAACCAACTGGATTGAAGAAGAAGCCGAAGAAGCTGAACTCGCGGTAGACCTATACCAGACTCCTACGGAAATTGTAGTCCAGACTATGGTGGCTGGCGTTCGCCCTGAAGACCTAGAGATTTCAGTCTTGCGCGATGTGCTCACTATCTCTGGCAAACGCGAAGAATCTCGCATCATCGACGAAGAAAACTATTTTGCCAAAGAATTATACTGGGGTAAATTTACTCGAACTATCTCCCTGCCTCAAGAAGTCGAGCCAGAAGAAGTCGAAGCGACCGAAAAACACGGCTTGCTGACCATCAAACTCCAAAAAGTAGACAAGGACAAAAAGAACAACGTCAAAGTGAAGTCTCTATAAAAAATATTTTTTAGTATTTTCTGGTGCTTGGAGGCAGATTTGCACCCCGCCTGTTCCAGGCGCGGGCAAGCTGCCGATTTACCCCGCCTTGCTTAGGCGGGGCCCTTCCCAAAAGTAGCCGCTATTTTCTCCTTATAAACAATACTTTTCTTTTTTAACCACGATTCATGTTTACGTGCAGATTTATAATCTAAGTATTCTTTTAAAAAGACAACCATGTGTGGGACGTTTCTTGAAGTAGTTTTTAATTTACCGCGATTGTGTTCCCCTAATCTCCTAGTTACGTTATCAGAAATACCAACGTAAAATTTTCCGTTCTTGAGACTTTTAAGCATGTAGACAAAACATGACATAAA
>CAZHDU010000051.1:3632-4727 GCA_964531535.1 uncultured Candidatus Saccharibacteria bacterium
TATTTTAGGGTCAGTCTGCATGTCCCAACTCAAACCAAGCGCTTCCAGAGATTTATTAAATACTTCCCCCGCTTTAATTTTATTTTCTACAGACATGATTTTATAAAATTCTGGTGCTTGGAGGCAGATTTGCACTGCCGACCTATCCCTCTTCAGGGGAGCGCTCTACTAACTGAGCTATCCAAGCATTTTACAAACCAATCTTTTTCAAACCATCCAATCTACTGTTGATACTGTTTACTTTTTCACTGGCTCCGTTGTAGACCTCTAGAATTTGGTCTACATATGGCTCCACATAATAGTAAGCACCAATCGCCGTACCTATTATAAACAACCAATAAATAGCTCTAACGACATTGGACCAAAACTGAGCACGCCTCATAGAATGAAGCATTTTGTTGTTCTCTTCTGCTAGTTCCAAGGCTTGCTCTAGCATCTTTTTGGATTCAGGATCCATAGAAAGTATTTTATCATAAAAACCCGAAAACGCAATTTTAAAATTAAGACATATATGCTAGATTATAAGCATAGTCCTCGTAGTTAAATGGATATAACGACTCCGTCCTAAGGAGTAATTGTCGGTTCGATTCCAGCCGAGGACACACCACACATAAAAATACTTTCAAGTTGATTCGTCGTGCCCAGTGTGTCAATCTTAGTATGGCTTTTGCACAAAAAAACAATCACACAAATTGGAGAAAACAGTAAAATGATCGAGGAAAATTTCCTTCAACAGCCGACGTGGCGCAAGGGACCATTCTTGCTCGCCATTGTGCGAGTTCGTGAAGGACAATTCTTTTACGTGGCCGAGAAGTACATCCCGAAAGGGATCGAACGTCTCGTCGAAAAAGAAAGGATTGAGAATCATCGGAGGTGGAGTTGGCAACTGAAGGCTATAACTAACCTCGTCGCAGTAGTCGAGGGTGTCTCAGCTTCGCGAGAAGGCGTAACGGCCCTGCGTTTTCTGCGTGCGGAGCGCGCCAACAAGGTCGCCAGATTCAGTCGATTGAGTCGTCCTGAAAATATCGACTTGAAGAAGTTCACCCAACTCAAAGTCCACGTCATCGGTGGTGTCTGGAATGCCGCCATCTACGA
>CAZHDU010000052.1:0-4649 GCA_964531535.1 uncultured Candidatus Saccharibacteria bacterium
TGACCCCCGCCCGCCTCCAACTCGCCGGCTGGATCCTGCGCCTCTACGCCGCCCGTCAGGTGTCCCGCGGGTGCGACGACCTCGACTGGCCCGAGTGGTTCCCCGTGGACGAACGGGAGCCGCTGGTGAGGGAGATGACCGAGGCGAACAGCAAGGACCCCGAGGAGCACGCCCACCACGTCCAGGTGTACGCGACCGGATCGACCTGCCCGCCCGCGTGGTGGCTCGCGGGGTTCTTCGCGGATCGGATGGGTGCGCCGGATCTGGTGACGGAGTGGTAGTTCAGCCCACCCGCGCCGACCGCAAGCGCGCCCGCGCGATCCGGGCCCGCCTCCGACGCGAACACCGCCGCCCGCTCGCCCTGCGCGCCCGGGAACTCTTGGGGGAGGGGATGACGCCGGAGGAAGTGGCCTCGACGCTGGCGCCGGTGATCGACGCGCTGGTGCCGTTGGGGGCGTTGGGGCCTATCGGGGTGGTGGCCGAGATCGTGGACGGGCCGATCGCGTGGGTCGTCGTGCTCATCGTGGCGCGGGAGGTCGCTCGAGCTACCCGAGCCCGGCGCGCCCAAGCCAAGCCCGCAACGTCGGCTGGCTGACCCCGAGCGCGTCCCCGAGCTCGCGCCGGCTCAGCCCGCTTGCGTGCAGCTCCCGCAGCCGCCGTTCGTCCGCCGTCGCTCGGTTGGCCTTGAGCCCCTCCTCGTGCAGGATCTGCTGCACCGTGCGCACCGTCGCGCCCAGGGCCACCGCGAGCGCGGGCGTCGACATTCCCCCGGCGTGCAGATCCCGCAGCCGATCGCGGTCCACCGGGATCGCCGCGGGTCGGACGAGGTCGACGCCACCGGCTTCGGCGAGACGCTCTCGTCGGCGCTTGACGGCCTGGGGGGTGCGGTCGCGGAGGAGGGCCGAGATCTCCGCGTCGGTGCGGCCCTCGGCGTGGGCGGCGATCAGGATGCCGTCTTCGTCGGAGGTCCAGGTCATGCCGGCTCCCAACCCTTCGAGAATTCGCGGTCGGCGAATAGGGCCGCGAGCCCCGTGATCTGCTTGAGCCTGACGAGCTCGTCGGGCTCCATCCCCAACTCCTCGCGGATCTTGTCGTCGCGCCATCCCGCCTGGTAGAGCTGCCGAACGAGCTCCGACATCGCGTCGACACGGTGTTCCCCGCGCGCCCGGTTGTGCTCGACGGTGGCCGCGATCCTGGCGCCCTCATCAGCGCGTTCGGCCCGGATCTGCGTCAGGGGGAGGCGACCGAGGACGCTCTCGCGGACCTCGGCCACCTCGGTCCCGACGCGGCGCCGGTGGAACCCGTCGACGACGACGAAGCCCTGATCGTCGAGCCCGGCCACGATCGGCATCGTGTACCCGTTGCTCGCGACCGAGTGCGCAAGGAGGCGCATCTCCGGCGGTGCGACGACGTTGGGGTTGTAGGTGTTGGCTCGCACGTCCTCGAGCTTCACCCAGCGCACGTAGTCGACGGGGTGATGGCGGAGCGGCGATACCTCGTGGAGCGCGGCCCGTACCTCGTTGAGCGCGTCAATTCGCGCGTCCTCGGGGAGGGCCGCCAGCGCGTCGACGAGCGCCCGTGTCAGAGCTTCCATGCTGCCCTCCTGCTCTTCATGAGCTTCTTGTATTTCTCGTAGGCCGTCGAATTCTGCTGGCTGAACGACAGTCCCCGGCACATCCGGTCGTTCTTGAGGATGACCTTCGCGACGCGACGCCACGACGGCACCTTGCGCTTGGCCTCCTGCGTCGGGTCGCCCTCATCCAGCATCTCCATGCCGTGCACGTTGCGCCAGAACGCACGGAACACCGCGATCTTGTTCTCGTAGTGCTCGCGCTCCTCGGCCGGGAGCGTGTCGAGCAGGAAGCGCACGTAGCTCTCCCAGGTCGGATGGGTCGCGGGTAGCGTCACCTTGCCGTTGCCGAGGATGTTGCCGGCCTTGCCCGCGTACAGCGCCCCCGCGTTGGCCCCAGCGACACGCCCGACCACCCGCGCCCACGTCTCCGGCTCGACGACGTGCCACATCGCGAGGCCGCGCCGCTGGTCGTCCCCGTACGGCTGGCAGATCCGCATCTGGTGGATCGAAAGCCCGGCCCGATACATCGCGTCGTAGAGCGGCGGATAGGGGAGCCCGGTGCGCCCGAAGAACGTCCAGATGTCCTCGGTGCGCCAGTCGTAGATCGGGTAGACGTTGACCAGCCCGTGCCCCTTCCACGCCGTATAGGCTCGGCCCTGGATCTGCGACTTGCGCCTGCGGACGATCGTGCGCCACCGGTTGAGCGACTCGTCCGCGCGGATCCCGACGAGGCACGCGCAGGATCGACCGCCCCCGTACCAAACGCCAAACGACTCGATGAACTCCTCGAACTCCATCGCGTCGTCACCGTCCGGCGCCCGGTAGAACGGGTAGGCCGCGGGGTCTGTGACCGACGACGGATGCGGCTGGCGCACCCACGTCTCCGGCGCCCGCGGGTCCCACGACACCCAATAGGGCTGGACCATCGACACAGCGTTCCGGAGATGCAGCGGGAGCGCCACCCAATGCAGGTCGATCACGTCGGCGTAGAGGGCCGTCATCGTCTCGACGAAGGCGATCGTCGACGTGTACTGCGCTTCGAGGTCCACGTAGAGCACACCGATCCGCCGGCCTTGCTTGCGCGCCTCCTCGCAGGCGACGTGCATCATCACGGCCGAGTCTTTCCCGCTCGGGCCGGAGAGGTAGACGCGATCGAACGAGCGCAGGGCCCACGCGATGCGGGCGCGGGCGGCTTCCAGGACGTTGACGGTCAGGTACTGTTTTGCTGGATCCATTCGTCTACCTCTGCTCTTTCGATCTCGGTCAGGTTGCCGCCCTCGGACCGCATGAACTGACGGAGCCACCCCCGCCGCACCCACACGCAAACCTCGTACACGCCCTCACTCAGGAGCCACTCCAGACGGAGCCCGGAAAACCGGCCACTCCGCGCGTAGTGTGCATCCGTGAAGTCGCGGAAGGGCTCGACGAACGACCGCTCCAAGCCGAACCGGCTGCTCTTGCCCGTGATGCGCGCCACCCACGGGCGCTTGCCCGTCGCCGCGTAGGCGGAGTGGACGGCGATCACGAGAACGCGTGCTCGACTGGGAGGCCAGCCGAGACGAGGGCGCGAACGACGTTCTCGATCGCAAGGTAGGCGCCGTCACGCGGGAAGAGGGCGGGAGCGTCGCAGTCGACGACCCAGCCGTCACCGGAGCGTGCGGGGCGGACGAAGATGCCGGTTCCCACCGACTTCTCGGCATCGCGCACCTGACGGTCGGTCAGTCCTGCGACCACGAGCCCGTCGAGATTGACGTACACGCGCACGATCGTGCCGCCCTGAGCCCCCCACTCGCGGGCGGGGATGCCGGACTCGTTGAGGGCTGCGGCGATGGTAGCGGTGGTGATGGCGGTGGACATCGTAGACTCCGTGTGTACCGCGGCGTGCATCGCCTTGGTGGATGAAAGATACTTCATCGCTCCCCGCGCGGCAAGGGTCCGCGATGAAGATTATTTCAACTTTCGTGGGCGCCACGACCCGCCCGGTCGCGAGGTCCATCAACAGCCGCCGCGCCACCCGCATCAACTGCCGACGCTCCCCCGGCGCTGCTCATGGGGCCGCCTCGTATCCGGGGAACCCGGCGCGGTCGCGGATCACGACCGTCCCCGCAGGAACGCCCGCCACAACGCCGGAGCCGCGGACTCGGGGTAGACAGGGGTGTCGAGCCCGATGGAAACAGCGGTATGGGCCCCATGGACCCGAACGCGGCCGGCGCTCACATACGCCGTTGCCGGCGTCGGGCGTCCGTCCACGAGCGCGATCACCGCCCGCTCCTCGTCGGTGTTGGCGGCGTCAGGCAGCTCCGCGACTCCGAGCGCCACCGGCACCTCGTCCACCTCCCCCACGACCTCCGCGAGCCGGGCAAGGACAGCGGCGCGAGCGGTCGCGGCGTCGGGGTGGCCGAGGTCGTCCGCCGAGGTGACACGAGCGTCGTTGATGGTGATCCGCCAGAACCAGCGTGCTTTCGGCAGTTGCATCACGCGCGAGACCGTGAGCCTGAACGCGCCCCGCTCGGTGTGGTGGTGTGCTTCGTTGCCGACCCAGCCTGCGGGCGGGAGGAAGTGGTCGAAGGCGAAGGGGTCGGTGTTCAAGATGCCTCCAGGTGAGCAAAGAGATCGGCCAGCCGCACGAACGCGAACCCGGTGTCCATCGTCGTGTCCGGCGCCGTCGGGACCCGCCGGAACAGCCGGTAGCGGCCGCGCGCCGATCCAGGACCGCCGCAGAAGTCGAACACCACCATCCCCGGCCAGCGCAGGCGAGGCAACGAGCACACCCGCTCCGTGGGCCGCCCATCGCGGTCGGCCGACACCACCGACCACACCAGCTTCACCGGCGGCCCCTTCGGCTCGCACGCCTCCCGGAGCTCCCGCAGCGTCTCCGGGGGCTTCGCGAGCGTCCGTCCGCGGCGGTAGAGGGCCGTGATCTCGGCCGCCTCGAGGATGCACGCGTTGTCCATCAGGAGCCGACCGACCCGCCGGGCACGGTCGAGGCTGGCGTCCGTCCGGACCCCCGCGGCCCCGCTCGTGCTCGACCGACGATCGCCGATCCAGAGGGTGCCGTCGCTGTCGAGGTCCACGC
>CAZHDU010000053.1:0-2360 GCA_964531535.1 uncultured Candidatus Saccharibacteria bacterium
GAGTTGGCGGGTGGTTTCACTGTGCATCACGACCAAGTTCATTTTCTTGAAGAAATTTTGTCGACTAATTTTTTGAAAATTAAAAAAGAAAGTTCACTTGATTTGGCGAGCGTGGCTCACGATGTCGAATCAGATTTGGCGGTGGTGAATAAGAAAAATTGGAAAGAATTAGAAAAAATGTCGCCATTTGGTCTCGGGAATCCCAAACCGGTTTTTTTGTTTCCGAATGTAAAATTGGAAAAAATAAAGAAGTTTGGCAAGAATGGTTCTGGGGAACATATCGAACTGGTGGTCTCAGATGTTAATCAAAATCAAGCCACTGCTATTGCCTTTTTTTCTGGGGTAGATTCTTTTGCGGTTCCGCTCGAAGTCGGAAATCGCATAAATTTATTGGCTACTTTCGACCTGTCTCGCTTTCGTGGCAAAGAAGAGTTAAGATTGAGGATAGAAGATATCGTTTAAACTATTATGTCTAATAAAATTACAATCTATACAGACGGAGCGGCCAAGGGGAATCCTGGCCAGGCGGGATGGGGAGCTATCATTATGCATAATGATAAAGTTTTTGAACTTGGTGGCTACAAAGAACACGCCACCAATAATCAAATGGAACTCACAGCGCCGATAGAAGCCCTCAAGTATCTTTGTACTAGGCAAGACCTAGTACATTCTGAAGTGGAGGTTGTCTCTGATTCAAAATATGTGATCTTGGGAATCACTGAGTGGATTTTGGGTTGGATGAAAAATGGTTGGCGAAATGCTGCAAAAAAACCAGTGGTCAATCGAGAGCTTTGGGAAGAATTGTATAAATTAAATTCTGAGGTGAAGCCAAAATGGTCCTATGTCAAAGGTCACAACGGCCACGAACACAACGAACGCGCCGACCGCATAGCTACCAGTTTTGCCGAAGGCGAGCCAGTAGAACTAAGACGTTGAAATATGAAAGATAAAATTTTCTACACAATTTGTGTGGGGTTTACAGGAGGAGTGCTTTTGCACTCTTTTATTTTTGTAAATATTTTAGTTCCGATATTTTTGCTGATGCTCGCTCTAGTGGTGTTGGTCTTTGCTCACTTTTGTTCGCTAAAGTGGATGGTGTTGTTTTCTATACTTGCGATGGCTTTTTCTTTAGGAGTTATTCGTTTTCATTTGGCGACCGGAGAAGCTCCAGAAATATTTGAATCTCAAGTCGGAACCAAAGTTTCTTTTTCAGGAGAGATTGTCGATGAGCCAGATATCAGGGAGAACAATCAAAAACTAGTCATAGAAGTAGTCGTGGGTGGTGAGCAGACAAAAATATTGGTAACTACAGGTTTTGGCACAGATTATAAATATGGCGATGAAGTTCGCTTGTCTGGAAAATTATCAAAGCCAGAGAACTTTACCAGCGACACAGGCAAAGAATTTGATTACATAAATTATTTAAAGAAAGATGGAATCTATTACGTGATGAATTACGTAAATCTCGAAGTCATCTCGCGCGGGAATGGAAATTTTTTGAAGAGTATTTTATTTTCAGTTAAAGAAAAATTTTTAGAAAAAATAAATTTTGCGATTAGCGATCCAGAAAATTTATTGATGGGTGGGCTCATCCTGGGGGAGAAGGCTTCTTTTAGTCAGGAATTGCGACAGCAGTTTGTCGACACCGGGACCATCCATATTGTGGCCCTGTCTGGTTACAACGTCACTATCGTCGCTGAATGGATCATGAAGCTTTTTGCGTTCTTGCCGGTGCAAGCTGGAATCGGTTTAGGAATTTTGACTATATTACTTTTCGTTTTGATGTCTGGTGGTGGCTCGACGGCTTTGCGCGCGGGGATTATGGCTGTGCTCGCTTTGGTGGCCCGGGCGACCGGTCGCAATTATGATGTCGCCCGGGCCCTCGTCTTGGCTGGAGTGTTTATGATTTTGGTCAATCCGTATGTCTTGGTATACGATGTATCTTTTCAACTTTCTTTCATCGCCACGGTGGCGGTGATATTTGTGGCTCCGAGAATAGAAAAATATTTTCAATGGGTGACTGAAAAATTTGAGCTTCGAGATATCATCAGTGTCACTTGCGCCGCCTATGTTTTCGTCTTGCCTTTTATTTTATACAAGATGGGCAATCTATCCTTGGTAGCCTTGCCGGCCAATGTCTTGGTTTTACCCTTTATTCCATTTACCATGTTGCTCGGTTTTATCAGTGGGGCTTTGGGTCTGGTCTGGTATGGCTTTGCGATCCCAGCTGGATTTGTCGCTTATCTGTTTTTACACTACGAGCTATCAGTAATCTCGATATTTGCTAGTTTTGCTTGGGCCTCGATTGCTTTCCCAAACTTTCCTCTACTTTTAACAATACTAATCTATGCCTATTTCAT
>CAZHDU010000053.1:2370-4626 GCA_964531535.1 uncultured Candidatus Saccharibacteria bacterium
TAATAAGTTTTTTCGCGCATTTACCTTTTGCCTCTATTGTGTTCCCAAATTTTCCAATCATTTTAACAATTTTAATTTACACATATTTTATTTATGTGCTTTTTGGTCGGAGTATTAAGAGTTTCTTTACGGAAGAGTTTTAAAGAGCGTTTGTAAACCCAGGCACTTTATTAAAGTGCCTGGGTAAAGTTTTCTTCGATGACGCTCCAGTTTAGGTTTTCAAAAAAAGCTTCCACGTATTTTTTCTTTTCAGAAGTAGGGTAATCATAGACATAGGCGTGTTCCCACATATCCAAGGCGAGAATCATTTCGCACCCATTGAGTTGGCCCAGGTGTTGTTCGTCCACCCAAGAAGCAATCAAGCGTTTGTCTTTTTTATCATACCAAAGTACAGCCCAACCTACTCCGCGAGTTAGAGCTATGTTTTTAAAACCTTTCAGAAATATTTCCATACCTCCGCAAGTTTCAATCATTTTTTTATTTAACTCACTGTTTTCTGTTAGTGGTTTAGGGCCATCTGAAAGCGAGCTAAAGTAAATTTCATGGTTACGCATTCCGTTGTATTCAAAACTAAATCGACGAAATAGTTCCGCTATCAGATATGAGTTGTCGACTCCTTGCCCAAAGAATTCAGCACTGAGTGAACTAATTTTTTCGACTACAGCGTTAGCGTTTTTCACATAACCAGCATAAAGTTTCAAATGTTCTTCGATATTCTTGGCACTGATACCTTTTAATTCACCAATATTAAATTTTAACTCTGTAAATTTTTCCATGGTATCATTGTAACATATGGAAGACAGACGAAAAAACTACTCGCTATTGTTGTCTGTACTAGTATTGTTGGTCATAAATATTTATCTATTTCATCTTGATTTTACAAGCTCAAAAAAGGGTTTCCGCTTTGCTATGCTCGATATCGGCCAAGGAGATGCGCTGTTTATAGAATCGCCGACCGGGACCCAAGTCTTGTTTGATGCTGGTCCAGCCAAAAAAATATTGGGGCCACTGCGCAAAGTCATGTCGCCATTTGATCGGACTATCGATGCCGTGGTCATCACCAATCCAGACGCCGATCATATTAGCGGTTTTGCAGATGTCTTTAAGAATTACAAAGTGGGCCTGGTGCTCGAGCCGGGCACCCAAAATGATTCGCAAACTTTTCAGAGTTTAAAGAAGACAATCGAGCAGAAAAAAATTCTAGATATTTTGGCCAAGCGAGGCATGAAGCTCGACATTGGTGGGGGAGCTTACATTGAAATTTTATTTCCAGATCGAGATGTGTCGACCTGGGCGGTAAACGAAGGCTCAGTGGTGGCCCGTCTCGTCTATGGCGACACCTCGGTGATGTTGACTGGTGACGCGCCGACATCGACCGAGAAAATAATTTTAGATAATTCTAAGAATGATAATTTGGAGAGCACTGTGCTTAAAGTCGGCCACCATGGTTCGCGGACTTCGACGTCCTCGGCTTTTGTTGAAGCGGTGTCGCCACTCTTTGCGCTGATTTCTGATGGGCGGGATAATAAATATGGCCACCCACACTTGGATACTTTAAATGTGCTCACCAAAGCTGGGATAGAAATTTTACGGACCGATCTTCTAGGGACTATTATTATGCAATCTGATGGTAAAAATGTCTCCTTTTCATATAAAAAATAATAATGCTAAAATAAGCCTATGAAAGATAAAATAATCGAAAAACTCATAAAGGGGGAAGAAAAGAGGCAGAGAGAAGGGCTCGAACTGATTCCTTCTGAAAACTATGTTTCCGAAGATGTCTTGAAGGCCAATGGTTCAGTGTTTACCAATAAATATTCCGAAGGCTACCCAGGCCGTCGATATTATGGAGGCCAAGAATGGACCGACCAAGTCGAGCGCTTGGCCATCGAGCGTGCTTGTAAACTTTTTAAATGTAAATTTGCCAACGTCCAAGCTCATTCCGGCGCGCCAGCCAACCTAGCTGTGTATTCTGCTCTACTCCAACCAGGGGACACGGTGATGGGCATGGATTTGTCTCATGGTGGCCACTTGACCCACGGCCATCCGATGACATTGCCGGCCAAAATATACAAATTCGTCACTTACAAAATGAAAAATCCAGAGACTGGCGAAATCGACTACGAAGATATGCGCGCGGTGGCACTGCGAGAAAAACCAAAATTAATTATCGCGGGCTTTTCGGCTTATCCAAGAACTTTGAACTATAAAAAATTTGTCGAGATTGCTCATGAAGTCGGCGCCATTACCATGGCC
>CAZHDU010000054.1:0-4612 GCA_964531535.1 uncultured Candidatus Saccharibacteria bacterium
ACCGCAAACAAAACCAAGTCGTGCCATATCTCGCCACTCATGGATCGAACCAAGACACTCTCATTATCTTCTTCAACAATATTTATACCTTTTAGTTTATTCAAAACTACAATACCGTCAAAATCCTTGGTGAATAAAACATTACTCCCCCCACCCAAAAAAATCCGAGCATTGTCTTTAAACTCCTGGGTCAACAACAACTCAATGAAATCATTTTCAGTTTCTATTTCAACAAAAAACTTGGTTCGGACTGAAATGCCGAAGGTGTTTAATTTAGTTAAATCGTAATCGTTAAAAATTTTCATAATTAATACAGTAGTGACACTATCGCCCCGATTCCGACCAAGGAAATTACCCCAAATGTAAACCAGCCGACCAAGTTTAAAATTTTAGAATTTTTAAAATCCCCCATCACCTCTTGTTTACCACTCAATTGAACAATGAAAAATATCATAACTGGAGAAATTATTCCATTTAACAAAGCGGCATAAATCAAAGCTTGAATCGGATCTAAGCCCACAAAATTCAACATCAAGCCCAAAAACATAGCTACAATAATCACCCCGTAAAACGCTCGAGCTTGTTTGAGTTTGCGATATAGGCCAGTCTTCCAACCAAAAGCTTCCGAGATGGCATATGACGCAGACCCAGCGAGCACAGGTATAGCCAGCATCCCAGTGCCGAGTATTCCAAGCGTAAACAATACGTAAGCAAAATCTCCCGCAAAAGGTCGCAAGGCCAAGGCCGCATCTTCAGCGGTTTTAATATCAGTCAATCCATTGGCATACAAAGTCGCCGCGCAAGCTGCGATAATGAAAAACATAATCAAGTTTGAAATAAACATTCCTGAAGTCACATCTATCCGCATGTTTTTTATGTCCTCTTGGTGGTTGGAACTGCGTCTCTCTTCGATGGTTTTTTCACCATGTAAAATTTGCTCTTCGACTTCTTGTGAAGATTGCCAGAAAAATAGATACGGGCTAATCGTCGTACCCAAGACTGCACACAACAAAATAATCTCGTCTTTAGTAAAAGCAAACTGAGGGACAAAAGTATGATGCAAAACTTCACTCCAATTCATCTCGACTGAGAGCGCGGTAGCCACGTAGGCAAATAAAACAAAAGTCAGATATTTTAAATACTTAGCGTAATTTTTGTACGGGACAAAAATTTGCAAGAACAGAGAGACCAAGGCAAAAAAGAAAATCAAAAAAGTAAACGGAATCGCTGGCAACAATAGCTCGGTAGCTTTGGCCATCGCTCCCAAGTCGGCGCCGATGTTGAAGACATTCGCAAAAAGCAAAAGCAAAGTGCAGATATATAAAATCTTTTTTGAATAATATGTCCGAATATTGGAAGCGAGGCCCACTCCAGTCGCCAGACCTATCCGAGCACACATCTCTTGAATAGTCAGCATCAGCGGAAAGGAAAAAAGTGACAGCCAAATCAAACCGAAACCCTTATGAGCTCCGACTTGTGAATAAGTAGCGATTCCCGAGGGATCGTCATCAGCTGCGCCAGTCACCAATCCTGGGCCCAGGATATCCCAATATTTTTTCGCCACCTTGACCGGCTTCTCCTCTGCTAAACTTTGTTCGATATCGACACCGACTTCGACAGTCTTTTCCAAGACCTCCGCCGGCGCACTAAATATTTTCTCAATCAGACTCTTTTTACTCATAGCTATATTATCGCATATTTAAGCACTTTTTTACCAATCAAGCTAATTGTGGCTTTATTCTAAGATTTTTAAAGATAATTTATACGCATCTCCATGACTAAGCATCCCCAAATAAGACTGCCTAGATTCTTCTTTAGGACTCTGAGCTAAATTCTTCAACATTCTGTTTTTAGTAGTTGTTCTCAATACTCTATGCTGTGGAAAGCTAACCCAACCCAAGAAATCCACCCCGGAAGCTATGGTTTTAATATATAGCTTGTCGGGATGTAGTTGTAACTTTAATTTTTGTTCTAAAAATTCTGAGATTTTAGGTAGAAGATTTTCTAGTTCTGTTTTGATATTGTGTAAAATTACAAAATCATCTGCATAACGTATATAATATTTTACTTTTAGTTCTCTTTTCACATATTGATCAAAGTCATTCATGTATATGTTTACAAGTAGTTGAGAAGTCAGATTACCTAGTGGTAACCCTCTATACACATTTACGCTATCGCGCATATGTGTAACCCCATAGGCAATGCCTATGGGGTTCTCTCTAAAACTGTCTATCACCTGCTCTAGTAGCCAGAGTACGTCTGTGTCAAGGACGGTCCTTGACAGTATAGACTTTAAAATTTCGTGATCGATATTGGCAAAGAATTTTCTGATGTCGCATTTTAAAACAAAACAGGTTTTGGTGTTGTTTTTAGATACTATTCTTGAGAAATCTCGAAATCGGTTGACTGCTTTATGGGTTCCTTTGTTTAATCTACAGGAATATGAATCGTGGATGAATTTGGAGTCAAAATATGTGCATAGTTCTTGATATATCAAATGATGAATTAGTCTGTCTCGAACTGTTGCTTTGTGTATTTCCCGTGGCTTGGGGTCAGAAATATTAAATGCAAAATACTCTCCATGTTTGTAATTTCTATTTTTTAAATCGTTATATAAATCAAAGATATTGTCCATTAATTTAGCTTGGAACAAAATCACGTCTTTCCGATCTTTCTTGTCACACACAAATTCCTGCCAGGCTTTAAGCAGTTTTTCTATAGTTATGATACTATCGTAAGTATGAGTAAATCGCTTCATGATTCTACTACCCCCCCCCGCAGCGCCTTCAGCGCTTTTAAAGGCAAAGACGGCCTACTCTGTATGGTTTAAGATATATAATGATTTTCCAAAAGCACATCGATATATTTTAGGTGGAAAGATTGAAGATTATTTTTTAGGACTACTTGAAAATATATTTGTCTCGATTTATTTACCCACAGAATCCAAAATTCCAAAACTAATCATGGCCATTTCTAAACTCGATGGAGTAAAGTTTTTCTTACAAATTGCTTGGGAAAACAAATGCTTGAAAGATGATCGATATTTAAATCTTTCAGAAAAATTGGAAGAAATTGGCAAAATGCTAGGTGGCTGGAAAAAAGGCGTAGAAGAAAAACAGAAAAAGAAAACTCCTCCGAATTAACAGAGGAGAAACATTTTGAGTTGCGGAACCACGATGCGATTACGATACTCGGCATTCCAGACATTGTCGTTCTCGAACTGGTTGACGTTGACCTTGAGGCGACCGTCATTGACGTTCACGTTGGCAACGAAGAATTGTAAGATGAGCCATCTATTTCACTGCTGACTTGAAAACAATTTAATGTCAAAAGTCGCGCCGTATATTATTTGAGAGTATAAAACTCTACCAGCTCACCCCACCAACTTTTATGTTTTTTGTTTTAAAAAAGAATTCACTCTTTCGTAAGTACAGGAACCGACGAAACTCTCGAATTGGTTTTTAAATAATCACGACTTGAAGGCAAAATAAAATTAAGACCGCAAGCATTTCCCGATTACGCATTTAGTATATTAAAAAAATTTTAAAGGGTCAAAGATACAAAGTATCAAAGTTATAACACAAAAAGCCGTTTCCCCAGTTCGGCTTTTTGCACGAATTGACGAAACGACTTGATACTAGGGAACGAAAGCTACAGTTGCGGAACCACGATGCGATCACGATACTCGGCAGGCCAGACAAGGCCGTACTCGAACTGGTCGACGTAGACCTCGAGGCGACCGCCATTGACGTCCACGCTGGCAACGAAGAATTTTCCGTTCACCTTGAACAGGAAAAGCGTGCCGTAGCCTTGGGGGTGGAGCCACTGGCGCTGATCGCGGCAGAATACCCTGATCTGGTCCTGCGTGAGGCAGAGCCGATCGAGGTTCTCGCCGAAGCCTCCGAAGATCTCCGCGTAGGTGCCGTTGTCCTTCATCTCGTAAACGGCGACTTCCTTTTCGCCGGTGGCTTCCTCTGGAACATCGAGACCCCAGTTCTTGAAGTCGGAATCGATGTACCCATCAAAAACATCACTTGCGTTAGTGAGAGTGTGCTTACCACTCGTCACGGCGAGGACAATCTTCTGTCCTCCCGAAATTAGCCGAAGGCATCCGACGATGTTCTCCGCTAGCTCAGCAAGCGTGCTGAGCAGAGCAGCTTTCACCGCCGCTGCGACCTTGTCGCCCTGCGCCAGCACGCGCTGGAAGTTGCTCGCATTGAGCGCTCCAGTCTTTGCGAGCTGGTTGATCGCTTCCTCACCACCCTTGCGAGCGGCGGCAGTGATCACGTTTACGGCTTCTGCGACCTGACCTGATGCAATCATGGGTTCCATGTTGTCATCTCCTTTTTCTAGGGCAACCTGATTGTCGCCGTAGTTTCAAAAAAATACTTTAGTGGACACTCGGTGTCCACTATTTTTACTTCCTTGAAGCTACGGCGACTTCTGTAACTTTATTTTAAAGAGCTTATAATTATATATTATACACCCTTTTGTGGTTAAAGTCAAGGTCTTAAAATTTCCACTGAGCCATCATTTTTCAATCTGACAACTCTAGAGGGTTGGCTGACCACTGGCCCGGCGTCTATATATAAATCTACTTTGTCTCCGAAAT
>CAZHDU010000055.1:0-4243 GCA_964531535.1 uncultured Candidatus Saccharibacteria bacterium
TAGAGCGATCGCCTGTTAAGCGATTGGTCGTAGGTTCGATCCCTACCTCCCGAGCCTGTAAAAAATCACCTTCGAAACAAGGTGATTTTTTCTTGCCTAGTTCTGAAGTTGGAACCTGTGATAAGATATAAATATGCATACAAGAGATAAATTATTTATGGTAATCATAATTGGGCCAGCTGGGGCGGGCAAGACCACACTAGCTGAATTTCTGAAAAACCAACTCGTAAACACTGCTCACGCTTCTTCCGACAAAATAAAAAGTTTCATTTCTCAATTTAGAGAGGTGAGTTCGCACAATAGAGTAAGTCGCAATGTGGTTAATGCGATGATAAAAGAATATTTGAAAAATAATATTAGTGTGGTTGTGGACCAAAACATGGACACAGAAGAAGTGGAGAAATTGAAAGAAATTGCAGATGAGAATAAGATTGATTTTTTCCTATATAGGATTGATGCACCTAGAGATATCAGAACACAACGTGTCGCTGAAAGAACTGCCAAGAGCAATAAGCCGATGATGACCAAAGAGAAGATGGACGAACTTTCTAAAAGATATGAAGAAAATTCTTATCAAGGTAACGCGACTTTCGATTCTGGAAAATTAAGTGTAGAAGAAATTGCCAATTCGATACTTAAAGATTTAAAAGTGCTCTAATACTTTACAAGAACGATTCTTGCGAAAAAACCAGAACTGAGTAAATTATTTTTTTAAAATTTCTGCGCAAAGATCGTCCTTGTGAGTAACTCACGAGCAGGGTTGACAAATAAGTATTTTTGTGATACTATTCTGTTAGACTAGAAGTATTAAAACATTCAATCAACCGACCTAGGAGTTACGATGTCACAGGTAAAATTTTCTGCAACACCACTCGTGTACATCCGTGTAGAAGGACCGGATGTCGAAGGCGGAGCCCCCGGCGATCGGCAAGACGATAACTTCGTCACTGCCGATTTCGAAAGCTTCAAGCAGGGTCTCGGCATCAAGATAGCAGCAGGGGCTGGTCTTGCCATAAAGGGCTACAACAGTGGCTTCTACCACCCTCAGGATGCGGAGAAGCTCCTCGCCTGGCTTCGTCGAGAGGGTGTTGAGGAGACGACTCTGCCGTAATAATCGTTTGTTCAAATCTGCCCCGGCCACTTTGTGGTTCGGGGCGATTCTTTTTTTACTGCCTAGTTCGGAAGTTGTAACCTGTGATAAGATAGAAATTATGTCTAACACCAAACAAGATTCTTTGATTCCAATAAAAGAAAAAGCTGCGAGAGTTTTAACCCATTCTGAAACAGAGATTAAGGGTTTTTTCGGGCCATACAGATTTCTTAGTAATTTTTGGCCCGCCAAGGTCTTTTTAGATGGCGATGAATTTCCATCTGTAGAAAATGCTTACCAGTCTGCCAAATATAATAAAGACCAAAGAGTATATTTCCAGACATGTTCACCCGAAGAAGCTGTGGCTTTTGTGGTCGCCAATCCCATCGGGCGGTATTCTTTAGAAGAATGGACGGGGATGAAGTTGGAGATCATGAAGAAACTTTTAATACAAAAATTTGATAAAAAATTAAATCCAGAAAATTATCAAAAATTACTCGAAACTGGTAGCAAGCACTTAGAAGAGGTGAATTATTGGGGAGATACATTTTGGGGTGTGCATAAAAATGACTCGAGCGAACCTGGCGTCGGTGAAAATAATCTAGGTCGGTTGTTGATGGAAATTAGAGAGTCACGCAAGGCTTAAGTGTAATAGCTTTTTTGTTTTGTGCTATTATTATTCCATGACAAATGACGCGAAAATTTATTTCATTACTGGGGTTTGTGGATCAGGCAAGACCACCGCACTTTCTATTTTAAAGACTAAACTTTCTAAAGATAAATATGACCTACATGATTTAGACGAGCGGGGAGTTCCAGCTGGTGGCGGGAGACCTTGGCGATTTGCCGAAACAAAATATCTTATTGAAATCGGACGAGCGAATGCCGAGAATGGAATCACCACGATTGTCTCTGGATTTGCTCGGCCGAGCGAGATGGAGGAATTGGCGCCAAATCAGGAGAATATAAAATTCATTTTGCTGTATGCGAATTCGGATACGCTTGAGAAGAGAATCCAAGGCCGATATCTCACCGAGGAGAGTCGGTTGAAATTTCAAAAGCAACACAACAAGACTGTTGAAAAGTTTGTCGAAGAAAATATGGATTTTACAGAGATCATGAAAAAAGAAGGCATGGATTATGGCTCGGAAATTATCGACACCAACCAAAAGACTCCAGATGAAGTCGCCGAAGAAATTATCAAGATTGTCTAATCGTGTTACAATATAGATATGCAAAAAATTGCCACAAGAGTTTTTATATTCGCGTCGATTCTTTTCGGGATAGTCGGTGTTTTGATTGTCCTCACTGCTTCGGGTCCGGATTCTCCAGATTCAAATTTTAGCCAAATATTAATCAAGCTTTTGTTTACTTCTGTATTCATAATCTTGCCATCCTTTGCCCTGAGTGTGGCTGGAAAATATCTAGGAGGCGATAAATAAAATAACATGAGTGACATTTTAAATACAGTTGGTATGTTGTTGTTGGTTTACGCAGTTTTGTTTATACCAGCAGTAATTCTGTTTCGTTTCTTCACATACCTAGACAAATTATCTAAGAGTGCGCAAAACTCCCCAAAAGGAAAATTTCTTGATGATAAAATTCAACTTGTATTCTCAAAAATTGAAAAAGTATTTCCACTTCCTAGGCCGACAGAAGCGAGCTTGTTTGTCTCGTCTCTCGCGATTATTTTAATAGCTCTTACTTATATAGATTTTTGGCGGGAAGTTGCGTATGTCGGGAGTGGTAAACACGGGGGAGAGATGTATCTAGCGATCATATATGCATTTACTGGTGCTTTTTATAGTATATATCACGCTTTTAGCCAGAGAGAAAAAACATCAGGAGAATATCAGGCAATTAGATATTTTTCTATTTTAACGTTAATAGGTGCTTCCTTTTCTTCCGCTGTGTATATATATAATAGTAAAGAGTTTGGGTTTTTATTTTTTTCAGGATTAAATTTCTTACATGCTTGTAAGTTGTTGTTTTTGTCTGGGGATAAATATTTAGGAGATAGAATACAAATTTCAAACAGGCAAGCCGAACGGAAAGAAATATTTTTAGGAATTATTGTTGTCCTGTTGGTATTTGGTGTCGAAAAATATATTTACGATACCCATTGGTCTATATTGTTTTCTTCGGTCTTATTCTTCTGGTCTATAGTCGGTTCATTTTTCCAGACAGAAGAAATCAAAAAAGATTTTTAATTTTTAGTTGCAAGCAGGAACAGTTCTTGCTTATTGGTGTCCACTGAGAGGAAAGTGAGACTTCTTGGCTTTTTTGGGCTTGAAAAATATGCATTTATGTGTGCTTGACATTTGGGTATCAAGTGTGATATAATATAGGCTGAGTTGCTTGGGCAGATTGGCCCACAACTAAAGGCCGGGAGGCCCCAATGAAGAATAAGTTCTTTGCCAACGTTCTTACCCTCGCCGTTTTCATTCTCGTGGCGTCGTTTTCGTTCGTCACTCCGGCCAGTGCCCAGATCATGGGCGCGGTTCTGGACTCCAACTGGAACCCGGTTCCGGACGCGATGGTGACCATGTCTCACTTGGATCCGCTCCGCCAGGTTCGGGTACAGGATGGGGGGACTGTCACTGACGAAGGAGGTCGTTTTGACCTCCGACGTTACGACGATGAGCTGCTCGCCGACGGCGAGTACATCGTCGAGATCCAAGGGTTCGGATATCAGATCGAACGAATCGACGTTGAGGTTCGGTCTGGGTATGCGTACCTGGAGGAGATTTTTCTCCAGAGCGACATGCCAGGTCTTGGTCTGGAGTTTTACACCTTCGAATTCCAAGAGGGAACCTACGCATTTTGGCGGGTGACCAGAAACGGACAGTGTGTGTCCAAGAAGTATACCATGGACACGATCCTTCAAGGACCGGCAGAGACCAAGGCGTGGAGCCATTTCTTCCGCCGGTCGTCGGGTTGCGGGTTCGGTTACGTGTTCATCCCCAGGGGTGCCGTTCCCGAGGGGTCGACGTTCTATGGGGATGTGACAATTCGGTCCGCCAGTTCAGACCTCCGAGTCTACTCTGAGGGCAACTATTTCAGCTTCACTCCGGGGAAGCAAGACATCTACCGGAGGAAGAGCGCGGATGCGCCCGCCTTGGTGATTGAAACTCTCCAGGAGGCCCGAGCCAA
>CAZHDU010000056.1:0-764 GCA_964531535.1 uncultured Candidatus Saccharibacteria bacterium
CATTTTCTCTGGAGCTTCGATGCCGAGGAGGTGGAGGCCGTTTTTCATCGTGGTATGGAAATTTTTTACAATGGCCAGATTGTAGGCCATGTCTTTGTTGGCTTCATCAATAATTTTAACTTTTACATACCAAGTATTAAAGGCTTGAGCTAGGTCTAACAGATAATCCACCATATGGTGTGGCTCCCAGAGATTTATACACTTCGAGACAACTTCTTCAAATCTATCTATATATTTTTCGACATCAGTGACGACGGCAGGCTGAGCTATGACCCCAGCATCAAAATTAACTTTTTTAAAAACTGAATTGGCTCGAACTGTAGAATACTGAAGATATGGGCCCGAATCACCTTCAAAAGATAGTGAAGTCTCTGGATCAAAATTTATATTCTTACCTGCAACTGATTTTAAAATCGTAAATTTTAAAGCACCGATGGCAATCGCATCTCGATTTTCTGTTACGCCATCATCGGGTCGGTCTTTGGTCCGGTCGGCGACTTCGACCAGCAACGCTTCCAAAATATCTACAGCCAAAGGAACTCCGCCCAAGCGTGACGACATCTTTTGCCCCTTGAAACTCATTCGGCCATGAGTGCGGTGAATAGTCTTTTCTTTCCATTCTTTATTTATCTTCCCCGCTGCTGAGACTACCACTCTAAAATATTCTGATTGTTCA
Source organism: uncultured Candidatus Saccharibacteria bacterium (assembly GCA_964531535.1). Taxonomy (GTDB): domain Bacteria; phylum Patescibacteriota; class Minisyncoccia; order Phycocordibacterales; family UBA9973; genus UBA9973. The sequence continues at coordinate 677 of CAZHDU010000056.1, forward strand.
TGGTCGGTGACAAAAACTGATAAATCGGGATTGTATCTAGAAAATTTTAATGACAACAAACCGACATCTTTAGCTTCGTAGGTCGGAT
>CAZHDU010000056.1:774-4002 GCA_964531535.1 uncultured Candidatus Saccharibacteria bacterium
TTATAAATACTCTAGTGTGCAGGCCATCTTGCTCTCCTTTATACACCACGGCTCCTTCAGAATTTTCAAAAATATCTCCGATGTGAGCTTTGACCAATTTTTCTCCCTCTAGGCCAGCTTCACTCTCGAAAATAAAACTTCCAAAGGTGGAACCAAGACGTTTAGTAATACTTTGAAAGTACGACAAATTTATCTCTCGCCCAATTTTATAAGCATCGTATTCAGGAGAAGGTTGAGCCTCGTATATTATTTTTGTAATATCGCGCATTCGAGCTTCGAGACTCGGATCGGATTCTAAGGCCTTGGTACCAGCGACATAACAAGACCCCAAATAAGCCAACTTTTCCGCTTCAGAGTTTAATTCATTTAATTTATCCAAGCCACCATCGAGTAATGCCCAAACGGCCTTGCCTATACCTAGCGAAACATCAGAAGGATAAGAAATTGTGGTGACATCGGCACCAGAAAAACGAGCCAAGCGATTGATGGATTCACCAATCGCATTGTTCATGACGTGGCCAATATGAAATGGCTTGAAAAGATTTGGGCTAGAGTGCTCAACAAGAATTTTTCGGCCTTGATGAATTTTCAATTTTCCATAATAATCGCCAAGCTTTAAAATTTCTTTGGTACGATTAAAAAAATACTCTGGAGCTAGGTGGAAATTTATAAAGCCACCGGCGGCTTCGATTTTGCCAAAGCCTGGCTTTGGCAAAATCTGCACTATTTTCTCTGCTAGTTCTTTTGGGTTGGTCTTTAGTGATTTGGCGCAAACCATGGCTACGTTTGTCGAATAGTCTCCATTTTTTAAATCCTCTGGATGTTCCACGACAAAATCTACATCTCCGATATTTAGATTTTTTAACGCTTCATGTATTAAATTTCGTATTTGATCTTTCATGTATTTACCTAACCAACTAACCGCTAAGAACTAAAAAGCTATTTAGCGCCCGTGCTTCCTTCCCGACCGTGACCTCGCACAGTCTCTGAAAGCTCGCCTACCTCTAGAATATCACAATGTTCGAATTTTTGGATGAGCATCTGAGCTACCTTGTGGCCCTTGGGCAAAACCACTTCGTGATCGGTCACGTTTAATAAATTCATGATAACTTCTCCTCGATAGCTGGCATCGACTACTCCACCCATGACTTTGAGCCCTTTATTGAAAGAGATGCTCGATTTATCCCAAACCAAACCGACATAACCTTCTGGAATTTCGATAGCCAGGCCAGTGTGGACCGAACTCTGAGCTCCCGGCGCAAAAACCACGTCGTCGACAGTATAAAAATCCATCCCCGCGTCGCCCGGGTGGCCATGTGTCGGCAACTTTGCTTCGCTATTTAATTTTTTAACTTTGATTTGCATATAAATCTTTCATACAATCGTGTACCCCAGATGAAAATTTTTTAGGATTTTCCTTTAATTCTTTTTCTAATTCTTGTCTAGAAAACCATTTAATTTCTGCAACTTCTTCTTTATTTATCTTAAAATCTTTTATATCCATATCTAATGTAAGATAAAAATATTGCGAAAAATATCGATGCTCATTATTTTTTCTAAATTTTTTTCCTAAAACTGGCTTAATATCTAGTAACCCCAGCTCTTCCTCAATTTCTTTTGTGATATTTGATTCATAAGTTTCCCCCTCTTCCACAGTCCCATTTACCGCCGGACCCCATATTCCTGGATTATATTTTTTACTGAACGAACGCTGAGCAAGTAAAATATCTCCATCACTGTTTGTCATCCATAGACCTGTGGCTCTAAAAATATCCTTAGGGTTCCTGTCTTTTCTATCTTTATAACCTATAATCTCATCTTGTTCGTTTACTATTGGGATTTTCATTTGATGATTTTTTTAACTTTTTCATAAATTTCTTGATGAATATTTTCTCTAGTGTTCAACACTCCCCCCTTCATGCACTCAATCTTAATCCAATTCTTTTGAGTCTTGGCTAGCCACAGCGCGCTCTTGTGAGAATTTTCCATATAATTTTTATCCTTCTCCACTAAATCTTTTTTGCTACCTAGATAATTCCGAACACTTTTTTTATTTCTCTCTTTGATCAATCGGAACACTACTGCCATCGGTAGATTCAGATAAAAAACCACATCTGGCTTTGGAATTTTAAAAACTCCATATTCCATTTCAGCGAGCCATGAGATAAAAGCTTCCCGCTTTTTTGGATTGGAAATTTTTCCACCCTGGTGAATCTGATTGGCGCTGGCATATCTATTGGCAATCACGATGTGACCAGTATTCAGCCATTTTTCTATTTTATCTTTTGATTCAAAACGATCCGCTGCATAAAGTACCGAGGCAATCTTTGGGTGAACATTTACAAAATTATAGTATTGTTCAGACAAACAATGACCGATGAATTTCCCAAAAAAATTCGAATAGTATTCAGGAAAATCCACAATTTTCACCTTGAGCCCCTGTCTCTTTAGAGCCTGCACCAAGAGGTCTACCTGGGTAGCCTTGCCACTCCCATCTGTCCCATCTATGACTATCAATTTTCCGCGTTTCATTTTTTATACAAACTTCTTAGGTATAGGAAATTTTTTGGCTAATAATTTTACTTCTTTATGGACGCGGGCTTTTACTTTCACATCATCTTTGTTTTTTAGAACTTCAATCATAAGCTCGGCGACTTTTTTACATTCTTTTTCCTTAAATCCGCGTGTAGTTATAGCTGGTGTACCAAAACGAATTCCAGATGGATCCATCGGCTTCCGAGTATCGCCAGCGATTGAATTCATATTTAAAGTCATCCCCACTTCATCGAGCACAGTCTGGGCTTCTTTGCCGGTCACGCCGAGTGAACCAAAAACATCCGCTAAAATCAAATGGTTGTCTGTACCTCCACCAATCATCCGAATTTTATTTTTCTTGAAAACTTCGGCCATAGCTTTAGCATTTTTCAAAATTTGTTTAGCATAAGCTTTATATTTTGGAGTCAAAGCTTCCCCAAAAGCCACGGCTTTGGCAGCAATGATATGCATATGTGGACCACCTTGGATACCCGGGAAGATGGCTTTATCTATCTTTTTGGCAATCTCTTCATCGGCTCTAACTAAAATGAGCCCGCCACGTGGGCCACGGAGAGTCTTGTGAGTCGTCGAAGTGATAATATCAAAACCATCAGCAAATGGATTTCGTAAAACTCCAGCAGCGATGAGTCCAGCGATGTGTGCCATGTCAGCCATGGTGATGGCCCCTACCTC
>CAZHDU010000057.1:0-3664 GCA_964531535.1 uncultured Candidatus Saccharibacteria bacterium
GATGGGGCAAACAACAACGATAACAGCTTGCGCGCCCTGGTATTTGATTTTAAATACGACAACCATCGTGGGGTGATTGTCTTCGTCCGAATTTTGAGTGGCAAGGTTCGCAAGGGTGATAGTCTGCTCTTTGCAGTTTCTAAAGAAAAATTTAATTCACTAGAGGTTGGAACATTTTCGCCGGAAGAAACTCCGCGAGATTTTTTGTCGAGCGGGGATACTGGATACATAGTGACCGGAATCAAAAAGCCGGGCATCGCTTCGGTGGGAGATACCATCACCAAATTCGCCCATCCACTCGAGGCCCTGTCTGGATATATGCAACCCTTGCCAGTGGTCTGGGCCTCAGTCTTTCCAGAAGATGCCGATGACTTTGCTGAATTAAAACTCGCCTTGGGTAAATTGAAACTTTCAGATTCCGCTTTTTCTTTTGAAGAAGAATCCAGTGGTTCTCTCGGCCGAGGTTTTCGTTGTGGCTTTTTGGGGATGCTTCACTTGGAGATAATCACCGAGCGTCTGCGACGAGAATTTAATCTCGAGCTCATAATCACCACACCTTCGATTACCTATGAAGTGGTCATGCAAAATGGTAAGCGAGAAAAAGTATATTCGCCATATTATTTTCCAGATGACAGTGTGATCAAAGAAGTCTATGAACCTTGGGTCGGCGTGAAGATCATCGCTCCGGCTACTTATCTGGGAGGAATTATGCAAATGTTGTTTGACCATGAAGCTGAAATTGGCGAGACCGAAAACTTTGGAGACAATTCGGTGCATTCTGGGAATCGTAATATCGTTAATGTGAAAATGCCACTTAGAGAATTGATGCGTAATTTCTTTGATGAACTCAAAAGTGTCTCTTCGGGTTATGGTTCGATTTCATATACAATCGGCGAAATGCGCGAAGCTAACGTGACTCGTCTGGATTTGATTGTGGCTGATGAAGTCGTCCCAGCTTTTTCAAAAGTCGTCTCGAAAAAGCGAGTCGAAATCGAAGCTGAGACTGCGGTGGAGAAACTTGAAAAAATATTGCCACGGCAAATGTTTAGTCTAAAAATTCAAGGCAAGGCCTTGGGCAGGATCATGTCTTCGCGTTCGATGTCTGGGATGAAAAAAGACGTGACTCAACACATGTATGGTGGCGACATTACTCGTAAGATGAAACTTCGTGAAAAACAGAAAAAAGGAAAGAAGAAAATGAAAGAACGAGGACGAGTAAATATCCCTCAAGATGTATTTTTGAAGATGATGCGGTCGTCTAACGACTAGTTATAAAGTCGAAAGTTCGTAAAGTAGAAAGCTAACAGAAAATACATTTTCTTTATAACTTTTAACTTTCTACTAGTTCCGAAAGATAGGAGCGTAGAGCAAGATCATACTGATGATGATAAGCACGCTCAAAACCGCCCAGGCAAACTGAATCTTCTTTTGGTGTTTTTTGTTGAAAAGCATATGTGGTAATATTATCATATAATGCGAAACTTTCAACAAAAACGAGGTTGGCGAAATATCATCGAATCTTGGCCGGTGATTATTTTGCTTTGCTTGTTTTTGGCGGTTTTTACTTGGGGTGTGGTCGGCTTTATGGGGAAAATGTCGGCTACTCGAGAAAATCGAAGGGTGGCTGAAAACAAGCTCGCTGAATTGCAAAGTGAAAGGACCAGGTTATCTACTGAAATCGCCAATTTAAAGACCGAGCGGGGAGTCGAAGAAAATATTCGTGAAAAATTTGGTTTGGGTAAAGAGGGTGAGGATTTGATTGTCGTGGTCGATGATCAGACCAAGCCAGTCGAGTCTCCAGTCGAACAGGGCTGGTTTGCTTCGTTTTGGGATAAGTTGTTCAAGTAATCTGCGGTCATAGTTTAGTGGTAAAATGAGTCCTTCCCAAGGATTAGATGAGGGTTCGATTCCCTCTGACCGCACAAATTTGGAATGCTTGACGGGCGTACCTGTAATCCAAATCGACAACGAGCTTATTGTTGGTTTTGATAAGCCAGTCATAGCAAAACTACTAGGAATTTCCTAAGTGCTTACGGAGAAACAGCCTGATCAAAATCTATCATATATATGAGGGGTGTTTGGGTCATATCTGGATTTCCATCTTTGTTTCTCTTGAAACGTAGGACAAAATTTCCATTATGCGGATGGCCGTGTGTGAAATTCCTTTTTTTCAACACCGCGATGATTTTGTTTTTTTGGTTTTCCAGATCTGGTACGAATAACTTTGTCATATCTTCCCATTCCTTAAAACTCAAATCCAGAACACCACTAAAAACCGCGACTTTGCCGTCTTCGTCTGGACGGAAAGATACAATCGGCTCTATGGGAACATAATCAAAACCCTCTTTTTTCCAAAAATTATGATCTTCATATAAGGCTTTCCATGCTAGAAAATGTGTCGAATCTATATGTCGGATAATAACCTCGTCTTTCAGATCTCCGCCGATAAGAGTGGTTTCAGACCCACTTTTTTTAAAAGGTTTTCTGGAAAATTTATCTTTATTTATATTTCCTTGATTATAAAGAGGGGGTTTAATAAGCACAGCTGGGACTTTCTGTATGGCCAGATTAAAAAGTCCTTCACTATCCGGAACATGCCCAATCATTTCCACTGCTGCTTTTTGTGCCCCTATATTAGGATTATTCAGGGCTTGGCGGACCAATTCGGCTCGTTCATGAGGTGGAGCATTTTTAATTAACAGCCTCATCGCCACTTTTTGCACATCCACCGAAGGGTTACTCAGGGCTTTATTTATTAATTCGTGACTCGATGCGTACCAAATCATTTCTGACGCCACTTTCTGCACTTTTACATCTGGATTATCCAAACCATTACGGATTTTTTCAACAAGTATTTCTTGTAATTGCTGACTATGAGGTAAAGCATAAATCATAGTAGCCGCTATCGCCTGTATTTCTATGTCAGGATTACGTAAAGCTTGAAGAACTTTCTCTTGGGCAAGCCGTCGTAGTTTTTCTTTTTCAATATCCGGCGCATAACTGATCATCTCCAGAGCTTTTTTCTGCACTTTTACATCTAAACTGTTCAAACCCTCACGGACTTTATAGGTGACGAGTGGTCTCAAGTTTATATGTTGTTCATAATTAAACATATGCATTGTTTCTACTTGTACTTCTATATCAGAATTACTCAAAGCTTTGCGAATCAATCTGGCTTGTTCATGAGTCGGTATGTATGCAATCATTTTCGCGGCTATTTTTTGTATTTCTACATTAGAATTATTTAAAGCTTCATACACTAATTCGATTTGTTCTGGCTCTGGTATGATCGCAATCAAGTCTGCTGCTGCTATCCGTATCTCTACATTAGGATTATTCAGGGCTTGGCGGACCAATTCGGCTCGTTCATGAGGTGGAGCAAGCCGAATTTCTGTAAGTATGTGTTCTTTGGAGGCAGCCACGTCGCGTATTTTTTGCCCCCAGCGTTTTTCGTTAGCCAAATATCGTTCAAAAGAATGCTGGTCGATTTTTTCATGACCGGGAATTTCATACATTTTTAAATAATCCGGTTTTGTCTCAAAGCTTGCAGTTTTTAGACTATTTTCCATGTTCTTTAGTATAGGGTACATTTCTTGATTTTACCAGTTTGTATTGCGGTTCTATGGATTATAAGATTAAAAAAGGTGGTCATAGTTTAGTGGTA
>CAZHDU010000058.1:0-210 GCA_964531535.1 uncultured Candidatus Saccharibacteria bacterium
AAATCTCATGGTATTGAAATACTCCCAGAAGAAAAACCTCAACCGCTGGAGACTTCACCCAGTAAGATGCTAGAGGGGAAGGAAGAGCCAATAGAAATCGCGGCTCCAGCTCCAGTCCCAAAAATAAATCCAGGAATGAATCTTCACCCACTACTAAACCAGAAACTATCTGGTCCAGTGCAAACCGTAGTCACTAAAAATCAATACGGA
>CAZHDU010000058.1:256-3416 GCA_964531535.1 uncultured Candidatus Saccharibacteria bacterium
CAACGCACCGATTAAAGCGGAGGAGGTAATACCAACGATAGTGGCAAAACCAAGCTCTTGTCCAAAGAATGCTGATCCGTACAAGACCCCGATAAATTAGCTTATTAGGTCTTAGCTAACTAGCTTATAAAATGCAGGACGTAATCCACTCATATAAAGATTTAAAAGTGTGGCAAAAATCTATTGATTTGGTTGTTGAGATATACAACCTGACTGAAAAATTCCCGAGAGAAGAAATCTATGGTTTAACTTCCCAAATTAGAAGAGCTGCAGTTTCAATTCCATCCAATATCGCAGAAGGTAGACACAGAGGAACCAGAGCTGACTATCTACATTTCTTGAGAATGTCTTATGGCTCAGGAGGAGAACTCGAAACACAGTTAGAAATTTCTAAAAAGCTTTTAAAAACTAAAAATTTAACCTATAATAGAGTAGACATACTTTTAGATGAAGTTATGCGAATGTTAAATGTGATGATTAATAAGCTACAAGCTAAAAAGCTATCTAGCTAACAAGCTACTCATGCAATTCAAAGTGCCACAATTTTTAGACATAGAAGATAAAATTTTCGGGCCTTTTACTTTCCGAGAATTTGTCTATTTGGCTGGGGGCGCTGGGTTGTGTTTTATTCTTTTCAAACTACTCGGCTTGTTTTGGGGGATAATACCCATAGCTTCGGTAGCTGGTTTTTCATTGGCTTTAGCTTTCTATAAACCAAACAGTAAGCCATTTTTGAATATGGTGGAATCGTGGTTTAAATTTATGATTCAAGGTAAACTGTATATATGGCAAAAAGATAGACCACGAGAAAAAAGCTCTCAGGATTTTGCTAAGAGTTCGGTATCTTTCAATAACCCTCGAGAAAACAAACTAACCAGCAGTAAGTTGAAAGATTTAGCTTGGAGTTTGGATGTTTTGGATTTAAATAAGAACCAGAATAGCTAACCTAATAAAATGGCCTTAAACGCAAAAGCAACTCAAGAGTTTGTCCCAATCAAGGAAATCCGTGATGGTGTAATCATACTCAAAAATGGTGACCTGCGAGCTATTATTCTGGCCAACTCAGTCAACTTATCCCTAAAATCTGAGGATGAACAAAAAGCAACCATAGTTCAATTCCAAAATTTTTTAAACACCCTCGATTTTCCAGTGCAAATTTCTATTCAATCCAGAAGGCTCGATATTAGACCATATTTAAGCTTATTAGAGAGCAGATTAAAAGTTCAAAACGAACCATTGTTAAAACTACAAACCAAGGAATACATAGATTTCATTAAAAATTTTACAGATACTGTCAGTATCATGACTAAAAACTTTTTTGTCTGCGTGCCATATACTAATAATATTATTAAAACCGATAGTTCAATTTTTGATAATATCTCTAACTTGTTTTCACGAAAAAGTGCTTCGGAAAAAAATGCCGAGTCCCAAGCCGATTTTGAAGAAAAAAGATCCCAACTAGAACAACGCATCGATGTCATCCAACAAGGACTTGGTAGATGTAGTGTGAAGTCAGCGTTGCTAGGAACCGAAGAAGTCGTGGAAGTGTTTTATAAAGTATTTAATCCAGGCCAAAACGAAGTCCAGATAAAGTTAAGGGAGTAGGGCTATGATTTAAGTAATGAATTACAATATATAAAATGAGCATATTAGATAAATTATTGGGAAGAAATAAAAGTGAAACAGGAGACTCTATCGGGGCTTCTACTTTGGCTGTCTTGCCAGATAAAATCTATGAAGCGGCGACTCTAGAACTCCAAGATGTCATCGCCCCTTCAGCCTTAAAAATAGAATCAAAATCTATAAATCTAGGAGATAAAATTGCTAGAACTTTTTTCATAATCTCTTACCCCAGGTTCCTGACCGACAATTGGTTTTCACCAATCATAAACCTAGATAAGGTTTTTGATATTTCAATATTTATCCAACCGATAGATACTTCGCTCATGCTCCGCCAGTTTCAGAAAAAGGTGGCTGAAGTACAAAGCCAGATTCAAGTAAGGGAGAGCAAGGGAATGGTCCGAGACCCAATGCTCGACACTGCCTATGAAGACCTTGAGGGTCTACGCGACAACTTAATACAAGCTCAAGAAAAAATGTTTGACGTCGGAGTCTATATCACCATATATGCCGACAGTGAATTAGAGTTGGCTAAAATTGAAACTGAAATTAAATCAGTCCTGGAAGCTCGACTTATATACATCAAACCAGCACTATTCCAACAAGAAGCAGGCTTTAAGAGTATTATGCCGATCAATACCGACCTCTTAAATATCAACCAAAAACTAAACTCCGAGCCGCTATCTAGTATTTTTCCATTTGTCTCTTTCGACCTGACATCAGACAAAGGAATTTTGTATGGGGTAAATCGACACAATTCTAGTCTAGTCATCTTTGATCGTTTTTCACTTGAAAACTACAACTCAGTGACCTTTGCCAAGGCTGGATCTGGAAAATCTTACACCACCAAGCTCGAGATATTGAGATCACTCATGTTTGATGTAGATGTGATGGTTATCGATCCAGAAAGGGAATACGAATTCTTAGCTGAGGCCGTCGGTGGACGATATTTCAATATTTCCATATCTTCCGATCACCACATGAATCCTTTCGACCTACCAATTCCTCGCGAAGATGAGACCGCCGAAGATGTCTTGCGTTCAAACGTAATCACCTTGGTCGGCCTATTCCGATTGATGCTCGGTGGCCTAACCCCCGAAGAAGATGCAATCGTCGATCGAGCCATCTCGGAGACTTACGCCATCAAAGACATCACCCCGGAATCTGATTTCTCTAATATTGAGCCTCCATTACTTTCAGACTTTGAAATGGTCTTGGGAGGGATGGAGGGAAGTGAATCTATCATAGCTAGACTATCTAAATACACCCGAGGCTCTTGGGCGACTTTCCTAAACCGACCTTCCAATGTCGACATCGACAAAAAATTCATCGTATTTTCGATCCGAGACATGGAAGATGAGCTAAAACCAGTAGCCATGTATATTATAATGCATTATATATGGAATGCTGTCCGAAAAACCCTCAAGAAACGCTTATTAGTCGTCGATGAGGCTTGGTGGATGATGAAATCCGAAGACACAGCTTCTTTCTTGTATTCCATAGCTAAAAGAGGCCGAAAATACTATCTAGGCCTATCGAC
>CAZHDU010000059.1:0-3290 GCA_964531535.1 uncultured Candidatus Saccharibacteria bacterium
GTATCGAAATGTTCAACAAGAACTTGCAAGAAGGTATGGCTGGCGACAACGCTGGTATCCTCCTCCGAGGTCTTAAGAAAGAAGATATCACTCGAGGACAAGTCCTATGTAAGCCAGGAACAACTACTCCACACGATAACTTTACAGCTGAAATCTATGTTTTGAAGAAGGAAGAAGGTGGTCGCCACACTCCATTCTTCAAGGGTTACAAGCCTCAATTCTACATCCGAACAACAGATGTGACTGGAGATGTTACTCTAGCTGAAGGTACTGAGATGGTCATGCCTGGAGATACAGTAAAAATCACTGTTAAATTGGTTACTCCTGTCGCACTTGAAGAATCACAAAGATTCGCAATCCGAGAAGGTGGTAAGACAGTTGGAGCAGGAGTCGTTACAAAGATATTAGGATAGTAAGTTCGCTTCTTAGCTAAATTAGCTAAAGAGCTAACCGTTAAAAAGCTAAGCACAATGACAACAACAGAAACAAAAGTGAAAAAGTTGAAAACACCTAAATCTTCAAAAGAGACTAAAGATTTGAAATTGTCCAAGAAAGGGGATGACCAAGTTGTTCTGCGCATTCGAGTTCGTGCTTACGAGAGCAAGATCTTGGACGCTTCAGTCAAACAAATCATGGACACTGCAGTTAGGTATGATGCCAACATTGTCGGTCCTGTGCCTTTGCCTACTGAAATCAAGAAATACACAGTCAACCGTTCTGCGTTTATTTACAAAAATGCACGCGAGCAGTTTGAAATCCGAGTACACAAGCGATTGATCGATATCATAAATCCGAACGCAAAGACAGTGGAGTCACTGACTAACTTATCTCTTCCTTCTGGAGTAGATATTGACGTAAAGATGCTGTAGACCAGTTATCAAGTAAAAAGTTAAAGCAAACAAATGAAATTTATTTTAGGGAAAAAAGAAAACATGACAGAATACTTCTCTCCAGAGGGAGACGTTGTTCCTGTGACTATAGTTTCAGCTGGCCCGGTGACTGTGACTCGTGTCTTTTCAAATGAAAAGGACGGTTACAACTCAGTGCAAGTTGGCTTTGGTGAAGGTAAAAAAGAAAGAATCAACAAGGCGCAACAAGGTCAGATGAAAGAAAAGTTGTTTACTACTCTAAAAGAATTTCGTGTCAAACCTACCGATTCTACAGATGCCAAAGTAGGCGATGTGATTGATGTTTCCACTTTTGCCCCAGGAGATAAACTACAAGTTACTAGTGTCTCCAAGGGTAAGGGTTTCCAAGGTGTGGTAAAGCGTCACGGCTTTGCCGGTGGTCCTCGAACTCACGGTCAGAAGCACTCTGAACGTGAACCGGGAAGTATCGGTGGAGGTCTACGAACCCACGTTCCAAAGGGCATGCGAATGGCCGGCCGAATGGGTAGTGACCGCATCACTCAAAAGAACTTGGAAGTTGTTTTTGTAGACAAGGAAAACAATATCATGTTGATCAAGGGTGCAATTACTGGTCGTCGCGGTAGTTTAGTCGAGATAATCAGTAGATAAAAAATATGGAAGCAAAAATATACAATCAAAAAGGAAAAGAAGCTGGCGTAATCGCATTGCCTGAAAAGGTTTTTGCGGCCAAGTGGCGTTCAGACTTGGTTCACCAAGTTGTCGAGAGTATGCGCTCAAACAAGCGCGCTGGTACAGCTGACACCAAGGGCCGTGGAGAAGTTCGCGGAGGAGGTAAGAAGCCTTGGAAACAAAAGGGAACAGGACGAGCTCGTCACGGTTCTACTCGTTCACCAATCTGGGTTGGTGGAGGTGTGACTCATGGTCCACTTGCGGAAAAGAACTACAAGCGCAAGATTTCTAGAACTATGCGCGCCCAAGCTCTCTTCTCAGTTTTGTCAAAGAAAATGAAAGATGGAGAAATTGTTTTCGTAGATTCTCTAGCAATGCCCTCAATCAAGACTGCTGATGGAGTCGCGACTGTAAACAACTTGATCAAAGCTGGTGGTTTCAAAATCACTGAAAGAAAACAAAAGACTGCTAAAATCTTGACTGCACTTTTCGCACGAGACGAAAAATCAGAAAAGAGTCTCCGCAATATCTCTACTCTTGATATCGTTTTCTTGAAGAACCTAAATCCATTAGATGTACTCAATCACCGATATTTGGTAATCGAAAATCCAACCGAAAGTGTTAAATTTTTAGAAGCAAGAGGATAATCAAATTATATGACAAACATTATCAAAAATCCGAGAATTACTGAGAAAGCTTCTTTTGCCGTAGAGCAAAATGCATATACTTTTGATGTCTCTCCTTTCGCCAACAAACAAGAAGTCGAAAAAGCTATCTTTGCTTTGTATAAAGTAAAGCCAGTAAAAGTAAACATCTTGGCGGTGCCAAAAAAGAAAGTCCAAGCTCGTGGCCGAGGAGGGGAAGGTGCCAAGGGTGGTGGCAAGAAGGCTTTGGTTTATTTAAAAAAGGGCGACAAGATAGATTTCGTTTAGTTATAAAGTTTATAAAGTAAAATCATGAAAACATATAAGCCGACAAGTAAATCAAGGAGACAAATGACAAACATCAATTATCGTGATGTCTTGTCGAAGACTGCGCCTACCAAGTCTCTCGTTCACGGTTTCAAGCGTTCCGTCGGAAGAAACAGTCAAGGACGCATCACCATGAGACACAAGGGGGGTGGACACAAGCGCTTATATCGTGATGTGGACTTTTTGTATGATAAAAAAGAAATAGTAGCCAAGATTACTTCTGTGGAATACGATCCAAACCGTTCAGCCTTCATCGGCCTCGCGGTCTACCAAGACGGAGAGAAGCGATATGTGGTTTTGCCAAAGACAGTCAAGCCAGGCGATACATTTATCGTCTCAGCTAAAGCTGAACTCAAGGCTGGAAATCGATTACCTTTGAAATATATTCCAGTCGGAACATTTGTTTACAATATCGAAATCAAACCAAACGGTGGTGCCAAGATCGGCCGAAGTGCTGGTATCTTTGCTCAAGTCGTGGCTAACGCTGATGGTTATACCAATTTGAAGATGCCATCGACAGAAATCCGCAAGGTCAACGAAAATAGTTGGGCTTCAGTCGGAACTGTTTCCAACGAAGAACACCACCTAGAAAACTACGGTAAGGCGGGACGCTCTCGCTGGAAGGGTATTCGCCCTACAGTCCGAGGTACAGCCATGAACCCAGTGGATCACCCATACGGTGGAGGTGAGGGCCGACAAGGACGAGGAACCAAGCGCCCAAAGACTATGTGGGGTAAGGTGACTGGTGGACGAAAGACTCGAACTCCAAAGAAATATTCAA
>CAZHDU010000060.1:0-3267 GCA_964531535.1 uncultured Candidatus Saccharibacteria bacterium
AACCAAACTCATATCAGAAGGTGTCATGTCAGAACTGAATTGCAACGCATCCATAAACTGATCGCCGACGTCTTTAGCGTTACGTAGTAGATCCAACCATAATTTCTCAAACCCATCAGCGATCGGTTTGCTTATTTCGGTACCCAATAGACCGGGGACAATAATGACAGGGTTACGTGCCACACAACCTGCCACTTTACAAAACGGAACAAACAAAACATCATCAGAAATTTCTGCCCCCCTTCCTGATGAGTTAGCAGTAACGTTATGTGGACCCGAGGCATCTCCCCACCAGTTGTTCGTGAAATCAAATTTATTTGGCGCTAGAGGACGAAACACCAATACACCATTTTGATTATCATGAATATTATTTTTATGCGCAGAAATACCAGTACCAAAAACCACAAAACCGTATTCATTACCGAAAACTTCACTATTAGTAATAGTTATTTGATTTAACAAAACAGAACCTTCTTCGTCAAAAGCAATCATCCCTGCCTCGCTAGCACCTAAAATTTTCACATTATCCAACATGGCCTTTACGCCATTAAAAATTACAAATCCATCATGGCCACATGATACCGAACTCGCAGAGACATTCAATAATGAATGATTATAAACAATGATGCCGTCATTCGCACACTCCAAAGAAAAACCTGAGAGCACGAGCGACGCATCATTAAAAATTGAAAATCCATCTTCGGCGTGGAGCAATGAACCCTTATCTATATTTAATAAACTATTGTTGTATACAGTAAAGGCATCGTTCAAATTATCGAAAATGCCATTATTAATATGAATTACACTGTAATTATAGACAACGATGCCAGATTGACTATTTTTTATACTTACATTTTTAAAATCAGCACTAGATGAATTAGTGACCAGAGAATCTTGTGCATATTGGAAAAATACATTTTCAAAATTTGAATCACCAGAATCCTGAATATAAATACCACCCCAATCCCCTTTCCGTGGATCAACCCAATCAAAACTCTCACATATTTCACCCAAGCTGTTTAAATCTTCGTCAAGATTATCATAACAAAATTTTTCATCATCAACCTCAGGAGAGACTTCATCATCGAAATAAGAAGTAAAATAAATTGGTTCAATCTCGGTACCAACAGCTTTAATTGAACCCCCTAAAACATTTATTCCACCACCGTTAAATTTTACAACTACCCCAGGTTCAATATTCAAACTAACTCCACTAAAAATATTGATATTACTTTCAACTAAATACGGGCTTTGATCTAATGCCCAAGTAGTATCTTCTGTAATATTTTCAGTTACAATGGTTCTCGCTTGAACCCATTTTGGGTAAACGAAAAAACTAGTAGATAAAATGATGAACGAAAAAATTAATCTTCGATAATTCATTTTATTAAAATATAAGATAACTAAATTAATTATCCCACAAGTTGCAAACGTGTAAAGTGGAAAACCATTACTGGAGATTTAGTTTCTCAAGACGAGCGGTGATGGCTCCCCTTTTTCGGCCGAAGGTTTTCATGAGTTCGGCTACTTTCGCGCCTGCTTTAAATAGCTTGGTCAATTCTTCATCTTGTTCCTTAGTCCATGGGCGGTAGGCGTTTGGGTGTTTGGCTCTAATTTTGGCAAAGGGTTCATCGGGGCGCGCCGTACTCGGCGAGCCTTTGGCTTTCTTTGGATTTTTGTTTCCAAACTTACCCGAAGCTTGATGAATAATTTTTCCACCAAAAGCGGTGATGTAGTTATCGTGCATCTTTTCGAGTTCTTTGGCTGACAGGGCGCCAAAAACTTTTTCAGCTTCGAGTGATTGCTGTTTAAACAAAACATCTCTTTCTAAAACTTCAGGGTGAACTTTCAGCGCGTGTTCATTTATCCCGAGCAGGTATAACCCCGAAAGTCGGCGCACACGAGAAAGCGCCACATAGCCCTGGCCAAATTCAAAGACTTGCGACAAATCCATCACCGCGGCATCGAGACTCATCCCCTGGCTCTTGTGAACGGTCATCGCCCAAGCTAGCCGAAGTGGAATCTGGGTAATCTGGGCCCGAATTTTTCCATTTTCTTCGACATTCCAATCCATCGGCGTGATTTCAATATTTTTACCACGGCGAGTCTCGATGATTGGGTTGCCACTGAATTCATCGAATTCCACCACCTTGCCCAAAGTCCCATTTACATAGCCTTCTTTCTGATTGTTCTTGGTACACATGACTATGGCCCCGATTTTGAGTTGTAAATTTTCTGGCGACAAACACCCCTTCTTGAGAATCTCCACCAATTTGTCGTGGCCATTTGATTTCATCACAAAAGAATGAGCCTCTCCTTCAATTTTAGAAAGTTCAATATTGTTAACCCGGTCGACATCGACATTGTGAGAAAAAAGTTTGGTCGAAGTCAAAACCTCTTCGGTAAAATCATCGTGATCTATGCTTCGCGAAGTTATGAAATTCAAATGCTCTTCGGAAACATTGTCGGCTCGAATCGCCGACAAGACAGACAAAAAATCGGCATCATCTTGGCGGTGTTGCTCTGATAAATAACAGATTACCAACTGAGCCCTTTCCCAAGCCCCACTCTCGTAGGCAAAATTCCCTTGGAGACGTCCGACGTCTCCAAGAAGTGTGTTTTGTTTGGCTGGTTCTGGTTGTTTGACTATCGGTGGCAATTGAAAAAAGTCTCCGACTAACACAATCTGAATCCCGCCAAAAGGCTCGGGGCGTTGATTTATCTCTCGACAAACCATGTCGAGCATATCGAGCATGCTCGCCGAGAGCATGGAGACTTCGTCGATGATGAGCACTCGAGTCCGCCGGACGCGCTTGCTGATATATTCACTAGTGGCAATCTTGTCTAAATCATATCGATCGAGTTTGGTTTTGATGCCGATTCCACTCCAAGAGTGAATGGTCATCCCGCCGATATGCGTCGCCGCGATACCGGTCGAAGCGGTAATAGCCGGCTCGATCTCTCGGTCGCGTAGATAATTTACAAAATTATTTATGGTATGAGTCTTGCCTGCCCCGGGTTCACCGGTCAAGAAAACATTGGCGCCAGTTTTTAAAATATTTAAGGCTTGTTCTTGAGTCATAATTTTATTACGTAATTAATTACGTAATTACATTTTCTCTGAAGCTTCGATGCAGAGGAGGTGGAGGCCTTTTTTCATAACGAACGCAAAAGCAAAAGTCAGGGCGACTTTGTAGCCTGAATTTTTGTCTTCTTTGTTTACGATCATATTGTTACCATAGAAACTATTGAACGAACGAGCAACTT
>CAZHDU010000061.1:0-3211 GCA_964531535.1 uncultured Candidatus Saccharibacteria bacterium
CCTTAACTTTTTCGTTGTTTTTTTCATCTCCATCTACAAAAAATATTTCAATTTTTGATGTAGTTTTTCTGTTTAAAATTGCTTTTATAGTTTGTATGCAATGGCTTGGTTTGCTTGCAAAATTTACAAATATTTTTACTGACGGCGCACAATCAAAAACCTCGGCATCAATTTGATCGGTCAATAAACATATCACCCCATCATAAGCTTTTTGTTTTAAGAGCCCGAGCAGTTCAGATTTTTCAAGCAAGCCTTCCTTTGGATTTACATCAACCACAAAACCAGAGTCTTCCAACATCTTTACCCCAACATCTGGAATCTTCCGTGTAACAAGAATATTTTTTGACATAGGTCAATTATACCTCGATTTAAAAAGAAAACCAAAACTACAACTCCATCTCTCTCAAAGCCGCTTCGCCCAATATTTTTTTATGTTTAACTTTCAAACTATCTTTAAATTCTCTCCAAAATTCTCCCCGTTTAAAATACCAGATTGCCGCCAAGACTATCTTCATGGCAAGCAATGCCCCCAACCCAGCCAGCATCATATCTTTTTGTGCGTCCCATACGTCCCCTTGGGTTCCTAAATACGCAACACCAAGATCTCCACCAAACACGACAGCCACCCACCATTCCAAAACTTCATATATTGCAGAAAAAGCTAACACGAACTCGACAGGAAACCAAAAACTCCAAAAACCTTTAGTGTCGCTAATTCTAATTATTACTTCTCGTAATGGATAAGCCAATAAAAACCCAAAAGCGAAATGCACAATTCGATCATAATGATTCCGCGCCATATCAAATGCATTTTGCATCCAAAAACCAAAGGGCACTTCAGCGTATGTATAATGTGAACCATAAATATGCAACATGGTATACAAAAAAATCAAACCGTATGAAACATTCGAAAGCTTAAACCACCTATGCGCAACATAAATTAATATTACAAAAGGCACTGTCAGCCAGTTTTCTATTTTCCAATCACTAAAGAATCGCACGTTGATACCGAGAATAATCCAGTTGATAATGAAACTATTAAGCAACATAAACGCAAATCTATCTTTTGATATACTTTGGCTATACCATAGCATTGCCATCGTTCCAATAAAAACTGAAGCGATCAATATCATTAATGGACTCATTCGAAAATCAGTCACAAAAGGACCGGTCATTCCGGTCGGTGAAAGAAATGCGCAACCGAGCGAAAGCATGGTGGTCGAAGTAACTAGAGATACTAAATAAAATCTCTCCCAGCCACTCTTGCCCGCGACATACAATAAGACAAAACAAACGATAGCAAAAAATGCGCGTCCTAAAATTCCCAAGCCAAATCCAACCCCACTAAAATAAAAAACTAAACCAGCACATACTAAGGCTAAAGCTAAGATTTTTTTATTCATGCTTAAATTTTACCACCTCTTCATACAAAAACTCAACAAATATAGCCCCGCAAGCGCTTCGCCATGCGGGGCTATCCATATATTGACTTTTATGCCTAAAAGGTGTATAATTAAATTTGAACTATCGACTGCGGAATGGACTGGCCCAGTAAGCCTACCAGAGAACCCAACGCGATAAAGAACAAGGAGTCAGAAATGGCATACAACGTGTACCTTAAAAATGAAATCCGGAACGCAACTGGATTTGAGTCAGGTCCCAAACCCACCTTCAAAGGCAAGGAAGTCTTCGGTGAGAATGAGGGACGAACGTATGTGATGTGGGCCGATACCCCTATCACAGACTCTTTCAAAGAGTTCGTCGTCGAGATCACCTGCTACGACTTCGTTCCCGTCGTGGCCAAAAGAGAATACGGAGTATATAAAGACAAGTCCGCCACATGCGAACTGCTACCGAGCAACAACAGAGACAATGACCGCAGGTATTGGCTCAAGATCACAGCGAAGACGGTGGAGGACATCCGGGAAATCCGGTACAAGATCCTCGCCGGGCTGATCCACCCCGAAGTCAGCTACGAGTGCCCCACCGAGGGTCCCACTCGTCAGCAGCTCATCGACCTGGAAATCGGCCTTCAAGCGGACCTCCGGTTGGTTCGCGAAGAACTCGCGATCACGGAGGCGAAGCTCGCATCCGCCGAGCAGGAACGTGACGCCATGCAGAAGGAGATCGAATACCTCAATGACCAACTCAGGTTGGCTGACGACACCATGGTCCACGACAGTAGCAAGATGGTTGATCTGGCCATGATGATGGGTAAGCTCGCTAAGGGTTGGCCGTGGGTTAACGCCCGTCGACTCGCCAAGGAAGTCTTTGCCATCATCAACCGGGAACCTCCGACTGAGTAGTCATCCACCCCGTACCCAGCAAGACCCCGTGCCTGCGAGTACGGGGTTTTGTTTTTCTATATTCTATTCCCCCACCTACTAACTTTTAATATATAGAGTCGATTGCTTCATCGGCGAAGTCTTCAGCGTCATTGGCAAAATCTTCAGCATCATTGTAATCGCCATCGTCATAAGAATCATCGGCATCATCGAGTGCGTTTTCTGCATCGTCGAGCAAGTTCCAGGCATCTTTTACTTTTCGGCCAGCATTTTCCGCTCGCTCGATTTCATTTCTCGCATCGTCGATAGCTTCTTCCGCATCATCAATTGCATTTTTAGCAGAAGAGCGGGTTCCGTTGTGACTATTTCCATCTGCATAATCACTTGCTTTCCTAGCACTACTCAAAGCATCACTAGCTAGGTTTAAAGCTTTTGTAAAATTCTTATCAAGATAAGCTCGCATCGCATCAAAGACATATTCTCTGGCGTCAGCTAGACTAGATTTTGCTTTAGTCACATTCGTATTAGAATTATCAACCTCATCTTGTGCGTCTTCTATCTCATCCAAGGCATCTTCGATTTTTTTCATCGCTTGAGTTTCTTTGGTGGCTGAAGTGGATGTAGAAACATATGAAGGGTTGTAAGTCGAAGCACCGAGCACTACTCCACCAGTCGAACCCAATCTGGCTCGAGAGACTGAATCAAAATATCCAGTCGCTGGTAAGCCCATATTCATTTGCCATTGAAGCAAAGATTGTTGTGTCAGTGGACCAAAAACTCCATCTGGTGCCCCATAACTCGAAAAAGTCGAACCGTAACCAGAACTCTGCAAATACCTTTGTAAACACAACACATCTTCACCTCGACTACCTATAGATAAATCTCGATAAAAACTACACGCCACGACATCTGCCCGAGCTTTTGAA
>CAZHDU010000062.1:0-3142 GCA_964531535.1 uncultured Candidatus Saccharibacteria bacterium
ATCATGGTTGGAAAATTGTCGCTTATAACCGGACTCAAGATGTGGTCAAAGAAGTCGAGGCCAAGGGGGCGGTCGGTGCTGTCGATTTGAAAGACTTGGTTTCTAAAATGGAAGCGCCGAGAGTAGTTTGGGTGATGGTGTCGCATTCAGCGGTGGATGAAGTGTTAAATGAGCTTTTGCCATTACTTGAAAAAGGCGACACAGTCATCGATGGAGGAAATTCACCATACAAAGAGACGATTCGACGGGCGGGTGAAATCGCTGCTATGGGAATAAAATTTATGGACATCGGCGTCTCTGGGGGCCCTGGTGGTTCGCTCAATGGTGCTTGTATGATGGTCGGTGGGGATAAGGATTTATACGACGACCTCGCGAGTACAGGATTCTTTACAGACACTTGTGTGCCAGAAGGTTTTGGCTATATGGGGCCACACGGCGCTGGGCATTTTGTGAAGATGGTCCACAATGGCATCGAGTATGGCATGATGCAATCTATCGCCGAAGGTTACGACTTACTTCGCCATACCAAAGAATTTGATTTGGATTTAGAAAAAGTTACTGATGTATATTCTCATGGTAGTGTCATCACCTCGAGGTTGGTCTCTTGGCTTTTGGATGGTATTAAAAAATATGGAAAAGATTTGAATGCTATTTCCGGCAAGGCTTCAGCTTCAGGGGAGGGTAAGTGGACAGTGGAAGCCGGTGAACGAGAAGGGATAAAAATGCCAGCTATTCAATCGGCTCTAGACTTGCGACAAGCTTCTCAGGCCAAACCTTCATATCAAGGAAAGATTACTTCGACCATGCGCGGAGAATTTGGTCAGCATCCGGTCAAGCGTGGCGATGATGAGACAGAAGTTTTGTAAACTTATGAGCAACATCAATCTCGTACAATGCCAAGATGCAGATGATGCGGTGTCTCGGGCTTCAGAGAAATTAAATCTAATTTTAAAAGATTTAGCTCAAGCCAGTGTGCCGACGTTGCTCCTCATGTCTGGTGGTTCAGCTTTAAAAATCGCCGAATATATAGAAAAAAATTATTTACCAAAAGTTTTAACCTTGGGCGTCTTGGACGATAGATATAGCAAAGATGAGAGTGTAAATAATTTTAGCCAACTTACTCGAACAAAATTATTTCGTGATGCCGAGAGTATCGGCGCAGTGTTTATAGACACAAGAGTTATTGGGGAAGAGAGCATAGATGAACTGGCCGAGCGAGCGGATATGGCTATTAAAAATTGGATTGCCAAAAATGAAACTGGAAAAATTATTATCACTCAGGGCATAGGCCCCGATGGCCACACTTCCGGAGTGATGCCATTTCCAGAAGACGAGAAAAAATTTCGAGAATTATTTATTGATACAGAAAAATATAGTGTCGGCTATGATGCGATGGGTAAAAATCAATATTCACTTCGGATTACCGCCACACTTAGGTTTTTGATGGATGGGGTAGATGAATCGGTGCTCTTAATGACTGGTGCGGAAAAACTAAAAGCTTTCAATTTAGCCGTGGACGCGTCTGGACAACTAGCTCAAACTCCAGCGAAAGTGATCCACCAAATGAAAAAGGTGAACCTGTTTACCGATATAAAAAATAGTTAAACTTCTTTACCGATAGCCTCGGATATATTTTTATAACCATCTTGTTTTAAGAGGAGAGCTAGTTCTTGGTTGATGATTCCGATTTGGGATGGCCCCATGAAGACCATGCCGGTGATCATCTGGACTAGGGTGGCTCCGAGCTTTATCTTTTTATAAGCATCTGTAGCGGTGAAGACACCCCCGACCCCAATCAACACAAATCTGTCCTTGTAGTTTTTGTAAGCGAAACTCAGGAGTTGGTTGGATTTTTCTTCGACTGGTTTACCGCTGAAATTTCCTTTGCCAGCTATTTTTATTTCATCGGCATCAAAAGCTTTGTTGGTGCGGTCTTTGGCTAGGTTGGAAAAAATTAAACCCTTGATAAAAGAAAAATTATTGGCTACGTCTATCAACTCTTTTATTTCTTCGAGAGTTCGCTCGAGTGGCATTTTGATAAAGACTGGGCGAGCCAAACCAAGACCATCTAAAAGTCGTAGGGCTTGAGAGAGTCCCGCTGGGGAAGAGATTTGGGTTTTCAGGTTTTGGATATTTAATAAATTTGGGCAACTGATATTTAATTCGTAGTAATCAAAATTTTTGAAATTCTCGGCCTCCCGAAAACCTTCTAATAAATCTGCGAGCATGGCCTCAAAATCCGCGTAGGGTTTATTAGTTGCGCCGATGCTCACGCCTATCGGAGCTTGATTCATCTCTCTGTTAAAATTTACTAATACTTTTTTTATACTTTTGTTTTTAAAACCTTTGTTGACTAGAAGCGATTGAGATTTAGGTAGTCGAGCCAGCATCGGCGCTGGGTTTCCGGCATAAGTCTCATTTGTGAGGGTGCCGACAGTGTGAAAGCCAAAACCAATACTCGGCAAGAGTTTGACCAGATCGGCATCGTAATCAAAACCAGCTGATAGGCCAATCGGATTTTTAAATTTTAAATTAAAAATATTTTGCTCGAGTGAAGGGTCTTCGTGATTCCAGAGTTTTTGAAAAAGTTTTTTTACCGAATTGTGCCTGCTTAGAAAACGTCCGGTGGTCAGAAAAAACTCGTGCACAGAGTCAGCAGGGAAGAGAAACAAGATTGGTTTTAGGATGTGTGTATAAACAAAACGAGTAATTTTCCTCATATTTTAAGTATACACCTAAAAATTAATGGCGGAGGTGACGAAGCGACGTTTTAGACTTTGTGCGTTAAGGCATCTAATTCATCAAGCAATACTATCTCTGCCAGGTTTTTCTGAATAAAATTAGCTAGCACCTTTTTATTTTCCAAAGCTTGGAATAAGGATTTATTTCTTGTATCCACCTTATCAATTAATTGATTTGCGAATGTATCATTTCTGTATCCACTAGACGCATGCAGTAGGGTTACATTGTTTGGAGTTAAATATTTTTCAAAGTATGGCAGAGTTTTGTTATTATATTCTTTCAATTTCGCCATGTCACAGTCGGTAATTACACCCACCTTGAGATTTTTGTGTATTTTCAAATTAGTAATTACTTCAAAAAGTATGTGATTTGTTTAACTATTATGCATTGAAAGGGTTAA
>CAZHDU010000063.1:0-2339 GCA_964531535.1 uncultured Candidatus Saccharibacteria bacterium
CGTACTCTCGGTTTGTTATTAAAAAGTGGGGTACCAATTAGTGAGGCACTAGAAATTACTTCAAAAATATCTTCAAATTTAGTTTATAAAAAAGAATTGGAGTATTTGGCCAAGATAGTCGATAGGGGTGAAACGATGTCAGCGTACCTACATGGTTGTTTAGATCTTTTCCCAGACATATTAGCTCAAATCATTGCTGTGGGTGAACGTAGTGGTAACCTGAGCCATTCTTTGATATATCTTTCTGAACTTTATGAAAATGAAATTAATGATTTCACAAAAAACCTATCGACCACAATCGAACCCTTGCTCATGATCATAATGGGTCTACTGATAGGTTTTATAGCTATCTCGATTATTACTCCAATTTATGGCATTACACAACACCTCCAAACTAAATAATAAATCGGGATTCACAATAATGGAGACAGTAATTGTATTGGCCGTTATGATTTCAATCCTTAGCTTTGGTTCTATTCTTGATATTAATAACCTAAAAAACGATACATTTGCTAATGAAGAAATAAAAATAATTTCTATTTTAGCAAAAGCCCGCAGTCGGGCGATAACAAATTATTACAATTCTGATCATGGGGTATGCTATGTATATCCAAATTATATTATTTTTCGCAATAGAACTACCTGCACACCCACATCAGACACTGACGAAACAATACCAACAAATATAAACATATTATCGCAACCTGATACTATTTTCCCTACTTTTATTTTTGCCAGACTAAGTGGAAAGACTACTGGGGCAACTATTCATATTTCTGACAGTGTTAAGAAGGCAGACATAATCATAAACCATGAAGGCGCAATCAATTGGTAAAAATAATCAAAAATCATTAAAACATTCAGGTATGCTGACCCTTGAGATACTCATCGCTTTCGGAATACTAATTTTAAGTATTAGCGCAGTTATTTTGCTAGAATTTGGTAATCAACTTATAGCAGTAGATTCACAAATAAGCATAGAAGCTGTAAGTAGAGCGAAAAAAATATTAGAAGACACTCGAGCAGCATCTAAACAAGATTTTAATTTAATAAAAACTATAGCTCCACACACCCCACCAGAAAATATTTTTACTGAGAGCCTTGAAGTTATAGATTCAACACGATGCAAAAAACAAATCAATAGTAAGATCTCTTGGAATTTTTATTCACGCATATTCAAAACTAGCTTGAGCACTATACTAACAAGCGCTAACGAGGCCTTGGCTCTTGGTGGAGATTGTTCCCCCGATTCCCCTTACGGAGCCTGGACTAATCACGAAAAACTAACCTCTATTGATACTATACCCAGCACACTAAAAGCAACCGGCCTTGATGTAAAAAACAAAATTGTCTATATGAGTACAGACCCGTCGTCCGCTGTTGATGCTGATTTTTTTATTTTTGACGCAAATAATACTTCAAAAACATCAATTCCGAACATGGTCAGCAACCTAAACACGGGTCCTGGACTTACGAGTATTGATGTTGCTGGTTCTTATGCATACGTAGCCAATGACAGCAAAAATGGTCAACTGCAGATAATCGATGTAAGTAATATCTATAACCCAATTTTAAAAACCACTCTGAATGTTATTCCAAATGGAACAGACATAAACACTGTCGGAACAAAGGTTTTTTATTACAACCAAACACTTTATCTGGGTTTGAAAAAAAATAATTATGCCGAATTTTTTGTGATAGATGTGTCGAATCCCCTAACCCTAAATCAATCCAGTATCAAAGGAAGTTATGAATTAAATGCTTCTGTAAACTCTATAAACGTAAAAGGAGATTATGCTTACATATCCACACCAAATACCGAAGAGGTCATAGTGATTAATATTAATCCAAGTAGTGAAGAATTCATGCAAAAAATGGGCGGTTTTGATGCTCCTGGAGGATCGGGAAATGGGAAAAGTATTGAAATTTTGGGAAATAAACTATATCTCGGTAGAACATTTGGTAACACGGAATTCTACATTTTAGACATTACCGACCCTATGAATCTTTCAATTGTGGGTTCGTATGACCCAAACTCAAGCATCAACAGTCTTGTCGTCTTGGGTAACTACGCCTATCTCGCAACAACAGAATCAAATTCATGGTTTCAAATTTTGGATATTTCAGATTCAGCAAATCCGAGATTATTAGGAAAATATAATTATGGAGACAAAATAACAGGCATAGATTATGAAAACAATTCGATTTTCATTTCAAACGAAAACCAAGACGCATTAATTATAATTCAACCAAAAATTTAATGAAAAAAACCTACTCACATAGTTTAGGATTTACCCTAATCGAAACAATAATTTATATAACCCTATTTTCTATGCTTG
>CAZHDU010000063.1:2349-3134 GCA_964531535.1 uncultured Candidatus Saccharibacteria bacterium
GGTACAGCATTTGTGACAGCATATCAACTAATTGAAGGGTCGCGACAACTTAATACTAAAACAAATATAGCCGAGGAAGGAAATTTTGTTATACAAAAATTGAATTGGGTGCTCGCAAATACAAAAAGTGTAACTATTCCGACCCATGGGACTTCAAATACTCTCACCATCAACAAATACGATGGAAATATAGTTAGCATAAGGCTCAATAATGGGAAGATAGAGGTAAAAGAAAGTGAAAACGAAAATATGTTCACACCAATAACCACTACGAACGTCACAGTAAATTATATGCAATTTACATATATTCCCAATATACACAGTGCACCGCCTGGTATCCATATAGTGACACAAATAAATGATCAAACGTTTACCATTACTAAATACCTACACCAATGAAAAAGAATTCTGGATTTATAGCATTAATGTCAGCAATTATTATGTCGAGTATTTTGCTCATATTAATTAACGGTCTAAATCTAAAAGAATTTTATACCCAAACCAATATTTTAGACTCAGAATTAAAAGAAAAAAGTCTCTATCTAGCCGAAGCTTGTGCCGACACAGCAATTTTAAAAATAATCCACAATCCACACTATAATCCAACAAACGAAACGGTAAATGTTGGGGAGGATACTTGTATAATTCAATCAATAACCGGTAACCAAGAAAAAACTATCTACACCCAAGCTAACTATAGAAATTATTTTACAAATCTAAAAATTATAATTAATAGCACAAATCTTTCTGTCATCTCTTGGGAAGAGATTTAAATATTATTCGAT
>CAZHDU010000064.1:0-2966 GCA_964531535.1 uncultured Candidatus Saccharibacteria bacterium
AAGTCGCCATTGAAGATCACCTGAGCGGGCTCGGTGTCTTTGACGCACTGGACGAAGGCTTCCCAGCCTTCACGATGATGGCAGTCAAAGTGGATGTCGCCGACGATGAAAGTTACGTTGGAGTTACAGATGTCTCTGTTCATTTGTCCTCTGGAGCTTTAGGCGCTTCCGGCATGAAGAGGCGTGTCCCCTTCGCCTTTGCGACAGTATGCAACGCTCCAGGGAGATTTGGAAGAAGATCCGCCAAGACATCGACGACAATCGTCACTTTGTTCTTGGGGAAAGGCTTTCCAGCCTTCTCTTCATAGCTGACCTTGATCGCCGCCCACAGCGTAGACAGTATCCCGCCAATGAACGCAATATCAAGAGCAATACCCGCGTACTTAGTACCCAATAGCTCAAGGATCATTCTGCATCTCCTGGCTTGACCTCAGTGCCCAGCCGCCTTTTAACACGAAGAGAAATACGTTCGCCGAGGTCCCTCAAAGAGGGATCAGCGATACGCAGTAAAGCTCCAACCACAAGCGCAGTCATAGCTCCACCAAGCCAAGGAGGAATGTTAGCAAGCGAATGTAGTAAAGATGCCATGACACCTCCAGATGTCACTTCGGCAAAGAGTAAGGCTGAGGGACTAAGCGAGTGTGGGTGTTCCATGATTCGAGCTCCAGTACAACTTACAGCGCAGCAAAAGTCAAGTCGTCATACTCAACTGCAACGGCGCTACCAGGAGCAGTATTTGTTGCTCCGACTAGCCGCACTGTCGGGTAGGTGTCTACAGTTGGAAGAGTAGCCGTGGCGTGTGTAGTCCAAGTCTCAGGCGGCTCAGTTGTTGTGCCCGTCCCGTATCTGTAAGTACCAACACTGCCGCTGATCTCGATCTCCAGGTAACCAGTCCCATCGACAGGTACAACGCCTGCTGACCAGCCCGAAGAGCCGTAACCATAAGGGCCGCTGTTATCTTCTGATCGACCGCTACCATTACTGCCGACAAAGATACCGGCCCGATGTGAGCCTCCCGCGCTGACAGCCAGGAAGTAAGCAATGGCACCAGTAGGTACAGCTTTAATGCGAACCCTGGCGCGCCATCTGATTGGTTGCCGACCGTTCGAGTCCAACGGGACAGCTACATCTCCATAGGGAGCTTCAAGCGTACCGCCGTAGTAGCGCGCCGCGGGGGTATTAGGGCAGGTCAGGCGAAGCACACCGGACGTAACAGCCGCGGTGCCGCCTACAGTCCCGTTCTGTGTAGTGACACCAGTGCCACTGGCAAACGTGTAAGTTGTCTCGCTGCTTGCTGGAGCGCCCGCGCCACCAATAAGAAACCCAGGTATTGATGGCATTAGCGCACCGTCCCGGCCATGACGTTGACCGTTGTTGTGGCAGCGCCAGAGTCCAGCTTCAGCCAGATCTTGGTGCGCTTCTCTTTGAACTCCAGGGCTGGTAAAGTTCCCGGAATCAGGATACCGTGATTATTGACTCCATCGAAACTTATCAGGACAACATCAGTCGCCGTTGAGGATCTGTTAACCAGAAGAATAGAATCTGGCTCAAACCCAACTGTAACTGACGGTGCCGTAATGGCGGTGTAAGAAGTTGAGGAGACAGAGACTGTAGCCATGTTCATAGTTGCCATAATTAACTTCTCCTAACGAAAACAGATGCAGTGACGTCTGTGAGTCCGACTGTGATGCCGCCCGCTGCCTTCACATGCACACAGATCTTTTGGCCTGCTGTAATAGCAGCAGTGTGTGTAACGTCGCTGGCCTGTACTCCTGATATGGCTACTTGGCAAGTAATCGCAGTAGCCAAACCGTTGATGTAGACAGTGCAATCCGTAGCGGCATCAGGTCCAGCAGAACACTGGATGTAGAGCTTCTCCACTGTACCCGAGAATGGACACCGCAGTTCAGGATAGGCGCCCGCTGAAGCAACAGCCGTGCGATTGCCGAAGCCAGGATCGAGAACAACTTGGGTAGTCGTTCCCGGTGTGTCCTCATTGCCCCAAAAGAGTGCAGTACCAGCCGAGACATCAACGTAGGCCTTTGTAGCCGCATGCTGGGCAGACGTTGGATCTTTGACGTTGGCGATAAAGCGAGTCGCGCCCTGAGATTCGAGTGTGCCGTCGGTCTTGAACTTCCAATGGTCAGTACCCGAAGACGCGACTGTCGTACCGGAAACCGAGTCGATTATGATAGAGTCGCCGTAGATCCGCAGATCGTCAGTTACGTTAATGACGAGTGGATCAGCAGGCTTGTCTATTCCGGCATTGCCTATGAAGGTCAATTGGCTGTTTGGATGGGTAGTGTGACCATCCACCATGACGTAATAGTCACTGGAACTCACGTAAGCAATGTGACCAATACGTCTGGCATTAGTCCCGGCAGTTACACTGGTCGTGCCTGTATCATCTACGTAGACCGGATCAAGGACTGCACCAGACCCCAGAGCAAGCGGACCAATAATACCGGAGAGGGTGACATAGCATAGCTGACCAGATGATATAGATGTCCCGCCACCAACCTTTGAATGTACAACGAAGAGCGGCTGGCTCCTAACCACTGTTGAAGACGCTTGCGCCAAAGCCAGTCGTGGTACCTTCTCTTCTCCAGGTAGCGCCGACTTGATTGTCTGCATTGCATCGACATAGACAACCTTCCCGGTGGACAATGTGCTGTTTGCATAAGCAACAATACGTGCCGGGTTGGCTTGATTCGCATCAAGTGTCTGAAGAGCCCTGTTAACATCCTCTGCCCACCCACGCGACGTGCTCTCTTCTTGTGTCTCACCAGCAGCCGGAATACGGATCTTTGACTTCAGCTGCTTGATACTTGCAATAACAGTGTCTACGACTTCGGTAGCAAGCGTCCTGTTTACAGTCAGCTTGATGAGGTAGGTACCCTCACTGTCCGCAACAAACGTCGGGTTCTGAATAGCCGCGTTAGAAAACGCTGACAGGGAGCCTTCGG
>CAZHDU010000065.1:0-2745 GCA_964531535.1 uncultured Candidatus Saccharibacteria bacterium
ATAAAAAATTTAAAAGGCACCAAGGTTATAATCCGGGTAGATTTCAATGTGCCCTTGAAAGATGGGGAAGTAGAAGATAATTTCCGTATTCGTAAAGCCCTACCGACGATAAAATATTTAAAACAAAAAGGAGCGAAAATTATTTTGATTACTCACTTGGGCAAAGGTGGTGATAGTTTGCTTCCAGTGGCCACCGCTTTGCAAAAATTAATTAAGTCTAAATTTGTCTCGAATTTATTTGGCTTGGAGGCGGAAATTGCCATAAAAGCCATGAAAAATGGGGATATTCTGCTCCTGGAGAATTTGCGAAATGATAAGGGCGAACAAGCTTGTGATCAATTCTTTGCTTCCAATTTGGCCAAGCTTGGTGATGTCTATGTAAACGATTCTTTCTCTGTCGACCACCGTGCTGATGCTTCGATTGTGCTCTTGCCGAGGTTGTTGCCGAGATATGCTGGGTTTCAACTCGAAGAAGAGATCAAACATCTCTCGAGTGCTTTCAAAAAACCGAAACACCCGTTTACTTTTATTTTAGGTGGAGCCAAGTTTGATACCAAGATGCCGTTGATTGAAAAATATATCAGATATGCTGACCATGTATTTATCGGTGGCGCCTTACTGAATGACTTTTTGAAAGCCAAGGGTTACGAAGTCGGCACATCGCTCGTGAGTGAAGATACTTTTGGTATTGAAAAATTAATTGGTAACAAGAAAATTATTTTACCCGAAGATGTCTTGGTCAAAGCTCAAGATGAATTTATATATAAAAATGTTGCCGACATCGAACACGGAGATTTTATCGTCGACGTCGGCGCAAAATCGGTAAAAAATATTTCATCAATTATTCAAAAATCCAAACTTATTCTCTGGAATGGGCCGCTTGGCGATTATGAGATTGGTGGCGATCAAGCTACAAAAAAAATGTTGAAGATGGTAGCTAAATCAAAAGCCTTTAGCATTATCGGTGGGGGAGATACTTTGGAAATAATTTCAGAAATGAAAATGGAGAAAAAGTTTTCGTTTGTTTCCACTGGTGGTGGAGCGACCCTAGATTTTCTAGCCAATGGCACCTTACCAGGTATTAAAGCACTGCAATAAGTTTTTGGAGATTGTTAGTGAAATCTTTGGCGTCACCGACTGTATCTGGCCATACCCATACATGAGCATGGGGAATTTCTTCGCCGTATACTTGTGAACGAACCATGTCAGTAGCAAAAGCTTTCTTTTGGGCTAGAGCAATTTTTTGAACAACCTCAAAATATTCACCGATATTCGGAGAGACTGTTCTGTCGGCAGGTAAGTCCCACACAAAAAGGTGATGTTTTTTTGGGATAACCTGGGTGTGGCCTGGAGCTAGAGGGTTTATATCTAAAAAAGCTAAGAAGTTTTCGTCTTCATAAACTTGGTAGCAGGGTATTTCTTTGTTGACGATTTTGCAAAAAATACAGTCTTTATTCATATTCTATATTATATGTTAAAATCAAACCTATGGCGAATTCAGAACTACTTTTTAGCTTACTTGAAAAAAGGGGGATAATAGGCGAGAATCAGATTGATATTTTTTTAAACCCTAGTTATGAACGAGATTTTCATGACCCATTTTTAATGCGGGATATGGAGAAGGCCTGTAAGCGACTTTTTAAAGCTATAGAAAATAATGAAAAAGTTGTTATCTATGCCGATTACGATTGTGACGGGATTCCTGGGGCGGTGATTTTGTCGGATTTTTTTAAGAAGATCGAATATACAAATTACGAAGTATATATCCCTCAACGTAACTCTGAGGGCTATGGTTTAAATTTAGAAGCCATCAAGCAATTTACCGAAAAAGAAGTAAAACTTTTAATCACCATAGATTTGGGCATCACCGCTGTCGACGAAGTGGCGGAAGCCAATATGAACGGCATTGATGTGATTATTACTGATCACCACTTACCTCATGAAATTTTACCGGATGCCTATGCTATTTTAAATCCGAAAGTTGATAATTACCCAGAAAAAATGTTGTGTGGTGCTGGGGTGATGTTTAAATTTGTTCAGGGTCTTGTAGGGTTCGCCTCTCGTGATTTTGCAGCCGAGGACTGTTTGAGTGAAACGAGTTACGCAGGCAAAAAATTACGAGAGGCGAACCCAGGTTGGGAGAAATGGACTTTAGATATGGCCGGGCTAGCGACGCTGTCTGATATGGTTCCACTGACAGGGGAGAATAGAGCCATCGCTTATTTTGGGATGAAGGTTTTGAAAAAATCTCCTCGACCGGGTTTGCAAAAATTACTTTCGATCATGAAGATTGATCAACGTTATCTCTCAGAAGATGACATTGGTTTCATGCTGACTCCGAGGTTAAACGCAGCCTCACGGATGGATGACCCGAGGCGAGCTTTTGAGCTATTGTCGACCACTGATCCTGTTGAAGCTGGCGTTTTGGCCAATCATTTGTCGAAAATAAATGATGAGAGAAAAAATATCGTCAAGAGCATCATGCGTGAGGTGAATAAAAAATTTGAAAATAGAGAGCCGAGTGAAGTCATCGTCGTCGGTAATCCAGAATGGCGAATCGGGGTCTTGGGTCTTGTGGCTGGAAAGATTATGGATGAATATGACAAGCCAGTGTTTGTCTGGGGAAAAGACGAGAACGACGCCATCAAAGGTTCGTGTCGGTCGCCAGGATCGGTCTCGGTGGTGGAGCTCATGACGGCGACCAGTGAAGTGTTTGTCGAATACGGTGGCCACGAGTTGGCGGGT
>CAZHDU010000066.1:0-2700 GCA_964531535.1 uncultured Candidatus Saccharibacteria bacterium
TCTATCCATTAAACTATGAGGCCAAGCATTTTTAGATTAGCAATTTTTTGGCCGAACGTAACGCCTAAACTAAACCCCTAGCAAGTCCATGATGTGTTCAGAGATATGAGTGCGCATCTCTTCTTCGGGAATATTTTTAGAAAACATTATCTCTTTGATGTCGGGAGCCATGCTAGCTTCGATCGGAATCGAGAACACGGGCATGAAAAATCTTTCAGATTTTATAAACAAGACATCTTTGAAGTGTGGAGCGTCTGGGTGGCTCTCTTCTATCCAAAAAGATTTTATATTTTCATAAGGGAAGAGGGTAGAGCCGATGCGGAGGCCGAGGATGTTTAATTCGTAGTCGACTAGGTCTGGTTTTTTCTTGGCAAAGAATCCTAAAAGTAGCCCGCTTAAAATTATGAGCGCAGCAAAAAAATAATTTTCGTAAATTATGGCGGCGATTGAACTAGTGACCACGATGATTCCCAAAGCCCAGAACCAATCTGGGTCACGCTCTTTCTCTGTATATTCGAGAGCACTCCATTGTAGCTTGTCCATAGATATATTATAACAAGGTATTAATTTTTATCCAAAGATTTTTGTGTATTTTTTTATGGCAAAGTAGAATCAAGAGTGTTTTTGAATGGTCGGGGAGAACCGTCGTCCATTTTTTCTTTGCAGAACAGGATGAATATCACCATGATGGTATTAGTAATGATCATAGAAATAGAATGAAGCATTGTGGAGATGTTGTAGGCGCTTAAGGTTATCAGTATTAGGCCGTGACGCAAGACATTTGTGGTGAAGAGGATTGCTGTTTCGCTTTTTGGGTGGCAATAGGTCTTGCGGAGAGTCGGCACAAAAGCTACTAGATCGATGGCCACAACAGTGATGACTGAGATAGTCGGGTCGCTGGTGATTAGCCAGGGGATGAGGCCGATCATGGCCAGGGCTAAGAAATATTTATCGATGAGTGGCGGGTTTTTAAAACCATACTTTAGTGAGAATAAAAAAATAAGTATGGTGAATATTTCTGATGCAGCAGTAGCGATCGAGGCTATTCCTCCGCCTTCATGAACTTGGCCAAAGAAAACTACACAAGAGACGATGGTCCAGACAAACCAAGTATAAGGGTGGGGTTTGACTCGGCCCTTGACCACGTCCAAGAGATAGGGGACGTTGCCGATGACGGCGAGAAGTGAAGCTATGACGACGAGAATTATTTTTATCACTTTTTTATTATACCTTATTAAAATTTTTAAAGAAAAGTTTGGTTTAGTCTTTTGACTCTTTTTGGTGTAAAATCAATAAATCATGGCTAGTAAAAAACCATTAACCGTCGTCGTCTTTGGAGCTACTGGAGATTTGTATCAAAACAAATTGGCCCCAGCTTTTTTTAGTTTGTTTGCCTCAGCTTTTTTGCCAGATGATTTTCAACTAATTGGTTTTGCGCGTCGACCGATCGGAGACAAAGGTCTCGCAGATTTAACTCGGGAGGCAATTTTAAAGCACAAAAAAGAAGCGAGCCCAGAGCAGGTGGAAAATTTTTTGACTCATATAAAATATGTGCAGGGAGATTTGGATAATTTGGAAAGTTTTCAAATGTTATCGCGATACTTGGGCGAAGGTGATCTCGAGCGAGGAGCTTGTTCGAGTAAATTATTTTATTTAGCTGTGCCACCAAATTTTTACGCTGGAATTTTTGAAAATATTTATAAAGCTGGCCTGGCTCTGCCTTGCGCTAGTGGTGTCGAGGCTGACGAACACGCTTGGACCAGGCTTTTAGTTGAGAAACCTTTTGGCACCGACCGAGTCGAAGCCGAAAAGTTGGACCACATGCTCGGAGAGTTGTTTGCTGAATCGCAGATTTTTAGAATTGACCATTACTTGGCCAAAGAGGCCGTGCAAAATATTTTAAATTTTCGTTTTGAAAATGGAATTTTTGAACCTATGTGGAACAGCGAGAAGATTGAAAAAATTCGAGTTGTTTTCCACGAGCAGAATGATTTAGCCAAAAGGGGAGATTTTTATGATGCCTTGGGTGCACTCCGTGATGTCGGGCAAAATCACATGCTTCAGTTGTTGGCCTTGATCGGTATGGACAATCCAGCTAAATTAAACGCCGAGGAAATCCACCAGGCTCGAGAAGCCGTCCTCGAACATACGAAATTTAAAGAGGCTTTGGTTCGTGGGCAGTATGAAGGATATAGGAGTGAGGTGGGAGTAAATCCAAATTCGGATACAGAGACTTTTTTCCGAGTGAATGTCGAGGTGGATACTCCACGCTGGCGTGGGGTAGATTTTGAACTTGAGTCGGGGAAAGCTTTGGCCAAATCAGACGTATATATAGATGTGTATTTTAAAAATGTAGATTCTCGACTGACATTTTCTGTGTCTTCCAATCGTGGAGCGACACGCGATGCTTATGAAAAAGTTTTAGAAGATTGTATCGCTGGTGACAAGACGGTGTTTGTCGGGACAAAAGAAATAATGGCCGAGTGGAGAGTTGTTTCGGATATAATAGCGGGGTGGAAGTCGTTGCCACTCATAATTTATAAAAAAGGTTCACGAGCTAAGGAAATAAAATAAATTTATGAAAAAAGAAATGGGTTATGTAGGGTTGGGGAAGATGGGTAAGAATATGGTTTTTCGGATGCTTGATCATGGTTGGAAAATTGTCGCTTATAACCGGACTCAAGATGTGGTCAAAGAAGT
>CAZHDU010000067.1:0-2656 GCA_964531535.1 uncultured Candidatus Saccharibacteria bacterium
GATTAGAAAGACCATACCAAAAAGCTTCAGTACCTGGATCAGTAGCTGTGTCACCATTTGTACCATTCAAAACAGCACTAGTACTAGTGACTAATGCAGCCGCACCAGTTATCGGATCTGGGGCAGCAAATACTGTTACAGCCCCGACTGATAATAAAACCAAAGCTAGAACCCCAAAACCTTTTGCGAAATACTTTTTCATAATTTAAATAAACTACTTAATAAACTAATAATAATTAATAAAAAAAACTTTGTTGTTTAATACATATTGCTACCATAAACTATAACAAAAACGTGTAAAAGTCAATTTTATTGATATTTATAGAAAATACTGTATAATATAGGTCACATATGGCATTCTTAGACCAGATAATTCATTCAATTGTTCCGCACAAAAAGCACGGAAATATACCGCATTTATTAAAAGCTGAATGCATCGGACTGCTCTCTCTCTTAGTTGTCGTACTATTTTTTTTAAACCAAAACAATTTTTACATCATAGATAAGTTGGGTTTGACTGGAGCAATTTACCCAGCTGTTCTCATCGACCTGACCAACCAAGACCGTACCGAAAATGGTGTACATACGCTCGCCTGGAATGACACACTTGAAAGTGCAGCCAAACTAAAAGCATACGACATGGTGCAAAATAAATATTTCGCACATACCAGCCCTACCGGCATCTCTCCTTGGTACTGGTTTTCACAAGCCAAATATGATTTCGTTTATGCTGGTGAAAATTTGGCAGTAGATTTTACCGAGTCCTCTGATGTGGAAAAGGCTTGGCTAAACTCCCCAACTCATCGCGCCAACGTACTAAACTCACACTACACAGAAATAGGCATCGCTGCCACAAATGGCACCATCGATGGCCGGGATACTATATTTGTGGTGGAATTTTTTGGTAAGCCACTAGGCAAAGTTGCTGGCATCTCGACTACAAACTCCCCTGCACCAAAAACTAAAACGACTGCACCTCTCAAAATCATAAAAGAAATAGATAAAAGTAATGAAAAATTTATTAGCGCCAAAAATTTAGAAGCAACTGAAGAAGTACTAGGTAGTGCGGCAACAAACCAAGGATCTATGTCAAATTGGTATATGCGTCTAGCCGTACAACCAACCAATACTATTAAAATAGTATATGGGACAATCTTTGGGCTTATTTTAGTTGCTATGATTTTAGTCTTTTCTAAAGAATACCAAAGACACCACACCAAACACTTGTTTTTTGGCTTATTATTGATCACATTGACTGGGACATTTTTCTTTCTAATGAATTCCCCTTCTATTCTTCTAGCCTTTAACTAGTAGGACTAGTCTCTTTTTAATATCTCTAAATAATATTTGATATACTCAGCGACGATTTTTTCTCCCGCAAAATCAGAGGAGGCTCGTATTTGTGCATTGTCACCAAGTTTTTTTACCAATTCTTTATCTTTCAAAAGTTCCAAAAGTTTTTTGGCAAAATCATCCACTGCTCCTACGTTAAACAAAAACCCGGTCTGACCATCTTGCATAAATTCCGATATTCCTCCTGCGTTGGTAGCCAATACTGGTTTACCGTATGACATAGTCTCTAAAATACCCATACCAAAAGATTCTTCACCTGAAGTATAAAGTCCGATATCTGCTACGTTGATGTAATTTTCTACATCAATAACATTTTTTTGAATAATTATTTTATCTTCAATACCCAATTTTTGAGCAAGTGGTAAATAAGTAGAAAAATCTCCACCAGCTAAAATCAATAGTTTTAGATGTGGCTCATCTTTTAATTGAGCAATGACTTGCAACAAATCGGGAATTCTTTTTACTTCTCGTAAATTTGAAAGATGAATGACTACAAAATCCTCTGGGGATAGACCTAGGCTACGTCTTACCTCATCTCTATTTTTGGTGATTTTTTTAGGATTATAAAAATTGTGGATGACCTTTATATTTTTATTTGTACTGAGAGCTTTTAAAGTGTCTTGTTTCAGACTCTCGGACACTGCCGTAACTCCACAAGAATCTTCGATCGAATACTTTATGATCGGCATCAAGTTTTTATCTCGTGCCAGCAAAGTGATATCTGTGCCGTGCAAAGTCGTAACCACACTAGGAAAATGCAATTGTTGAGCCTTGGCAATATTTTTAGCCAAAAGTGCTGCGGTAGCATGCGGTACGGCATAATGCACATGCATAATATCTAAGCTGTATGTATTGCCAACTTCCACCATTTTCACTGCCAGTGGCAAAGTATAATCTGGGTATTTAAACAAAGCATAACCATTGAGGTCTACTTTGTGAAAAAAAACATTCGGCAAAGATTTATCCAAAAGAAAAGGCTCTTCGTAACTAATAAAGTGCACCTCGTGCCCGAGGCGCGAGAGTTCCGCCCCGAGCCCCGTAGCCACGATTCCACTCCCGCCTACTGATGGATAACACACAATACCAATTTTTAATTTTTGTTTATTCACCATAAAATTTTATTTATAGTGTCGTCCAGAGACATCGAGCGTAGCGATACTGTCGAGCACAATAGGATCATTGACCCAGAGCGGGATCGCATATTCAGCACCAATCAAAGTACCAAAGGCCCGAGCTTTATTACTAACAAGATTTATATATCCCTTGGTTTGCATTTGGCTTTTGTGCATATGCATAGCACTAA
>CAZHDU010000068.1:0-307 GCA_964531535.1 uncultured Candidatus Saccharibacteria bacterium
GATAAAGCCGTGGGCGAAACCGCGAGGCACAAAAAGTTGCTTTTTGTTTTCCGACGTTAATTCGACAGCCACCCATTGTTTATAGGTTGGTGAATTTTTTCTTAAATCTACTGCTACGTCCAAGACTGCGCCTCTGGTGCAATATGTTATCTTAGCTTGAGGGTGGGGAGGATTTTGAAAATGTAGACCTCTTAGTGTTCCTATTTTTTTACTAAAAGAATGATTGTCTTGGACGAAATCAACATTGAAATTTAGTTCAGCTAATTTCTTCTTGTTATATGTTTCCATAAACCAACCTCTTTCATCT
>CAZHDU010000068.1:317-1458 GCA_964531535.1 uncultured Candidatus Saccharibacteria bacterium
AAAACTTCTTTAATTCTT
Source organism: uncultured Candidatus Saccharibacteria bacterium (assembly GCA_964531535.1). Classification (GTDB taxonomy): domain Bacteria; phylum Patescibacteriota; class Minisyncoccia; order Phycocordibacterales; family UBA9973; genus UBA9973. The sequence continues at coordinate 336 of CAZHDU010000068.1, forward strand.
GTGGGAGTAATCTTCATTATTTTTTAAGCCTTAAGTATTTTTGATTTTCTGGATTAATTTCGTTCCCAACTCGTATCAAATATTGCCCATATTCGGATTTCTCGAATTGGTGTGCAATACCCATTAATTCATCCCTAGTTATCCAACCATTTTTAAAAGCGATTTCTTCCAAGGCAGCAATTTTAGTATTTTGTCTTTTCTCAATAATTCGGACAAAATCATTAGCATCCATGAGGGAGCCAATGGTGCCAGTATCTAGCCAAGCAAAACCTCGTCCTAGTAGCTCTACATCCAGGTTGTCATTTTCTAAATATAATTTATTAATATCTGTTATCTCGAGTTCTCCGCGACCACTCGGCTTAATTTTTTTAGCAAAATCGACAACCCTGTTGTCGTAAAAATATAAACCAGTGACAGCGTAGTTGGATTTTGGCTGTTGTGGTTTTTCTTCAATGGAAGTGACCTGGCCATCTTTATCAAAACCAACCACTCCAAATCTTTCAGGGTCGTTTACATAGTATCCAAAGATTGTCGCTCGGCTTTTATTTTCAGTGGCTTTTTTTAAGAGATTAACTAAACCATTACCGTAAAAAATATTATCACCAAGTATCATAGCCACATTGTCGCTGCCTATAAATTTTTCACCGATAATAAAAGCTTGAGCCAAACCATCTGGAGATGCTTGCTCAGCATAAGACAATTTTATTCCAAAATTTGCGCCATCACCTAAAAGTTTTTGGAAATTGGGCAAATCATGTGGAGTTGAAATAATCAAGATTTCTCTGATACCAGCGAGCATTAGTATCGATAATGGATAAAATATCATTGGTTTGTCATACACAGGCAACAATTGTTTACTAATAGCGGTGGTTAAGGGATAGAGCCTAGTGCCACTACCACCCGCTAATATTATTCCTTTGGTTTTATTTGTATTATTTTTCATCTTGATTTTCTACTGTATGCCTATAATATCTTTTAATTCGGTGAAAGTTTTCTTTTTAAATCTAAAGAAGCTCCAGGATCTATATTTGGATCTCTCACTATATCCTCATAATGCCATTGCACCGTATCTACCCAGTTTTTAGCAAAAAGCAAGTATTCGATAGTTCCTTTTTCAAATGGG
>CAZHDU010000068.1:1468-2529 GCA_964531535.1 uncultured Candidatus Saccharibacteria bacterium
AAAGTAGATTATAGCAGAGATTATTATATTTTGGAGCACACCAATTCCCAAGTATTTAAACGCTAAAGTTGCCAGCAACATTATTAATGCAGGATATGAGACTATCTTTATAGATGGCCAGATTTTGAAATCATTTATCTCTTTCATTTTGCACCAAGTGACGCAAGCAATAACCCAAGTCGACACCAGAGTGGCCAAAGCGGCACCGGTAATACCAAGCTTTGGTATTAATATAAAGTTTAAAACAACATTCACGACTACACCAAGCATGTTTATCGGCATTAGACTCTTTTGTTTGTTGTATACAAATATAGTGTTTACAAATAGAATAGAAGGGAAGGCTGCGAGTGACATAATCAAAACTATATAAAACACAGGTACTGCCGGTATGTATCCTGAGCCAAAAGTCAAAAGAATAATCTCTTTTCCTAATGCAATTCCACCGAGGGCTATCGGAATACTGAGCATCATAAAAATTGTTAGAATTTTTTCTACGGTTGTTTTTAATTTATTATTATCACTGATAGCGAGTTTCGACATGAGTGGCAGGGTGGCTGTGGTTATCATTGCAGGCATAACCGCGATAAATTGATAGAACCTTTGAACTGCAGCATACATACCTATATCTCCTGGTGTGTTCCATATACCCAGCATGAATATGTCTGTGTTTGCCAATATACTACCCATAAGAGCTATTACAGTGAATGGCACCACTGTTTTTATTACTGATTCAATAGCCTCTTTGTTTATTGTAGCCTTGAACTCCGAAATAGTTTTTCTGACAAGCCCCAATACCAGAACCGTACCTACTACGCCACCAACTGCATAAGCAATCGCGAGTGACATAGGTGCTGCGTTTTCTCTTATTAAAAAAAATCCAATTACAAATATAATAGAATTTGTAATAAATTTTATAATCGCCTCTCTCTCTACTTTTTCGTTGACTCTGTTTATTGCAAAGCCACTATTTCTAATCGCATCAAAAAGTAAAATAATTGCAACCACAGAGAACAAACCATTCGCTTCTGGGATACTGGAGACCATCGGACCTATAAAGATTG
>CAZHDU010000069.1:0-2405 GCA_964531535.1 uncultured Candidatus Saccharibacteria bacterium
GGATCGTTTGCTTTACCAAAAGGCGGCTGGCGATATTGCGAACCCAATGGCCCCCGTTAAATCCAGACAGGCGGCGCTCAATACATTGCGTGAGATTCAAAACCGATACGCAAATCAAGTGCCGCAATCTACATCTTCTGGCGGCTGGTCTATCAAGCCAATTCAATAGGGCGGCAAATGGCACGATTTGAAATAACTGCGCCAGATGGTCAGAGGTTTGAAATAACTGCGCCAGAAGGAGCTACGCAAGAACAAGCATTGGCATTTGCACAAAAGCAGTTTGCCCAAGCTCCAAAGCCATCACCACAGCAGCCACCTAACCCCACAGATGGCATGAGTACGTTTGACCGTGCGGCGGCTGGTCTTGGCAAGGGCGTTACTGATTTTGCGACAGGAGCAAAGCAGCGACTTGATGAAGCTGCGGCTGGTCTTGAGGCGCTTATACCTGGTGGGAAGGCAATCAGTCGCGCATTTGGCGGGAAAACAGCGGCTGATATCAAGGCGCAAGGGCAAGCGGCTATCACAGAGCAAAAACGCCTAGATGCGCCATTGATGAACACCACGGCGGGTTCTATTGGATCAATGGCCGGGAACATCATTCCGGGCGCATTTATGGGGCCTTTAGGCGCTGTCGGCTCAGGGGTTGCTATGGGTGCAGCTACGCCAACAACCGAAGGAACTGGCGAAGTTTTGCAAAATATGGCGGTGGGTGGCGTTGCTGGCAAGGTTGGCGAAAAGCTAACAAATGCATTTGCAAGCGCAGTAAAGCCAAACGTCAATAAGCAAGTTCAGATGCTGATGGACGCAGGCGTTATCCCTACGCCTGGGCAAATTCTTGGCGGCAACTTTGCAAAAGCAGAATCACGTGCAACCAGTTTGCCGATCGTGGGTGATGCTATTGCAAACGCGCAACGGCGTGGCGGCGAACAGTTAAACCGTGCTGCTTTTAATCGAGCGCTTGAACCCATTGGCGAAAAATTGCCAATGCAAGTGAAAGTTGGCCGCGAAGCTGTCGACCATGTTCAATCAGCACTTGGCGATGCTTACGAAAAACTTTTGCCGAAGCTCACGGTTCAGCTAGATGACCAATTTTCGCAAAAGGTCGGAAGCCTTAAAACAATGGTTTCAGAAGGTGCGCTAGACCCAAAAATTTCGGCCAAATTTGATCAGATTCTTCAAAACCGAGTTCTTGGGAAATTTCAAGGCCAAAATGCAATGACGGGCCAAACCCTGAAAGATACAGAGTCTTACCTTGGCAGTGAAATTAAGCGGTTTGGCATGTCCCAAGACCCTGATGCGCGACTTCTTGGCGATGCCCTGAAAGAATTGCAATCAAACCTTCGTGGGTTGGTGCAGCGCAGTAATCCAGACTACGCCAGAGAACTACAGGCAATTAACACAGGCTGGGCAAACTTTAAGCGGGTTCAGCGTGCGGCTGCTGGTATTGGCGCGGAAGATGGCGTTTTTTCTCCTGCGCAACTTCAGAACGCAGTTAAAGCGCTGGATAAATCAAAAGATAAAGCGCGGTTTGCTGAGGGTAATGCATTGATGCAAGACCTAAGCGAAGCTGGAAAGTCTGTGATGGGTTTGAAATATCCAGACAGCGGAACAGCTGGACGGTTAATGAACAACACCGGAGCTATTGCATCTGGTTTTGTAAATCCAGCTATCCCGCTTGGCTTGCTGGCCGGGTCTGGTGCCTATTCAGCGCCAGCACAAAAAGCCTTTGCCGCGCTGCTTGCTAAGCGACCAGCCAGTGCTGGGCTATTGGCGGACAACATCAGAGCTTTTAGCCCGTCAATGGGTATTTTGGGCGCTTCTGGTGGGCTTGCATTGAATCAGTAAATGCCGCCCCTGTCTTTTGTCAGCGTGTCCTTAAACGCTCCTTCTGGAATATAGGACAGCAGTTTTTTTGCACATGGCCTTGCAATTTTCACCCACAGCACATAGCCAGCAAAAGGCGTAATTGCAGCGCTGATAGCAAGCATTAAAGTCTTATCCATGTTTACCCAATAACCCGCCAAGTGCGGGTTTTTTCATTTCTGGAGCCACACAATGGGCCGTGAATCAGCATCTTACATCAGTCAACTTGTAACGACAAATCCAACTGGGAGCGACCCAAAGTCATCAATGGATGATCATGTTCGCCTGATTAAAACAGTGTTGCAGTCGCAATTCACGAGCCTTGGCGCGGCTCCTGTCACCATTACTGCGGCTGAGCTCAATGCAAGTGTTGGGGCTGCTCTGGCGGCTGCGGCTGCGGCGGGGGCTACTGTGTTCAGCGGGACAACGGCTTACGCTCAATATGCCGCTGTCATCAGCCCGGTAAACCTGCAAACGTATCGCAGAAACACCGCAGGCACAAACGCAACAGACCCAAGCTCTGACTCTACGAATTGGACTGC
>CAZHDU010000070.1:0-1881 GCA_964531535.1 uncultured Candidatus Saccharibacteria bacterium
TCATGATCCCGCGCCGTGCCCTCGCACTCGCCGCCATCGGCGCGGCAGGACTCGCCGCGCTGGCCTTCGGGGGCACCGCCAGCGCCGCCGCGTCGCCGCCCGGCCCGACGCCCACCCCCGGCACGCCAGGCCACGGAACGGGCGCGCAGACGCACTCCGTGGTGGAGATCGGTCAAGCCACTCTGCCAGACAACACGGTCGCCATCGTCTACGACGCCGCTGGCGTGCGGCGCGTGCAGGTGCAGAGCGCGACCAGCTCTGACGTGCTCTTTGACGACACCGCGACCGCGTTTCGGTCGTGGTACGCGGCCCGCTTCGGCGCGACGGCGACGCCGCCCGCCGTCACCTCCTCGAACGCCCCGCCGCCCCCAGCGCCCCCGCCCCCGCCCCCGACGCCCGTCGTCACCTCGCGCCAGGCGCTCCCCGGCGGCGGAGAGGCCATCGCCTACACCCTCGCGGGCGCAAGCCGCGTGCAGGTGCACGGCCCCGACGGCTCGATTGCGTTCGACGGCACGCCCGCCGAATACGCCTCGTGGTACGCGGCCCGCTTCCCCAGCTCACCCCCGCCCCCTCCACCGCCTCCGCCGCCCCCGGGCCCACCAGCGCCGCCGACTCCCGGCAGCTCTCAGGCGCAGGCGTACAACGACAACATCCGCGCGACGCAGCCCGCAACGTGGCTCCGCATCCGCGCGCTCTGGAACGCCCGCCAGGACTACTACAACCAGCCCGCCGCAGAGCCCACGCCCGCCGCCGTCGCGGCGTTTCAGCAGGGCTACAACGCCAGCGCGCCATCCCATCCATCGTGGCAACCGCGATCGCTCACCGTCGACGGCGCAATTGGCCCCTCCACCCTTGCGGCGCTTGAACCCGTCTACGGCCCCATGATCGGCGGCGCTCCCGCACCACCGCCCCCGCCTCCTCCACCGCCAGCACCGCCCGCACCCGGCACGATCAACCTCAGCGCGAGCTCGATCACGTTCTATCAACGCGTGCTCGCGTCGTGGCTCAACACCAGCCCGCAGACGGCGTTCAGCAGCGCGTTTGACCTCGGGGAGTTCTTGCGACCCGAGATCAACACACGGTTCGGGCAGGGCACCCAAGACGCGATCCGAGCGTTCCAGATTTGGGCGCCGCAGGCGATGCGCCTCACGGTCGCGCCGGGCTCCATGTCGGTCAACGGCTACCTCGACACAGTGACGCGCGGCGCGCTCCAGCAGTGGAACGCCGCCCACGCGCACCTCAACGAACCCGCCGGCCTCGAAGACTTCGGCCCGATCAACGCCGCCCCCAGGAGGTTCTGAGCCATGGTGTGGAGCCCTCCCCCGAGCGTCCGCGCGGCAGGCGAAAGCGCCCGCGTGCAGAACAACCAGGGCAGCGTGATTCAGCCAGGCCAACCGGCCCAGCTCCCCATCACGCCCGCCGTGCGAGAGTTCTACAACTGGATCATCGCGCACTTCCCGCCGATCACGGGCAACGGGATGGCGCGCGACTCCAGCCGCAACCACCAGGTGGGCCAGCGTCGCGACGTTCACGAAGAGGGCCGCGCGTGTGACTTCAAGGTCCGCCCCGTCGGCAGCGCGCCCGGCGCGATCCTCGCGAACTGGCTTGTGCAGCACGCCCAACACATCGGCGTGCAGCTCGTCATCTGGGATCGCCTCGAATGGTCCTCGTCGCCCATCGGGACGCGCTTCGAAGACTACCGAAGCCCCCCGTACCCGTCGCCCCACGACGATCACGTACACGCAGAGCTCAGCATCGAAGCCTCGCAGATCGGCGCGGAAGCGATGCGCGCCCGCCTCGAAAGCGCATGGGCCTCCTCGCCGCCCGGCACCACCGGCAGCGCTTCGGGCTCCAGCACCGCCGCCAAGGCCCTCGGCGTGC
>CAZHDU010000070.1:1891-2375 GCA_964531535.1 uncultured Candidatus Saccharibacteria bacterium
CTCGCCAAGGTGTTCGGTGCGTAACGCCCTTCGAGACGGCCTCATCCTGACGACCTTCGGCGTGGTGCTCTCGACCGTGCTGGCGCGCGCCCTCGCGCCCTCGCCGCCCGCTCCCCCAGCGCCCACCAACGGCTTTGACCAGGCGCGCGCCATGCCCGCGCCGCGGAGGTTCTGATGGGTGCTCGCACCGTCCCAACGTCTCGCACCGGCGGCACCGATCAAACGGCGTGGACCCGCACGCGAACGGCGGCGCTCCAAGCCCTCGGCGTGGACCTTCAAACCGCCGTCTCGGTCGTGGCCCATTGGGCGCGCGAAACCGGATGGGGCCGTGCCGAATACAACTTCAACATCGGCAACATCAAAGACACCGCGGCGTGGACCGGAGCCGCCCAGGTGCTCCCTGACGGCCTTGTGTACCGCGCCTACGCCGACCTCGGATCTGGATCGCGTTCAGGGCGCTGAGTTCTGTAGTTAATGGTTTCAG
>CAZHDU010000071.1:0-2314 GCA_964531535.1 uncultured Candidatus Saccharibacteria bacterium
AAAAAAGCTGGCGCTAAGCGCTTAGTCCACAATGCCAGTGTTGCAAAAAGCAGAGCCATAGCGCTGCTAGTACAAATCGCCGAGAAAAGATTCACACGCCAAGCGGGTGTCCCGTGAGGCAGGTAGGTAAACAGATGTGTAATCATGGTGTAAAGAGGATACCCTGGCGGATGCAACACCCCTAAAGTGCAGGCCCCCGCAATTAGCTCGCCTGAGTCTCCACCGGGTACCGAAGGATACAAAGTGAGCCAAAAAATCACAAACCCCAACAACCAAACAAAGATACCACCCGCCCATAATCGAGCTTTGGTCATACCAGGACTTTGGTCTAGGGATTCTAGCCCAGACGAGATCGGATAATTTGTATTTGGATTATTTGATTGATGAGACTTTGTCGGTGAATGGGTCTGTGGATGGGTCTTGCTTTTATTTTTATTTTTACTCTTATTTTTAGACATACTTGGATTTTATTTTGCCCGGACTTTTAAGATGTTGGCAATCTTTAAGTGAATAACTTTTGGAGTGATTAACTTTTAGAGTTAAATAACTTTTGGAGTCTGGGCTCTCCGTTTTTTAGAAGGGGATTCGTTGCATTAGGACCATCGTCTAGTTCATACAAAAGGCATCCTGCCGTGGGGAGGCGCTACCTCCTACACCCACCGTTACGGCCGCCCATCGTCAGCTGCCGTACGACAATTTTCTATCTTTTCGCCTATATCTTCCCTTGGTTTCTTCCTCTGTACATAGACATGTTTTAAACTGCCTATGTGCAGAGGAAGAAACCAAGGGAAGAGGAGGTCGCCTTAAATGCGCTGCCATTGATTCGCTTTCTCAGCAAATGGGTTGATTTTAAACCCTTGAGCCTAAGGGAACATCTTTTTTTGAAAAAAAAAGTCCATCAGGCATGACTTCTGTAGTTTAATTTAGTTGTCAAAAAAAAATTTAAAAAAGGGAGTCATGGATGGACTTTTCAAATGTCATCATTAGTTCGCTTGGAATGCAAGATGTAATAATTGAGAAAATCGAAGAGAACAGAGAAAATCTTAGTCTCATAATCACGGTGCGGCAAAAAAGGGAGCACTGCCAGTGCTATCATTGCAAGAACTCGATCCAACATGTTCACGAGTGGAAACAGCGGGAAATCAAGGGGCCGCCGTTAGGAGCCTTTCTTCTTGTGACAATTAATCTGTTTCAACTTCGCGGACTGTGTCACATTTGCGGCGACGTTGTACGTTCTGCCCAGGTTCCATTTGTACATCCACATTTTCAAAATATGACCATATCCCTCTGTGAATTTGCTGGTCGACTCATGGAAGAAATGCCTTGCGACGCTGTTGCAAGGTGGTTGGGGCTGAACTCAAAAACTATGTGGGCATTGGATCAACACAGAATGAAATCTATGAAGCCACTTATGAAGTTGCCAACAGAAATAGACCTTTCAAAAATGAGTGCAGATGAGGTTCACTTTAGGACCATGCCAAAAACTGATAGTATTACGAAGCCAGAGATAAAATTTGTAACCAACTTGGTGTGTTTTAAAGAGGGTAAAGTTCTTTCGAATGCACCTGGGCGGGATGCAAAATCTTTGATAACTTGTTTAAAGATTCTTTCGCTTGAGCAAAGGGCCTCAATTAAAATGTTTGCAGTTGATATGCACGAACCATTTATGCTGGCCATTCGTAAATTTTGTCCAAATGCACAGATCTGTATTGATAGATATCATCTCGCTGAGAGGGTAAATGGTGCATTTGATGAGCTCAGGAGAGCAGAGTTTAAGAAAGCCCTAGAGTCAGAAGATAAGTTTCAGTTAAAAATGTTGGCTCCTCATCGTCGATTTGTACTGGTAGAAAAAGAAAAAAAGTTAAAGAAAGGCGACATCAAAATGCTCGATCGACTCAAAGAGATAAATAAGAATGTTTTAAACGGAATGATTTTGGTTGAGCATTTTCATCGAATGTTGGACAAAACAAGTGTTATTGAGTTTAGAAAGTCTTTGATTCTTTGGTATGGTTTAGTCAGAGAGGCGGGTCTTACCTCCTTCAGAAAGCTTGCAAAGCTAATTCGAAAGTATCGACGTAATATTGAGGCCTACATCAACTCAAAGCTCACCACAGCCAAATCTGAGGGTTTAAACAACAAAATCAAAGTCCTCAGACGGGCAGCTTATGGTTATACAAACCAGGAGTCCTACCTCCACAAAATCCTGCAAAGGTGTGGCTACCTAAACTCAAGATTTATCAACACGACCAGTTGGTTTTGGCATACCCCGGAGGCTTTGGCACAAAGCACACCCGCCTAAAAAACGGAGAGGCTT
>CAZHDU010000072.1:0-2235 GCA_964531535.1 uncultured Candidatus Saccharibacteria bacterium
TTCCGATTTGAGCTACTTTGTCTTCACCATATTTACTTTTTACATACTCGATCATCTCGTCGCGTCTGTTGTCGGCAAAATCCATATCGATATCGGGGGCGGAAGGACGGAAGGGGTTTAAGAATCTTTCAAACGGGATTTTGTAATCTATCGGGTTCACGTTGGTGATGCCGATCAGATAAGTAACCATCGAGCCCGCCACCGAACCTCTGATCGTTGTTAAAATTCCTTGCTGTTTAGCAAAACGCAACAGGTCACCCACCACCAAGAAATAGGGCGAATATCCCTTGTCACTGATAACTTTTAATTCATATTCTACTCGCTCTTTGATTTCTGGTGTTTCTTTTAAATTGAGTCTAGTAAAACCAGCATAAGCTAATTCGCGTAGTTTTGCGTCTGGAGTTTTTCCATCTTCAATTTTGAAATCTGGGAAGACCCATTTGCCGAGTTCGAGCTCGAGGTTGCACATATCAGCGACCTTCATTGTGTTTAGAACCGCTTCTGGAATATCCTTGAATACTTCCAAAGCTTTCTCGGTGCTCATAAATGAAAAATCATCTTCAGAGAATTCAAATTTACTTCCTTCTTTGACGTCACCTTGAGTATTTATTTGTAGCAGGGTGTGATGAGCATCATGATCTTCGGTGCGAGGGTAGTGCGAATCTTGAGTAGCTACGATATCAACATTGTGTTTCTTGGCGAGATCTATCAAAGCTAGACGAACCCGCTCATCGTCTTCTACTGATGGGTGGCGCTGAATCTCTATGAAATAATTTTCTTTACCAAAAATATCTTGGTACTCTTTAATAATTTCGCTAGCTTTGTCTAAATCATTTCTAATGATACTTTGTGAAAGCTCCCCACCGAGACAACCCGAGAGAGCAATGAGGCCCTCGGAATATTTTCGCAAAATTTCTTTATCCATTCGCGGTTTGTAATAATATCCTTCAAGGTTGGATATTGTCACCAGTTGCATTAAATTTTTATAACCTTGCAGATTTTTGGCGAGCAAGATTAAGTGATAATACCTTTTGCCTGTGCCGGCTTCGGCAGTGCGATCTTTTCGAGAACCCGAAGTCATATAGGCTTCGACGCCGATTATAGGTTTGATGCCGGCTGCTTTGGCGAGTTTATAAAATTCTATAGCCCCGTACATATTGCCGTGATCAGTGATAGCGATTGCCGGCATGTTGAATTTCTTGGCCAAATCCACCAAATCTTCAAGCTTGGAAAGCCCATCGAGTAGGGAATAATGCGAATGGGTATGCAGATGAATAAATTGGGCTTTTTCTTCCATTTTTTTATAATAGCATATTTTGTTTTGTTGTTTTAGTTTAGATTTGATACAATACTTGCATGAAGAAAATTAAAGTTGGCATAAATGGTTTTGGGAGGATTGGGAGAGCCTTTTTAAAAGTTGCTTGGGATAGACCTGAGATCGAGATTGTAGCGGTAAACGATTTGGGTAGTGTCGAGAATATGGCTTATCTTTTGAAATATGACACTGTGTATCGAAAATGGGAACATCCCATTAGAACTGAAACTTCTAACGGGACAAGCGATATCATTATTGACGACAAGAAGGTGAGAGTTTTTGCCGAAAAAGATCCAATCAAACTGCCTTGGGGAGATTTGGGTGTGGATGTAGTTGTAGAGTCAACTGGACTTTTCACAAGTTTTGAAAAAGCCAAAGTGCACCTCGATGCTGGAGCGAAAAAAGTTGTTATTTCGGCACCAGCAAAAGGAGACGGCACAGCAAAAGGAGAGACAATCTTGCTCGGTGTAAATGAAGAAAAGTTTGGCACTTGTGATATCACTTCAAATGCTTCCTGTACGACAAATGCAGCTTCACCGCTCATCGCTATTCTCGATGAATCTCTTGGAATCGAAAAAGCTATTTTAAATACTGTACATGGATACACTGCGAGCCAAGCCCTTGTCGATGGTCCAAGTAAAAAAGATTTGCGTGAAGGTCGCGCTGCGGCACAAAACATCGTGCCATCTTCGACAGGTGCCGCTATTGCCGTGACCAAAGCCTTTACCAAGCTCGAAGGTTTGTTTGATGGAGTTTCGATTCGAGTACCAGTGCCAGCGGGATCTATTGTCGATGTTACTTTTATTTCTAAAAAATCTACAACAGCCGAAGAGGTAAACGAAATACTTAAGAAAGCATCTATGGAAAAAAGATGGGAAGGAATATTTACAGTTACAGAAGAGGATCTAGTTTCTTCAGAT
>CAZHDU010000073.1:0-2124 GCA_964531535.1 uncultured Candidatus Saccharibacteria bacterium
ACAAAAAGTGTCTAATGAATCAACACTGTCAAGCATTTTTTGGCTCCATGCTAGCCCTCTCCAATTATTCACGGGGTGACACAATAAAATAGATCATTAGTTCGAATATATTTATGATTGAGGAATCCACATCTTTGTAAAATCTTACGTAGAAATGAGGTTTCATTGGAATAACCGTAGGCCATTTTCTTAAGAGTTTTAATCTTGTTATTGAGGCCTTCAGCGACAGCCGTGGTTAGGCCAGACTTAATATAGGCCTCAATCTGTTTGCGATACCGTCTAATGGTTCTGGCTAGCTTTAAGAAGGGCTCGAGCTTTGATTCTCGAACAACTAAATACCACGCAGCCAGTGCTTTTCGAAAGCTCAAAACACTACTTTTATCGAGTGCTCGGTGAAAATATTCGACTAATAACATTGCCGTGTTGATTTCTTTGTTGGTGGCCCTCAGTTTATCTAGCATCTTGCTCTCTTTTCGAGTGAGGTCTTTTTCCCTTGCCACTAAAATAAACCGACGGTGCGGCTCCAGCATGTCCTTAGTGAATACATTGTTTTCCTCTCTGGCTTTCTTAAACTCAGTTTTGCGGACTTTATCAAATGCTTCATTGACCTTTTGAGCCAAATGAAAACGATCAACACAGATGTCTGCATTTGGGCATTCCGAGCGGATGACAGTCATGAATGGTTCATGCATATCTACGGCAAATTTTTCAACCGATAGCAATTGGGATGGTGACAGTTTTAGCAGGCAATCTTCGAGTGCCACACTGTCTCGCCCAAATGAATTCGCAAGGACCTTACCATGTTTTGGGCTTACTAAATTTGTCACAAATTCAGGAGTGTAATGCTTATCAAAAATATTTTTCCTATGGGTGTTTTTAACGGTCCGAAAATGTACTTCATCAGCGGCTAAGTACTTCACATCAAGACTTTCAGGTAACTTGAGGCGCTTTTCCATAAACTCCATTCGCCACTGATCTAACCTCCACATAGTCATCGAATCTGTAAATAAAATTCGCGATACTGCCTCACATGTAATTTCCTCCATAAGCCTCCCAGCGGTCTCGGCAAATCCACAAGTCATAGACTTAAACTCAGGATGAATCCATAGGGCTTTGGCAACCTCGCTGCAATGGCAGGCAGTACAGTTACCTCTCATTTGGAAAAAGAAAATCTTGACGTCGACATAGATCCCCAAAGGAGGGGCTTTTAGCTCTTTCTTTTGCCAATCTTTGATTGTATCAAATTGTAAGCCACATCTCGAACAAAAGCAGCTGGCTCGGTTTTGGCGAATCGTTAGCCGGACCGTTCTGCTCTTACGATGTATTTGAATATTTTCGATAGTAACGTCTTGAATACCTAATAATCCGATGATATCCTTTTCAAAGTCCATCCTTGGCTCTCCTTGGTTTTGAAATTTGTTTTGCAACTAAATCAAATCATAGAGGCCTTGGATGTGACAATCTTAAGCTTAAAGAAAATAAGTTCAACACCTAATTCCAAATCATCGAAACTATAGAAAAATTCTAAAAACCTTGACCGACCCCATGAAAAGTTGGGGAACCAATGGTTGGTTGGTTAGCAGGTCTTTTACTGTTTCTTCCTCTCTCGCTTTCCGCGGGAGCGATTTCTTGTGCGGGTCTATTTAAGGACAACCAGGGTCGACGGAATAACCTCCTGGAAGCCCTACACAAGGCCGCAAAAGATGACTATGCCGTCCAAGTTTTTACTAAAGAAGTCAATGGTCAACCGAGGCTGCTTGTTTTAATGGGGGAATCTCATATCAAGAGCTCAGAAAGCGCTGCCATTGGCCGAGAGGTAATCAACCATTTTAACTATGTTGGGAGAGAAGAATTTCAGCCCGAAAAGACCTGGGGCGGTCGCTTCAAAAGCAAAGTGATCTCGCCTATATTTTCCAAAATCGGCATCCAAGAAAAGCCCCAATTTTGGTTTGCCCGACTCATGGGAAAACTCTTTGGAAAGTTCGGTCGCACTGAAGGGAGCACAATCGCGGAGGCTGAGACTGCCGAAATCAGGAACCAAATTGTGAAAAATATTAAAGAGATGTCCCGGCAAGAACTAGCTGATTTCATAAGTCAACCCGAAAAAACCCATGAGCAAGACCG
>CAZHDU010000074.1:0-319 GCA_964531535.1 uncultured Candidatus Saccharibacteria bacterium
TTTCTGGCGAGCTTCCAACCCAAGACTGACGATACTCCTGACCAACTCCATGTTTTCACTAATATTTACATCAACCTTTGTAGCTTCCGGCCAAGATTCCAGGTGCACACTCTCGGCATCTTTTTCATTTCTCAATTTCAACCAGATATCTTCAGAAGCAAACGGAGCAAAAGGGGCCATAATTTTTGCCAAATTTTTCAGCACAAAATACAAAGTCTGACGCGCGTCAACGTCGCCATCTTTAATTCTCTCTCTAGAGCGACGTAGATACCACGTCGACAAATCGCCGACGAAATCTCGAATCGCACGTACTGGTTCC
>CAZHDU010000074.1:329-2037 GCA_964531535.1 uncultured Candidatus Saccharibacteria bacterium
AAAAGTTTGTAACTATCTAGATTTTTTACACTTAAATCATTCAACTGGTCAAACCTAGTTAAAATCCATTGATCTAAAATATTTTCAGATTTTGGTCGATCATTATTTTCAATTGCCTTATCTCGATACAATTCATAGAAAGCGAGCACGTTGTAAAGCAGAGTGAAGACTTGCTGGTTAAGTAGTGCTACAGTCTTTTCGTCAAAGTTTTTAGATTCTCCAGGTTGATTCACCGAATACATCCACATGCGCAAAGTATCGACGCCATATTTATCCATCATCGTCCATGGGTCGACGACATTGCCGAGCGACTTCGACATCTTTTTACCATTAGCATCTAGCAAGTGGCCAAGACAAATCACATTTTTATAAGCCTTGCCTCGTCCCATAAGCACGCCGACAGCATGCAATGTATAAAACCAACCTCGAGTCTGATCGATGGCTTCAGAGATATAGTCTGCTGGATATCCGGGACCATCCACCCATTCTTTATTTTCAAAAGGATAATGGTCTTGAGCAAAAGGCATCGCACCAGAGTCGAACCAAACATCCATAACTTCCTTGGTTCGAGTCATCTCGCCACCACAAGCTTGACCTGAGACCGTAGAATGGTCACAAACCAATTTCACCTCATCGATATATGGTCGATGTAGGTCTAATTCATAATCACTATTGTGTGGTAGCGGGACAAAGCCATGTTCATGATGAAGCTCGGCATTTCTATTTTTTATATTGCTGTGAAAAATTTCGAGCGATCGCTTCTTGTCTGCTCCTTCGATAATAGCTGGGATTAGCTCCACCGACAAACCATGAGAAACTATCAAAATACTTTCACCTTTTTCTTTGGTGTTGATATCATACAAGAAATCTCCGAAACGGCGTTTACCATCTTGAAAACTTTCGCCACCAGGAACCTGAGTATCAAAATCCCAAGTCTTCCCTTTCATAAATTCCCAATATTCATCGACTGGGTGCTCAGAAAAATCTCCGAATTCCAATTCGCGAATTCGATCATCAAAAATTATTTTTTCTTTTGGATAACCGATAGTCTCGGCGACGAGCTCAGCTGTCTCGCGAGTTCGCAAAAATGGAGAACAATATATCTTGGTGATATTTTTCTTCTTCAATAGTTCTGCTGTCTGCAAGACTTGCCCTCGACCGACTTCGGTCAAATGATTTTTATTGCGATCTGAAGAATACACATTCTTGGCATTGTTTTCAGCTTCACCATGACGCATGACATAATAATGATTGCCAGATTTTGGTGATCGCTTTTTTAAATCTTCCAAACCCCCGACCACATGTCGCCCACCACAGACACTACACATCCAGACCGGCAACGGCGTGCCCCAATATCGTTCACGAGATATAGCCCAGTCTTTTATCTCACGGAGCCATTCACCAAAGCGCCCATCGCGGATATGGGATGGTTCCCAATTGATATTTTTATTTTCCGAAATTAATTTTTCTTTAACTCTCGGATCAGACATGCGGACATACCAAGAATCCCGCGCGTAATATATGAGCGCGGTCTTGCAACGCCAACAATGCGGATACGAGTGAGTATAATTTTCTTTTTTGAAAAATAGATTTTTAGCAGTCAGGTAATTGATGATATCCACATCGAGAGTAGGCTTGCCATTTTCATCTTTCTCTTTTACAAATCGCCCCTCCAAGAAATCTGTCCCTGGCACAAATCTACCTTCGA
>CAZHDU010000075.1:0-1810 GCA_964531535.1 uncultured Candidatus Saccharibacteria bacterium
TTGGCTGATAAAGCCTACAAACTCATTATTAACGCTGAGCCTGAGCCTTCGGAGGAGGAAGTTTAGCTTTTTGGTTTTGACTTTGGTTTTCGTAACCCGTAACCCGTAACCCGTAACCCGTAACCCATGTTCCACTCGTGTTCCGTGTTACGAGTTATGTTTTTGGGTTACGAGTTAGGGGTAACGTGTAAGTTTTTAGGTTACGAGTTATGTTTTTGGGTTACGAGTTGTCGGGAAATTTTCTGAGGATTTTTAAAATGTTGCGAATAAGCACGAGAACAAACCGCCTCTTGCGAGAGGCTCTCCATGCCTTAATTGGTATGGCTATTGAGGGGAAAGGTTTCCCCTTTTCCCGAGCAGGAATCTGCTTCAATCTCACCAAACTAGCATGGGAGACCCCTAATGCGGGGTCGATTTTGAGCTTGCTTTTTGAAGAGTTGGGGTTGGACGGGACTTACCCTTTGGGTGAACCGTACCCCTTCAACAGCACGAAGTTGTGGCAGGGGTCGCAGCTTCGGCTGCGTGTGGACTTGATGAGCAAGATTTACACTTACCTTGAGTGGTTAGAAGTTTTCGAGGAAACTTTGACCGCTCTTGAAGAGGAGGAAACTTAAAATGTTCATGTTATGGTTATCTTTGGTTGTGTTCGCCACCCTTTTGGCGTTCACCATGACCGCAGTCGAGAGCTGCAAACGTATCGGGTGGCCACTGACCGCACTTTGGTACTCACCAATAACTTGGCTTACGCTGTGGAACGCTTGGTGTCTCTACCAAACGTGGAAAGTTCACGGATAAGTGATTGATTTTTAACAAAACTTGACAAACAGATTACAATGTGTTACAATGTAATCTGTTTATTTCGGGAGGTTTTAGCATGGTTTTAATACCAACGGGTACTGGTTGGCAAGCCAGTATCAAAGGAACGTACAAGGGTTTCCATTTTACGTTTCTAGCATGGGCTGACAAGCCCAAAGCGGCAAAGTTGGAGGTTCACGCCTCCTTAATTAAGTTTATACAATTTGTTGAGGATTTTTAAAATGCCTAAATATCCAATAAAGGCCGTAAGTTGTAAGTACGGCGCACCGCTAGGGCGTTACAGCTCCGAAACCTACGAAAGTGGGAGTGGAAAAATTTCCGTACACCGTGTCAAGATGAGTGGTTGCGGAGCTTATGATGAGGGAGGTGCATATTGGGGTTGCGCCTCCTCGTGGAAAAACATCCTCTATCGGGCAGCTTGGCCTGACCCCGATGGAGACATTTGTGAGCTTTTCGTCCGAGCTAGTTCTCGTGACGAAGCTATTGGAAAAGTTTCCGAGCAGTTGGGAGAGACTGCTGCCTTTCTACGTTGTGGAGGATTTTTAAAATGAACGATAAATGGTTTCTTGAGTTAGCTCAAGATTATTTCGGTGATGATGAAATCGCCGCTGAGTTTGTGGAGAATGAGATTTATTCTCCCGAGATGTTGTATCTCCTTGACAGTGGTCAGCTTGACCACGTTGAGTTAGAAAATGTTTGCCTCCGTGAGTTTAACGGGGATGAGAGTACCTATTGGTATGACCGTGACAGTGACACGCATTACAGCGTTACTATCCTGTCTTAAGGCCGTAACCCGTAACTCGTAACTCGTGCTTTGCTCATGTTACGAGTTGTCGGAAAATTTTCTGAGGATTTTTAAAATGGTTAATTTGCAGCATAAAGTTGACGGCCTAAAGGTAGGCCGCCGAGTTAAAACCCCCCTCATCGGGTGGGAAGACCTAACTCGCAATGAAAAACGCGAGTTTGAATATGTTGATTTAAAAGACGAAGCGAA
>CAZHDU010000076.1:0-1751 GCA_964531535.1 uncultured Candidatus Saccharibacteria bacterium
ACAAGCCAAGATTGTGGAAGATGCTCCTGTGATCAAGATTGTAGCGGTTATCTTGCGTAATGCTATCGAAGGAAATTGTTCAGATATTCACATCGAGCGCGCTGAAGACAAGGTCAAGGTTCGATACCGTGTCGACGGAACTTTGTCGACCAGTATTATTTTACCGGTTAATGTTTATAGTGGGGTAGTGGCGCGTATTAAAATTTTAGCCAAGCTTCGACTAGACGAAAAGCGAAAACCCCAAGACGGCTCTTTCAATGCAAATATCGATGGACATTCTGTAGATTTTCGTGTTTCAACTATGCCGTCTTATTATGGAGAGAAAATTGTTTTGCGAGTCTTGGATTCTGAAAAAGGAGTCAAGCCATTGTCGCAAATTGGTTTGTCGGAGACTAATTTAAACATGATCAAAGAAGCACTTGAGAGACCTTATGGTTTGATTTTGGTTACTGGTCCGACTGGTTCTGGAAAATCTACGACTTTGTATTCGATGGTGAATGAATTAGATAAAGAAAAAAATAATATTGTGTCATTGGAAGATCCTGTAGAATATCACATGCCAAATGTGAATCAATCTCAGGTGGTACCAGAAATCGGTTATACTTTTGCCACTGGTCTTCGTTCGATTCTTCGGCAAGACCCTGATATCATCATGGTTGGAGAAATTCGGGATAAAGAAACAGCTCAACTCGCGATACAAGCTGCTTTGACTGGACACTTGGTCCTGTCGACTTTGCACACCAACAATGCCATCGGTGCTGTACCGAGATTGGTCGACATGGGCGTCGACCCGTATTTGATTGCTCCAACATTGATTTTGTCTATTGCTCAGCGTTTAGCCCAAATGATTTATCCAGCTTCTAGAAAAGCAATACCAATCGAAGAGAGTTTGCGAATACAAATCGAGGAACAGTTTAAAGATTTACCTAGAGAATTTTTAGACAATGTTCCTAGAAAGAATGAAGTATATGATGCTGTGCCATCACCCGAGTGTCCGTCTGGACTCAAAGGCCGTATTGCTATTTTTGAAATGTTTAAAGTAGATCAAGAAATGATTAATACAATATTGAAAAGTCCAACCAATGCTGAGATTTACAAGACAGCACGCAAAAAGGGGATGCTCATGATGCGTGAAGATGCTATTTTGAAAGCGATGCAAGGCGTAATTCCTTATCGAGAGATTTATCGTTTCAATAATGACAATGAATAAACAAGTCGCACAAAGTTTATATTAATAGTATAATAATTTATATATGGAAGAAGGAGAGAAAAGAAAAATTTTAATTGTAGACGATGACAACTTTTTGTTGGATATGTATGCTTTGAAATTCAGTCAAAACAATTTTGCAGTGCATACGGCCTCAAATGGTGTACAAGCAATCGAAAAACTAGTTGCAGGTCTTAACCCAGAAGTGATCTTGTCAGATATTATGATGCCAGAAATGGATGGTTTTGAAATGTTAAAAAAAATTAATGATGACAATCTCGCCCCAAATTCTTTAAAATTAGTTTTATCAAACCGCAACCAACAAGCAGATATTGACCGGGGTAATGCGCTCGGTGTTGCTGGTTATATCATCAAGGCTAGCTCAACACCGATGGAAGTCATCACTCAAGTGCAAGACATTGTGGCTAGCAAGATGATTAAGAAATAATAATTATAAATATTATGGATCATAAAAAGATGCTAGAAGAATTAATTTTGACTGTAGTTCGCCAAAGTGGATCGGATCTTCATTTGGGGGCAGGGA
>CAZHDU010000077.1:0-983 GCA_964531535.1 uncultured Candidatus Saccharibacteria bacterium
TTCTTCCTTGTCCGCAATAAGATCCTCAGGATTGAACTCCTTCGCCTTATGCTTCACGATCTTGGTACGACGTTCATCACCATACTTCTCACGAATTTCGCCGAGTTCACCTTTGATAATAGAAAGCATCTTCTTCTCTGACTTGAGAATCGCCTGAAGCTCTGCAATAAGAGCTTGTACCGCCTTCAAATCATCTTCAATCTTCTTACGCTCAAGACCAGCCAATCGCTGTAGCTTCATTTCGAGAATCGCTGTTGCTTGGATGTCTGAGAACTTCCACTTCTTCATGAGAGAAGCATGAGCATCCGGTGTGTCCTTTGACGCACGAATAGTCTTGATGATCTCATCAATATGATCAAGTGCTTTCTTAAGACCAAGCAAGATATGTTCCTTCTCAAGAGCGCGCTTAAGATCGAATTCAGTACGACGACGAACTACTTCCTTACGATGACCAACGAATGCCTCAAGTGCACCCTTAAGAGCTAGTGTCTGAGGAATACCATCAACAAGTGCTACCACGTTATAATGGAATGTACTTTCGAGCTCTGTGTGTTTGTAGAGATAGTTAAGAACCTTCTGTGGTTGTATACCACTCTTAAGATCGATCACCACACGAATATCTGATACCGTCTATCTTCTTATCACGTACAAGGTCGGCAATATTCTCAATCAAGTTACTCTTCACGACACGGAAAGGGATCGATGTGATAATGATCTGGAACTGGCCACTCTTTGTTTCAAAAATTTCTGCTTCACCACGGACAACCACACCACCACGACCTGTTGCATACGCCTGACGAATATCAGCCTGACCAAAAGCAATACCACCAACTGGGAAATCAGGCCCCTTCACGTGCTCACAGAGATCTTCTGTAGTAGCCGTAGGGTTATCAATAAGGTGAACAGTTGCGTCGATCACTTCACGGAGGTTGTGTGGAGGAATATTCGTTGCCATACCAACCGCAATCCCGATTGATCCATTC
>CAZHDU010000077.1:993-1716 GCA_964531535.1 uncultured Candidatus Saccharibacteria bacterium
GCGATACCGAGAGTTCCGTTAAGAAGAAGACTAGGTACAGCAGTTGGAAGAACTCGAGGTTCTTTCTTGGTGCCATCATAGTTAGGATCCATTTGCACTGTATCCTTTTCAATATCACGCATCATTTCCATCGATATCTTAGACATTTTCGCTTCGGTATAACGGTATGCAGCTGCACCATCACCATCAATTGATCCGAAGTTACCTTGACCCATCACAAGAGGATAACGATATGAGAAGTCTTGTGCAGACTTTACCATCGCATCATACACTGATGCATCACCATGTGGGTGATAATTACCGAGCACTTCTCCAACAATTGTTGCTGACTTACGAAACTTAGCACCAGAAGTAAGACCCATATTATTCATCGCAAAGAGGATACGGCGGTGCACAGGCTTAAGCCCGTCACGTGCATCAGGAAGCGCACGAGCAGTAATAACACTCATGGCGTAGTCGAGATATGCGGTACGCATTTCTTCTGCGATACTTACTGGATGCAACCCTGTTCGAGGAACTTCTGGAACCGGAATTTCTGCTGGTGTTGATGTCTTTTTTGCCATATTATAATGAGACTATAGTGGGTAGTAGTATAGCATAAATGTAGAGAAAATAGAATAACAGACAACAGACAACAGATAACAGATAACAGATAACAGATAACAGACAACAGATAACAGATAACAGATAACAGATAACAGATAACAGATAACAGATAACAGA
>CAZHDU010000078.1:0-1585 GCA_964531535.1 uncultured Candidatus Saccharibacteria bacterium
GGGGCTTGCTTTTTTAAATCAAGTATGCTATACTAGTCTTGTGAGTGTGAGGTTATACTCATACTATTCGTAAAAACGTATGTGCCGCAAAAAGCCCCCTCGGGGGCTTTTTGTTTTTTGGGTTTGACTTAAATTTTTCGATAGAGTAGACTTTTACTAATCAAATATGATTACAGGAAACACACAATTCAATTTTCAACCGACCGACATTTCTAGGATGTCTTCTGGTCTTTCTTATTACTATTATTTACACCTTGCCAAGAGGCTAGTTTTAGGGTGCCGAAATAATAGTATGGAGAATCTATAAAAATTACTATAAAAAATTTCGACTTCGAAAACTGGTCTCATGGAGACCAGTTTTTTGTTCTTTAACACTCAACCAAACTAGGAGACAGTAAGTGAAAACATTCGTTTTGATTGCTGGTTTGCCGGGAGTCGGCAAATCAACTCTCTCTCGCAAGATCGCTCGAGAGCGCAATGGCGTGGTTCTCGATCTCGACGACTTCAAGAAGCTCGTCGTCGATCCGGAGCTCGTCACCACTCAGATAGACCCGCCCCAGATTCGGTGGGCCTACTACGAGAAGGCCATTACCCACGCCTTCTCGTTGGATGCCGAAGTCGTGGTCGTAGACGAAGTATTTCACCTCCATGCACTCCGAACCAAGCTCGAAGATCTCTGTCGCCAAAATGGAGTCAGAGTCGAATGGGTCGAGGTTCGTTGTGCGTATCCGGTGGTTGAAAAACGACTGAAGGGTAACGGTCGTGAAGGGCATATTCTCTCGACGGGGGAAGCGCTCAAGATGTACCAGCTGTTTTCGGAAATCTTCGAAGGATTTCCTAAGGGGAAGGAGAACCATGTCGTTGTAGACAACAACGATGAGTAATCAGATTGGGCTGGCCGCGGTCGTAAACCAACGCCAGCCCTTTTCTTTTAAAGAAAGAAAAATTATTATATAGTTAATTTATTATTTTATGCTTGATAAAATTACGCTTTTAAAAATTAAAAATATGGCCATAGAAATAGACCACAGTGTCGCCTTTGCCGGAAAGTCTAAAGGCAATAGGCATTTGCTTCGGGTCGTCCGCGTCGCTAAATTTTTGGCACAAAAAACTGGGGCCGATGAAGCTGTATCATTCGCCGGTGCATTTTTGCACGACACCGCCTTGCCATCTGGTAATGATTACGATTATTCTCAAAACAAAAGAATAGTCAAAAATTTGCTCAAAAATTTTAATCTCTCAAAAGAGGAGAGTGAAGGTATCGCTGAGTGTGTCGCATCTCATGAGGGCACGACCACTCCAAAGACCCTAGAGGCCAAGGTGGTCCATGATTCAGATGTTCTCGAAAAGACTGGGCTTCTGGGGATGATTCGCCATACTTGGAAACTGACAAATTCTGGAAAAATTAATCACCAAATGGTGACCGACAAAGATGTCCGGACTGTCGTCGATCATATAGCGTGGCGTGGTAAAAAGTTGCAAACACCGATAGCTAAAAAGATTGGAAAATATTTGACCATACCCATAGGTAGGGAAAAAGCCAAAACCATCGAATCGATTTCTGCGGGGCTGGCTTTTGACGGGG
>CAZHDU010000079.1:0-1526 GCA_964531535.1 uncultured Candidatus Saccharibacteria bacterium
AACTTGAGCTTTCGCAGGCTGAAAAGGAATCAATGCTCCATGATATGGAGGGGATTTTGGGCTACGTTAAACAAGTCGAAGAAGTCGAAGTCGGCGACATGCAGGCTTCAAACCCGCACTACAATTCTTGGCGCGAGGATGTCCCGGCAGAGGCAAAGAATTTTTCACCAGAGTTAATCACTAAACAATTTCCAGCATCCAAGGATGGTTTCTTAAAAGTTAAAAAAATATTGTAGTAGAAAGTTATAAAGTTCATAAAGTTATAAAGTAAAAATGTCAGACATAAATTTAAAAAATTTAACTATCGCTAAAGCACATCAGGATTTAAAGCAGGGGAAATACACCTGTGTAGAATTGGTGGGGGCTTATCTCGAAGTTATTAAAGATAAAAATCCAGAGCTTAATGCTTACCTTGAAGTTTTTGATGATGCTGTGGCTCAAGCTGAACTCGCTCAAAAAAAATTTCAAGATGGAACGGCGACAGAGATGACCGGCATTCCGGTGGCTTTGAAAGATAATATTTTATATGAAGGACACATTGCTTCTGCTGGTTCAAAAATTTTAGGAAACTATGTGGCCGTTTATGATTCGACAGTAGTCACTGAATTAAAAAAAGCTGGGGCAGTATTTTTGGGTCGAACCAATATGGACGAATTTGCCATGGGTTCGAGTACTCAGACTTCAGCTTATGGAGTGACTAGGAACCCCATAGACCCGACCAGAGTCCCTGGGGGCTCTTCTGGGGGCTCAGCAGCTGCCTTGGCGGGGGATATGACCTTGGTCGCCTTGGGCACTGAGACTTGCGGATCTGTGCGCGAACCATCGGCTTTTTGTGGATTGGTGGGACTCAAGCCTACTTATGGAGCAGTATCCAGACAAGGTATTATAGCTATGGGAAATTCGCTCGACCAGGTTTCTCCTTTTGGTAAGTGTGTAGAAGATACAGAAATTTTATTCAATTTACTTTCGAAATACGACAAGGATGACAGCACATCTGTTCCAGAAAAACTTCGAGTCCCTCAAGGAACACCTCGAGCTAAAAGTGATCAGAAAAAAATTGGAGTGCCTTGGCATCTATTCAAAGATGGCGTGGATCCAAGTATACAAGAGAATTTTAAACAATCTTTGGAAAAATTAAAATCTTTGGGTTATGAGATTGTCGATGTGGAATTGCCACATGCAAAATATTCTCTAGCGGTGTATTACATAATCATGCCAGCGGAAGTCTCTACCAACCTTTCTCGCTTCGATGGTATTCGTTATGGTTTTAGCGCGAGTGGAGAAACTTTGGCCGATGTCTATAAAAAAAGTCGGGGGCAGGGGTTTGGCGCTGAAGCTCGTCGCCGAATTTTGCTCGGGACTTATGTCTTGTCTCATGGATACTATGATGCCTATTACAACAAGGCGGTGAAGGTGAGAGAGAAAGTCAAAGAAGAAGTCTTGAAAGTTTTTGAAGAAGTTGATTATATTTTGACTCCGACTGTCCCAGTCTTGCCATTTAAATTGGGTGAAAAGATGGACGACCC
>CAZHDU010000080.1:0-1516 GCA_964531535.1 uncultured Candidatus Saccharibacteria bacterium
AGGGTATCGTTGTCAGAATATTCGAGTTCGGTGCCGGTCGAGAGGCCACGGCCTAGTGAGGAAATTTTTACTTTATTTTTCTCAGCTATATCGCGAATCTGTTCGCGGACGTAGAGATCGGTGTGGTCGCCTTGGGGCGAGAGGGAAAAGGCCAAGATAATTTCTCCGAGACCATCGCCGAGCTTCTTTTTGAGTTCTTCTATGCGAATTCGGCTTTTGGTAGTCTTTTCGACTATTGGCACCAGCCCGCCCAAGACAAAATATTTGCCGTTGTATGTCCGGCTTTTGCGGATTGATTCCAAATCAGAATCTTTTTCGACAACCAAAAGGAGAGAAGTGTCGGTGTTTGGATTGCTACAGATGTCACAGGTACTATCAGAAGTATTTTGGTGGCGAAGGAAAAATTTAAAACAATCGTTGCATTGCGCGACTTCTTTTTTCAAGTCCAAAATCATATGCGCCAAGTTTTCATTATAGCCACCATTTCTAGACATCAAAAAATACACAAATCTTTTGGCTTGTCTTTCGCCGATTCCTGGGAATTCTTTAAAAATTTCTGTGAGCTTGTCTATGATATCCATCTGATTTCTTTTTAAAATTCATCCAAGCCGTCACTGACTTTGCGCGGAGTAAACTCACTCAAATTACTCTTTTCTAAGTTCAAGAAAGTCGTAGTCTTTTCATCAAAGTAGAGATCGACTTTCCCGACTGGTCCATTTCTGTGTTTTTCGATAAGAATTTCAGCAATGTTGGTTTTATCGGCTTCGTCTTTACCCTTGTCTTCTCGGTGGATAAACATGACCACGTCGGCGTCCTGTTCGATAGATCCAGAGTCGCGTAGGTCTGATAGGCGAGGCTTGCCACCACGAGATTCAACTGCACGGTTTAACTGTGACAGGGCGAGTACAGGGACGTCGAGTTCCTTGGCCAATCCTTTGAGAGATCTAGAAATTTCAGTGACTTGGTTGACCATGGAATCGTAAGTTTTTGAAGTAGTCATGAGCTGTAGGTAATCCACGACAATGAAATCAAGTCCCTTTTCAGCTTTAATGCGACGAGCTAGAGATTTCATACGCACGATAGAGTTCCCAGCGGTATCATCAATAAAAATTTTTGCCTTAGCGAGTTTGCCGAGCGAATCGCGCAATTGTGAAAATTCTCGATCGGAAGAAAGATTTCCTGTGCGCAGATTCCAAGCGTTGACGCGACTCTCAGCCGAGAGCATGCGGTCGACGAGTTGTTGCGAAGACATTTCCAAAGAAAAAATTAAAATAGATTTTCCATGCACTACACCAGCTACTCGAGCCATATCTAGGGCGAGGGTAGTCTTTCCCATAGATGGTCTAGCAGCGAGAATAATCAAGTCAGCTGGTTGTAATCCAGAGAGCATGGTGTCGAGATCTTTAAATCCAGTAGGCAAGCCACGGAGTGCGCCTTTGTTTTCATGCAGTTTTTCCAAACGCTCGTAGGCTTCTGGTAGTGCATCTTTCAAGTTTACATATTTTTGATTTTTAGG